>JAQBPR010000203.1 GCA_028287395.1 Bacilli bacterium
CTTTCATCATTTCTGCTACATCCCGATAACTTAAGCTATATTTCAAATACCATCTGACGGTTAATAGGATAACTTCCGCTTCGTAATGTTTCCATTTGAACAAATTTAATGCCGTTTCCAAATTAAACTCTCCATTCTATACTTTCATTTCAGTCAATGTTACCATTAATGAAATACTTGCACCACAACCCGTTCAACTCATCCAGCAATTATTCGGTTTAATAGCATAATATTAAATTTACGATACAAGAGAGGTTTGTATTTATTCATTACTTGCACACAACCGAAATCTCTCCTTTGCGTAAATGGTAGGTGGTACTTCCATTTTACGAAAGAGAGCTTTCTTTTTGTTATTTTTAGAACAAAAAAAGGGAACTAACCCTTCGCCATTTTCATGACTTATGGGTCAGCCCCTATGCGTTGGGGTTAGTTAGGGATAATTTGCCATTCCAGATTGGTGCTTGTTACATCCGACCACTCTGTGAGAGCAGCTCCATCGTTCGTCAAACCACCGCCATTAAGCACTTTACCATCGGTACGGTTTTTGATTTTAACGTAGCCATTACCCAAATTAATAACCTGCCATTGCAGATTATTGCTTGTGACATCTGACCATTCCGAAACGGGAGACCCATCCGTTCCTCCACCGCCATTAAGCACTTTACCGTCTGTACGGTTTTTGATTTTAACGTAGCCATTACCCAGGTCAATAACCTGCCATTGCAGATTGGTGCTTGTGACATCCGACCACTGCGTAACGGCGCATCCATCAGCTCCGCAATTGCCATTAAGCACTTTACCTGTTGTATGATTTTTAATCTTATTATAGACGGTTCCTGTCCCTTGTGAATTTTTGACATCAGTGAGCACCTGAAGTGATGACGCTGAAACCGTTCCGTTTTCCCACATCATCATGTTGAATGATAGCGGGACCCTGCGTGATTTGGCGCTATTCATCCATCCGATCGATTGGGAACTACTAATTCCAGTATTTATCGACGTATTCGCAGCATGTACACCCCAATCCTGTTCCATCCTGAACATGGCTTGCTGTAATAATCCTTTTTGCGGTCCACTTGTGAATACCCCATTGCCGCCCACAGGAGCACTGCCTTGTTGTGTTTCCCCATGACTTTCTTCAGCAAAATAAACATCCTGAAAATCAGTAATTCTTGAAGCTACCCATGGATTGTATGAAATTAAGCGATTTGGATTCCCTGCCCGTGCTGCTTGGCCCAATTGTTCAAAAGGAGCTGGGTAATACATCATGCCGCCATCATCAAAGAACCATCCATCCAGATTTGTTCCATAACGGTTACCCATTGCAGTAATGATATTGGTCCAATTGGTGAAAAACGTGGAACGATCACCTATTCCAGTCGTTGTAAATGCAGAAGGCCAGTTCTGATGCTGCCAAAAATCTGTTGAATTATAACCTAAGTGACTGTCTTGCCCTGTATGATAATACAGCATAAACTTGATTCCTTGCGCATGTAAAGCGGCAGCTACATCACCGATTAAATCTCGTGAGGATGTCCGGTTTCCATTACCTACAATTGAATCTACCTGTGAAATCGGCGCGTCCATCGCGTAAGTCCACCAGGTTGCAGACCAGATGACGTAAGTCGCTCCTGTATTTTTGACCATATTCACAAAATTGGTGACATTAAAATTAGCCGCTTGATTATCCAAAGTTTGTGGAGAACCTGATTGAGGGTATCCCCAACCGCCATATTGGAACATAACGCCATACCCAGCATTACTGAGCCAAGTGGTATCTTTCTTGAAGCTTGCAATCCGTGACTGGTAGGCCGCTAGATCGGAATTGCGCATAAGTTCAAGAGATTTGATCGTCATACCATGCGCAGATCCTGCAGTTCCTATAAGTTTAATTGTGCTTGTCCCGGCGGGAAGCGAAATTGTACCGGCATCTAACTTGTCCCATCCAAAGTTATTCGTTGTAAAATTAAGAGTAGCACCCGTACTGACAACACTTAATCTTAAAGGGGTGTTTGTATTATTGCTAAGCAGCATATCCACATGATAGACTGCAGCAGCAGGCAAGTTTACTGTCCACTGCATATAATCTGTTGTTCTGCCAAAAAAGTTGTTAACCCAAGCATGCTTAGGTGCACCGTAATTATCAATCGTCAAGCTTGAATTGTGCTCGGAGCCGGCTGCCATTAAATAAATTAGATTGTCGGTCGTTGCTGTTTGATTGAACACAATCGGATTTGCTCCCGCCTGCGGGATATTAGTGTCTGCATTGGCGACTGAAGAAAACATGGGAATGAATGAAGCGAGCAAAAGTGTAATCAGGAATCTTGAAACGAATTTTTTTAACATAATAACTACCTCCATTTTTTTGTAAGCGCTTTATTTATCGCTTCATCATCATATTAGCATGCTAATTTTTTGTTTTACATGGATGATCCATATAAATGACATGGATTTTTTGCCGCTAAACAATTATCCTCTTTAAGCGAATAGATCTCTCCTTTTAACGTGGTATTAGGGCATCTACAAGCATATATGTGCCGGATGTTTTGACACCTTTTATTGTATGCGTGCCACTAGTCAGACCAGTCTTACTATAAACAGTCTGCTGCGCAATTTTGGTCGCATTGGTGCAACTCACGGTCTGCTGGAAAACATTGTCGATATAAATGTCAACATTACCCATATGGACATCTTTTTCAGTAATATAATCTACTCCAGTTCCCGTAAATGTGTATTGGAAATAGTTAGTATTAGTCGTGGTATAGTGAACATCCGCTTGATAATCGCCATAAGTTCTACCGGAGGCATATGACCAACTGCCGGTGTAAACAATGTTGCTATCCGTATCATTGACAGTGGTAATTGTTGCATATTTCGTAAAGGCATCTACAAGCATAAATGAGCCGGATGTTTTGATACCTTTTATGGTATGCGTCCCATTACTCAGACCACGCTTACTATAAACAACCTGCTGCGAAAGTTTGGTCGCATTGGTGCAACTCAGGGTCTGCTGGAAAACACCGTCGATGTAAATGTCCACATTACCCATATCGACATCTTTTTCAGTAACATAATCTACGCCAGTTCCCGTAAATGTGTATTGAAAATAGTTGCTATTAGTCGAGGTATACTGAACATCATTTTGATAATCGCCAAAACCTCTACTGGAGCTAAGTGACCAACTGCCGCTGTAAGCAATGTTGCTATCCGTATTATTTACCGTCGTACCTCCACCTCCACCTCCATAAATTACAGTGGAAGTTCTATACTGATCGGGAGTTGTGCCCGGTCTAACCATAACGATGGTTTCCCCTGCAGTCGTATTAAAATTCAACAATGAATTTGATGAAGCTGTGAGCGTTTCAGCCTGTACGCCATTACGCCAAAGTACGACATTCGTTGACCATGGATTTCTTACTCGGGCTGTACCGCCGAACTGTGATTCAATTTCCACATATTGTTTGTCCTGATTGACCATGGATGAAGATACGATAAAGCCACCTTTGGCAAGTAACTTGTATTTGGCATCCCAAGCTGTCGGCCACGCAGGAAAGACCCGTATTACAGCATCCAATTCCGGTTTAGGGGCAACACTCTGATTCAAAGCCTCTTGAATTGATGCAGACCATGTTCCGTAACCCTGAGCTGAATAATAGTCGGTTTCTTTTTCAAGTAAGTTAGGTGTATTAAAAAATTGACCGTACTGTACAGGGAACATGACGGCCAAATCACTCCCTCGTCCCAGTCTTGCCGCATCTACCAGAAATCTGCTTGTTGGATGAGCTTTTTGTCCATTGACTTTTATATTCGTATATCCCGGAGACGCCAAGTAAGTATTTATGGCCGTGTTCCAATCTCCACCGTCCAGTCCCTGATCCTTTGTTTCCAATGTCAGTACATCGAATTTTTCAAGCATCTTAAATCTGGGACTCTCAGATCCGTAATTATCTCTTATAAGTGCGTAAGGTGATAAGCCCTCCGCCCATGTTGGATTTCCGGATGTCAACCCTCCGACAGCTCCTGCTTGACTACTCAAAGGATAAGGCGCAATGTTATCAAGCCGAGCTTGCCACAGCGGTCTCAATGTAGAGTCTAGATTGAGCAACGTTGAAGCCTTGACAGCAACTGCAAATATCCCTCTCGCCAACGAAAGATCATCGATAACATCTTTACCAGCCCAAATATGTTCGTGCAAGTTGGTATTGTAGAAATGATATTTACCGTCAGGATCCAATTTGAAGCCAGCATAATTGCGGTAAAATTCTGCTGCGCCTTTAATGAAAGGATACGCATTATTTCGCAACCAGGTTAAATCATTGGTGTACAAGTACCGATCCCAAAAATATTCTGCTGTCTCCTGCGCAGCTACCATCGTGTGAACTACATATGATGCCGGTGCTACTGAACTGCCAGCCCAATTCCAATCAGAGAGAGACGTATCCCTATTGTTGGCGAAAGCACTAAGACCTGAAGTTTGAGATCCTTGGTAGAGTAAATAGTTCTTCAAATCGGTACCGATTGCAGTTGGCAACGTTTCCTGTCCAAAAAAGCCGGATGTCTCTCCTATCCAAACGCCCTGGCTGCCCCAGACTTGCGTTGCCGCATTCTGATATCTGCTTAAATTAGTCGTTCTCATATTAAATAGCGGATCCATTAATTCCTTATGATTGGCGGCATCTAGAGGTTGATATAAAGAATCCTGATTCCAATTCCAGTAATCGCCGCCCCAGTCTCTTGTATCGCCTTCTGCGATCCAGTTTCCGCCATTAAATTTGGCTGGGTATAGACCTCTGTTCGAAATAGCTGCCAAGTACATATAATAAGTTCGTCTTTGTTCAAAATTCAATTGAGTAGGAAGATAGACATAAGACTTCGACCAAAAAGCATGCCACCAAGTTTGGTTGGAAGCAAATATGCTGCTGTAGGTGGAGGAGGTGTTGGCTTGGGCAATAGCGTTGCTTTTCACATCTACGGCTGTATTCATACTTGTATCTCCGCCGATCATGATGGTGAACGTACCAGTGGCTGCAGGTACAGTAATTCTTACGGTCTGTGTATCAACCGTACTCGTGGTTCCTGTTCGACCTTGGACTTTAATAGCAACACCAGTGCTGCAATAAAAATCATTGCTTGTGATACCCGTTGAGGCAGCTTCCGAAAAAACTTGTTTTAACGCGATAATATTTCCGGTTTCCTGACTAATGGTTGATACTGCATGATTAGCGCCTCCATTACCTGTATTCACAGAAGGAGCCCTGAGCATTTTCAGATCGATTTTAATTTGCGCAGGCGCGGGACGATTGTCAGTGACTTGAATGGCGACGATATCCGAATCATTTTTCCCGATTACCTTTACATTCATATTGGTTCCATCAATATTCAACATGGCGTCATAAAGCGATAATTTCTGTGTTGTCGCGGCACCAAAGACGGTGCCCCCCATATCAACATTGATCTTCCCTAGTCCACCGCCACTTGAATTCCCCCGAGCGCTTGCATCGTTAGCCACGAAAGTATTCGTATGATTGACCTGCATGCTGAGCATGTTACCTGCAGGTTCCCAGACTGGCCCCCCGAACTTGCCATTAGCTATAGGCATGCCATAAGGACCAGACGTATTCATTCCTGTGTAAGTAAGGTCCGACCGGGATACAAGCTGGTTATAATCAGGGTTGAAAATTGGCGTTCCAGTGGCCTTAACAGGGGTTGGATCGGTTATCACCATCTGCATGACCATTGTGCTTAAAACGATCCCAACTGTAAAAATACTTTTCCATTTTGCTTGTTTTCTTTGCATAATTCAACCTCCTAAAAATTTTAAATCGTCAATGCAATAAATAGTTTCTTTGTCGTGGACATAACCTCCTGTGATGTAAGCGCTTTATATATTACTCCTTATTTATACCAAGAATAATTGCGTTAATAAATGGACAATCAATATAACACGCCTAGACTTTCCATAGAATTAAAGTTTAGTCTGATCTTTGCTATGTTTAATAAATTCAGAGGGACTGATGCCCGTCATTTCTTTAAAAACTCTGCTGAAATAAAAGGCATCGTCATAGCCCACTTGTGCAGCGATTTTCTTCAAATGCGTATCTGGCTGAAGGAGAATCATCTCCTTGGCTTTCTCTATTCTCAATTTTGTTACATATTTATTCGGCGTAATGCCCCGCTGCAGCTTAAAGACATGACTTAAATAAGTTTCATTAAAACCAAACAAGTCGTAAAACATTTTATAGGAAATGGCGGACGTGAAATTATTCTGAAAATATTTCTCCATTTGAGCGACAATCTCAGCAGCAGAAATATCCGTCAATGAGTGCTCTGTATTCTCATAAATGACACGTATGAAGCGGCAATAATTTTCAAATAATTCGGAATAGCTGGTAGAAATGGATAAGACTTCGGAAACGATCAAGCTTGACTGAGACAGTTCCCCCAACTCAGCATGATGAACCTGCGCCAGCTTATGTGTTAAATTTTGCAATAACGTCTCAATCCAAGCTTGTACATATTTCTTCGATTCCCATTCATTCAGTAATAGCAGGAAATCCTTTTTAAATGAATCAAGATTTTTGTGCTGCGCCAAAAAAACAAATCTATTGTCGTCATTACTCGGAATAATGAACGGGGTTATACTCCTTTTCGCTTCTCCAAATATCCCCGAAGCGCCGAATACAATCTTCTGAGCAAACGCCGTCCTTAGCTTTTTTATTGCATTGGAAAGCTCGTTTATCTGTGGAACCGGCCCTCCATAGATCATCTGAATGGGGATTTGTCCCTTGCTTAATTGCTGCATAAGCTTTATAGCAAAAGCGTCAATTGATGAATGATCCAGAGAATCCAAACCGAAAATCACAATTCTCTCATTCGGCGTAAACCCATTCAGTATCCATAGGTCACAATTATCCGAATACTTTTGAATCGTTTCCAAGTGTTCGGTTTGCTCCCAAAATTTCCTTCCCGGATGATCGGCATACCAAGTTTCATGTGCATAATGACCCGCACAAATAATCATAGGTGCAAGAAGCCTATTAGAAAGGTTAGTCAAATCCAGCTTTGCATATTGTTCAAAAAATATAGCGTTGTTTAGCGTTGTTTGCTCTGCCTGCATTCGGCTTTTATTAAGCGTTTCCCGTAGTGACTCCAGTAAGGCTCTCAACTGTTCTACCTGAATTGGTTTCAACAAATATTCATATGCATTCGAACGCAATGCCTTTCGCGAATATTCAAAATCACTATAACCTGTTAAGATAACGCATTTAATCTGAGGTTGCCTGCGATGCACCTCATCAATTAAATCCAAACCATTCATAAATGGCATTTGAATATCCGTTATAATGACATCCGGAGCATGCCCCTCTAATGCTTTCAAAGCATCTCTGCCGTTTTGAGCTGTGGCGATTACAGTGAAGCCATAGTTCCCCGATTCTATGAGTTGCTTTATGGCATACAAGATAGGCGGTTCATCTTCAACGAGCATAATGGTATATTTCATTCATTTTCACCTCGATTGGCCATAGGACCGCTAATTCGGATCATAGCGCCGCCTTCGAATGTATTGAAAAACTCTATGGTTTCCTGGCCTTTATAAAAAAGGTTCAACCGCATAAACGTATTAATTAAACCCATGCCGCCGTTTGCTTTCTGTTGCGTGAAATGCTCCGACTTAAAGAAGCCGTTTTCCTCCGCCAAACGATTAGTCAACGCTTCAATTGCCGCCGCTTTAAAACCATTTCCATTGTCCTCAATTTCAATGTACCAGCGCTGCCCTTTAACATAACCTGTCACCTTAAGCACCCACGGCGGTTTAACATCCGTAAAACCATGCCGAAAAACATTCTCGATCATCGGCTCTAAGGTTAGCTTTGGAATCGGTATATCAAGCATTGCCTCGTCCAGATCCATCTGATATTGTAAATTATGTTCAAATCTCAGCGACATCAGCTTCAAATATTTTTCAACATGTGCGATTTCGGAGCGTATATTCGTTTGCCCATTGTCCAAATCGATCGTATAGCGCAGCATGTCGGATAAATCCGCGCACATTTGCATCACTTCGTCGTTGCCCTTTTTAATCCCGTAAGCCCCTATGACAGCCAGTGTATTATAAAGGAAATGCGGATTCATCTGCGCCTGCAAAGCCAGCATATGCGCGTTCATCTCTCGCGCTTGTGATTCTACCATTAAGTCCATTGTGCCTTTGACCTCATCTAATAAATCCTGAAAAGCTTGAGCCAATAAAGTGAGCTCATTGCCCTGCGCAAAATTCAGTTTCAGCCTGAGGTTGTCCATATTGACGGAAACTACAGATTTTTTCAAGCTGCGAATAGGACGTGTGATATTTTTGGTATAAATATAAAGGATAATTATAAAAATTGTGAAAATGGAAAGGTAAGAAATGATCGTAAGCGAGCGCAGTATAAAAATCGGCTTCTTAATAGCCTCTAGATCTTCAAACAAAAGAATCGTCCAATTGTAATTCACCGGTTTATTGAAAGTAACGACATAGTCCTTACCATCCTGCGGATTCTTCACTTGGTAATTACCATATTTATCACGCAATAAACTTTCATCGAACAGCCATTTCCTTTGTGCTCCAAGCTGGAAATTATCGAAGATGACTTGTTGGTTTTGGTCAATAATAACCCCTTTAAGCACCTGCGATTGATTTTTGAATTCAAATAAACTTTCCAGCATTTCCACACTATAGCTCACTTCTATTAATCCTTGAATCTCATAATTCTCATCACGCAATGGCCTTACGACAGAGAATACAGTTGCACCATTGGAAGACCATTCATCTGGATGAGGGGGGAGAAAATATTTGAATTGCTCCGTTTGCATCCCTTTTTTGACAAAATCAAAAGACCGTACATCACTCTTTGTTATATCCTGCGTATCTGAACGATTGCTAAAGTCCATATAATCATTGTATTTGGAAATGATACTGATTCTACCCTTTAACGGTTTTAAAGCGGTCAACGAAAATAAATAATTGCGAAGCTCCTCACTTACACGCGGGAGCTTGTCAAAATAATTTTCTTCACCGTCATCCGGAATATTCTCGAGTGTATGCATTACGAAATCCGAAGCATTAACCGAGATAGTCAAATTATCCATTTGGGTAAGCACAAGATCAAGCTGCTCCTGAATTTTTTGCGCAGTTTGCTGTTGAGTTTCCACAATGTTCGTTTCGACTATAGAGCCTGTGTAAAAATAAAACAATCCACTCGAAACGATCAATATAGCAAAAATAATCGAAGAAAGACCAATGAACAATTTATAATGGAATTGTAATCTCTTAAACAAAGCTCTCACCCCTAGAGCATCAACTAAATGTTTAACTATAGTATAGCATGTCTAATAGA
>JAQBPR010000229.1 GCA_028287395.1 Bacilli bacterium
GTTTCATAGCCGGACAACCCCGGCATCATCACATCGAGAATGACGAGGTCTATGTGTGGATGGCTTTCCAGCATGTCCAACGCTTCCACTCCGTGGCGGGCAACAAGCACATCGTATGGTTCGTTAGCGAACGCGCTGATGATCACTTGCAAGTTGATCGGATCGTCATCCACCGCCAGAATTGTATATTGGCCGTCCCTATGCTGCCTTTGCTCTGAAGCAGCAGCAATGAAGCGTTCGGACAGCCTCCCCTCCTCGAGCGTACCTGTTCCGTTCCGGCTAACAAGCGCGTTCTTTCCCCGCTCCTTCCCTATAGGCATGGCGAAAGAAAATGTCGAACCTATCCCTACTTGGGATGAAACGGCAATCTCGCCGCCATGAAGCTCGACCAGCCGCTTCGCAATACCGAGCCCGAGTCCGGTGCCGCCATATTCCTTCGCCACGGCCGTACCGAACTGTTCGAACGATTGAAAGATGATATCCAGCTTGTCTTCGGGAATTCCAATTCCTGAATCGGTCACATAGATGCGAAGCATATCCTCTTCCGTTTGTGCCGAAACGGTAATCTCTCCCCGTTCCGTAAACTTGATCGCGTTGCCAATCAAGTTATATAAAACTTGCAAAAGCCGGTTTTCATCGACATACACATACGGAAGCTCGTCCGGTAGACGAAGCTCCAGACGGATCGGCTTGACTCCGATATAATAACGGAATACTTCCAAATTGGCTGTCAGGACGGTCCGAACATCCACGTTGCGCAGATGGAGCGTGAGGTCGCTGTTTTTCAGACGGGAGAAATCCAATATGTCATTGATCAGATTGGCCAACCTCCGCGCCACTGACACGACGGCCCCAAGATTTTGACGATCCGTAACGTTCAATCTGCTGTCCGTGCCTTCCAGCACAGACTGCGACAAGTTGATGATGCCATGAAGCGGCGTTTTCAGTTCATGTGACGTATTCGCAAGAAATTCATCCTTCAGTTGGTTCAGGGAAATGAGCTTTTCCGACATCGTTTCGATCGTCTGATATGCATTCGAGAACCGCCTCGCGAGTAACACCGCCTCGATAAAAATCAGGAAGAACATGCCGTGTGGAACGATAGGCATGCCGATCCAATGATATTGGTACGGGTTTTGCAAGAACAGGATGTCGTGAACAATCGTCACGGTAAACACAAAATTGCCGGTAATTTGCAGCCATGCGCCACTCCGTTTTCTCCTGACCGCCATAACAAGACCGAAAATATAATATGTAACGCTCAAGAAAGCAAAACAATTAAAGATGTTGATCCATCGCGTATACATTTCAGTTGGAAAGACAACGGCGGTTAGAATGAATCCGCTGCCTATCCATACTATCAGCCTGACGATTTTCTTTGAAATCTCTTCTGGGTAAAGCTCGCGGTTGAACAGCGCTGCGACTGTGATTCCGCCATAATACGTGATGTACTCTAAGAAAATGATTAAGCGGATATTGGCATCTGGGAACAGCTTCAAGAGGAATACATCTTTAACTGAAAGCAGCCGTATTACGATGAGCAAACAAATAATTCCAAAATAAAGTGCAGACCGGTTCGTACGACGCAGAAGAAAAATGACAATATGATAGAGTCCGAGCATGAACGCGCTGCCCAAAACAATCATCTCGACGGCAAATTCCTTCTGGTTCAAATCGGCGATCCGTTCCTCGGTGCCGAGTTCCATCGCATACCACATGCCGCCTTGGACATAAATGTAGTTTGATATTTGTATTATAATGTCAAACTCATTAGCGGCAGGGTGGAAAACGACGGTTTTCGGCACATAATCAGCTATTGCCTGTTCCCTGGATTCCGCAACCTGTCCGCTTGCGGCCACCGTATGACCGTCTATGATCACCCTATTCGCGGTAGACATAATTGGAATTGTCAATGCCAATGAGTCGGGTACTCTGTCCATTTTCACTTTCAGACGGTAAGTCGCATACCCGTATCCGGACAAATATCTCCCATCTACCCGATATTGGTCCCAAACATTCGGCACGTCGAAATACCCGCTGGGCTTTGGAGGATTCGGCTTTTCGAAATCAGCACTCGCAAAAAAATGCTGCCAATAAAAGTCCCATTCCCCGACAAGTTTAATCGTGCCGTCTCTTTGAAAGTCCCATCCGGTCAAATCCAACATACCGTGTTCCGCTGTCGGCGGTGAGTTTTGCTCCGTCGGTTTAAGTAACTGATAGAGCACCCCTCCTAAGAGCGTCAATGATAATAATACAGACAACATTTTGATGTGACGATTTCGAATATGGCCCATATTATCCTTCTTTCAGATTTAAATGTGCACCTATATTACATTTTTCAATGATACTTTCATAATACAACAATCAGGGAAAATATTACAATTTTTTTGATAACCTCTTTATTTTCCTAGATCACTAATGGTTCTGTTGCAAAAATTTATTGTAAAAGTATAGTCTTAGATTTTATGTAATTCATGCAACCATTCCGAATAATGTATTGATCCATTCAACGTCGGAAAAAGCAGGTAATATTTCAACCTGCTTTTTCCGTAGCATATGAAAGGCTTCAATTCCTGCTAATGTTTGTTCGGCTGTCTTGAATGACTTAAACCCTAACATAGAATTTGTAATTCTCTTTATGAATCGATGGTCTTGTTCGACAATATTGTTAAGGTACTTTGTTTGTCTGATTATGGTTTCCTTCGACAAATTTTTCTCATTCATAAGTTGTTCAATTGCGGGTGGGTATGCTGGGTTTTTATCCACCGTGATTACACGCGGCGATTGATTATGTGGAGAGGATAGTGACTTCTTAAAAAAGCGTTTTGCTGCATGGGTATCACGATTTTCAGACAACATGAAATCAATTGTGTTTCCCTCGGAATCTACTGCTCGGTATAAATACTTCCACTTTCCTTTGACTTTGATGTAAGTCTCGTCGGCCCTGTAAGAATCGTTGGTCGGTTTCAAGTAGGGGCGAATTCGTTTATCGATTTCTGGTCCGAACTGATGGACCCATCTCATGATTGGAGAGCACTGAAAAAGGACGTGTTTTTTATACCCCAGATATGATATTGCTCTGTTTCCCAACAAATGGGTAAAAAAGGCTGGGAATTAGTTGGATTACGCCGATTCTATCTCTATTAATCGAATCATTCGCTTTACATTAACCACAATTGTTGTGAGGAAAGTCTGTGTTTTCATACCTAATAAGCCAACATATTTGGCTTTTTCCATTCCATGAGCTTGTTTCATTTCTGCATTTTTCGATTCAATTTGATTCCTCAATTTCCTTCGTTCCGCGAACGATTCTGTCTTTTGGTATTCAATCGCTTTTTGATGTGTCTTGGAGATAATTCGTATAGAATAGGTCTTTAGTTTTGCGCCTGGTTTATAGCAACCTTCTCGTAGGTGGCAATTTTGGCAGAGATTCGTGTCAAAATAATAGGTCGTCTTTTGGTTTTTCCTCGTTTCTTTTTCCTTTCGTCGTGTCTTCTTCAGATTTATGTGTCCAGCGGGACAACGTACGCCATCGGCATCTTTTATATACTCAAATTCAGTATTTCGATTGCCATGCAACACGGAGGGGTGTAATGGAATGGTCGGAATGATTTCTTCCTTATGCATAAAGGTCAAATTGTCTTTTCCGGAGTAGGCTGCATCCGCAAGCACCTCGTTTACCGTTATACCTTCTTGCTGAGTTTTTTCGACTAGCAATGGAAGATACTGCCCATCTGCCTTTTCTCCAGAAGTCACTTCTACTGCAGTAATCATGCGTTCCTCTGACATGGCCAGATGCGACTTATAGCCAAAGAAACTTTTCTCTTCTGATTTCCAACCTAACCGTGCATCAGGGTCTATCACGGATTGAACACCTTTAAAGGCAAGAAAGGCTTCCTCGGTGATGATTTTTTTTATATTCTTTAGCTCTTTGAGAATAGGATAATCGGTTGGCTGAACCTGTTTTTCAATGGCATCTCCTAGTTCCGCCAAGTATCGAAGTTGTTTTCTTGTTCCTTCCACCTGATCTTTCACTGTTTCCGGTTTTGGTGGAAAAGCATGCGCAAGTTCTGCACGTTGATGATACACTGCTTTACGTAGCTTTTTCCCCGCTTTGATCAATACATCTAATGGACTGTCTTTTTTTGTTCTCGCATAGGTATGGGTCGCATCGATGATCAATACGCTAGATTTGATCAAACCCTTATCTATCGCTTGCTGAACAATGTGATGATGGACGACCTCAAGTGTATTTGTGCCTACTCGATGTTTACGAAACTTTGAAAGTAGGCTGGGATCAGGGAGTTCCTCTTCCGGATTTAAACCCAGAAACCATTTGTACGCTAAATTGACTTGAGCTTCTTCAATTATTCGAACGTCAGATAGCTTGTAAAGTGTTTGCAAAAACAGAAGCCGAAACAATAATTCCGGTTCTTTCGCGGGTCTTCCGTAATACTTACAATAGTTGTCTTGTAAGAGTTCATCAACAAAAGAAAAATCGATGTTCTCGTTGATTTTCTTCAATAGGTGATCCTTCGGAATAAGGTCGAATAATGGACTGTAAAAGGATAATAAACC
>JAQBPR010000241.1 GCA_028287395.1 Bacilli bacterium
TAAATAAAAGGGTCAGAGTTGTCGAATACAATCCTAAATCGACCCCAAGATAAAATCGGTAAAGAATGATAAGTGCGAATAAGACTATTCCTGTTCTACAACCGCCATATAACGTTCCCAATAATAATGGAACGACCCTAATATCCATATGGAAATTGGAGTTAAGATAAGCAGGAAAAGACATACATAATAGGATGGATATCCCCATTAATACGGTTAGGATGATCTTTTCGTAATTATTTCTCTCAGACCTCTCCGCAAAAAATATTTGAAAAGTGAATATTAAAGTTGCTATAAACGCTAGTTGCAGCAAAAAATCCTTTATAAAGTTTATAATCGTTTTATCACCTTTTTCATGTATGAGCTGATACTTACTTTCATCATCATTCTATGTTATTCGATAATTTTTTCTGAATACCTGTTACAATTGAATACTACTTAATCTGTGTATGGATATTGTACATTAGAAAAGTATATTTCCTATCATTCGCACAAAGTTTACTAGTAAAAATTACGAAGTTTACTCAGATGAAGATTTTTTTCAAACTCCTTGTTAATCCCCTTATTGTTGAATTAAATAGAACGCGATATAATAAAAACATTGAGGTCGTGAAGAATACGCCGCTTTGATACAATTAGTCTCCAGATTAACAATCCGGGGAAATTGTATTAAAGCGGCTTTTGTTTACTTATGGCTGAGGATGATAGACAAGTAATGATCGTTAGACAAAAAAATACAAGTGGAGGGTAGTTGCAAATGTCCCAATTTGATCAAAAATACTCGCTATGGTTAAATCATAATATAGATTCAGAGAAAAATCACAGAAGACGAGAGTTACTTAATAAGGATCTAGGTCACGGAACAGTCGAATTTCTACGAAGAATATGGTTTCCTGTTGTTGGCAATTTCGATAATCTTTACCCCGAATGGGAAGTCCGTGATTTCAACAATGGCTACCGTTATCTTGACCTCGCTTATATACCAGGTGGTGCAAAAGGAGGTATAGAGATACAAGGATATGGACCTCATGCTAGGGATCTTGATATAACTCGATTCAAGGATCTTTGCAGGAGACATTGTTTATTGGCCCTTGATGGTTGGGTCTTTCTTCCAGTGGCTTTTCCATCCATTATGGATGAGCCTCAGCAATGCCAACAGTTAGTTCTCGCATTTATTGGGAAATTCGTTGCGACTGATGTAAATTCACAATTAACATGTTTAGAAGCCGAGACGGTTAGATTGGCCCGACGTTTATTGCGACCCATTACTCCAATGGAGCTTGCTAGTCACCTTAGAGTAAGTGATTGTCATGCTAGGCGCATTTTGCATACTCTGGTTGAACTTCAAATCCTTGAAGCAGCAAGTGGTCAACAGCGCAACCGCACCTATAGGCTTCGATTTTAGTTACAATGTATCGCAAGCTTTTGCCGATGGAATTACGGACATATGATTCGCTATTTATAGAATTTTTATTCATTGTCATAGTTACAGACGTGAGTTCCGTTATTTCTTAAATATGATGGGATAGTGGGGTGTTTAAATACATATAGTGGATTTCATGTCCGTAACATTCATAAATACCGCTTATTTCCTCAAATAACGGATGTGGTGTCCATTAAATCACATTTCTACTGATACAAAGCGTATACTCTTTTAGTTGCGAAGAACGGACTGTTCGAATTTTGTTCACATTAGACTAATCCCCGAGGGTTGCTCTTTATAGTAATCACAACGCTAAGTAACTTTGGTTGTAATCGCTATGACAATAAGCTTTGGTTGTTATCATAATGAGAAGAAGCTTTGGCAATATACGGACATAAGATCCGTTATTTGAAGGATTATCTGGTCTTTATGAACTTTCCCGGATATATGTTCCGCTATTACTCATAAAACGGGTGGGAATGAGCGTTTAAACAAATATAAAGGATCTGATGTCCGTTACAAGCATAATTGCCGCTTGATTCCTTAAATAAGTAATGAAGAATAGACTACAGATTTCTTCCTCACGGGACTGAACCCCGGGGTTTCCATCTCCATTCCCCACCAAAAACGAAAAGAGGCTGTCCCTCCAGTAGATTTATCTACTTTGGGACAGCCCTTGAATGTTATTTTGGTGGAGTTTAGGGGGATCGAACCCCTGACCTCTTCACTGCCAGCGAAGCGCTCTCCCACCTAGGGGTATTGCACTACCCAATTTTTGAGGTAAATCAAATATGCTGAAACCCTATTTTAAAAATACAATTATCTCCAGTTTGGTTACAGTTAATTATAATTTATTACCGTGAGCAAGCTTTTCCAGTTCATTTACATACTGAATGAGTTCAGAGTTAATTGCCTTGAGATCATTTTTCAACTGATCGTAGTATGGATATTCCCGTTGTAGTTCCCGCGGAGTCAAATTACCTTTATTTTCTTTTTCCTGCTCCAGCCGCCAATCATACCACTTTCGGAATTTTGCCTGTCACTTAGTTAGATGAGGGCGTAATCCCTTATTAAGTGCACCGATAAGTACTTTTAACAAGTTGACCAGTATTCTTATTTGATGTGTTCATTTTCAATATATTTCAGCAATTATTACAAGGATCGTTATTTTTTTGAAGAGCGCGGTCCCATTACGATTAAAGGAAAGAGTGAAATGATATGATAACCTATTTTCTGATTGTGAAGTAATCGGGTTGGAAAAAATTTACTAATAAGCAAAATGCCCTTAGGAAAAATTCACCTAAAGGGCATTTTGCTTATGCTCTGTTGAGTTAAGGACCCACCGGTTCGATTACTCCTGCTGCTTAAGCAGCAATTTCTTCCGCAGTATCTAATGCACCATTATCCCAGCTGTAGCATTCAAGACGCATTTACGGAATTAATAACATTTTGAATTGTTGAATGTGTTAAATTACCACCCGTATTATATTGAGCTACTAAGGCGTTATAGTAACTATTTATTAATTGATTATTTAACCCCGAATTCCAAGAGATGGAGAAAACTGGAGATTTTGTCAAAGTTATTCTGCCTTCTGCGATTAGTACTGGTGTATGGGTGAGGATACTGGTGTTGTTTCGGCGATACGAATAGGTGAAGTGGGT
>JAQBPR010000250.1 GCA_028287395.1 Bacilli bacterium
GAAGGTTTATTGAACAATCAGGCATTTGTCTTATGCCTGATTGTTTTTATTTTTATTCAATTCGATGCATAATTTCATTTTTTCTAACGAATTTTGGAACAATTCTAATCAATTATGGAATATCACAAAATCCAAAAAAAAGGCCCGAAGGCCTTTTTTCTACGAACACTTACTATATCCGCAATTCGCGCAATTTTTGCAGCCTTCGGAGTTGATTAATGAGATGGATCCACAGGATGGGCAGATATCCTTGCTCTTCACCCCGGATGGGACGCTGCTTTCATTGTGAGCATTTGACGCTGTTTCATTAATGGCAGGATTATGCACAACCGATATGTGTTTATCGATGTGTCTTGCATCGTCGTGCAGTTCAAGCGATTTAGCAACAGCATCGGCAATCGATTCAACACGATTCGCACCAAAGCCAATGGCGCCTGAGCCCCCGATTCCTTTAAGATGCTTCACTAACAAGGTTACTTTATTACCATGATCCCCATAACGCAAGAATAGGGAGCAGACGCGGCCTAATGCTTCGGACATAGCGAATACGTCAGAGCCCGCTTTGCCGACATTCAAGAAAATCTCGCTTGGAATGCCATCCAAATCGTTGATTGTTATATACGCCATACCGAAAGGTGTGTTTACCTTATAGGTTGCGCCACGTAAAATTTGCGGACGACTCTTGTATTGCTTATCGAATACTTCTTTGGTTTTGTTATCTACATTCACAGCCAAGGATTCGCTTAAGCTCGAAAATGAATCTTCCTCTTCCACTATTTCAGCTGCCGGTGCTGCCGCTACTACCGCTGCTGCGGCTGGTGCTTCTTTCTTTTCTGTAGAAAGCACTTGTACATCACGGCTGCCGTCACGATAAATCGTAACTCCCTTACACCCAAGCTCAAACGCCAATTCATATAAGCGCGCTGTTTCTTCAACAGTAAAGTCCTCTGGGCAGTTTGCCGTTTTCGAGATGGAGCTGTCTACCCAGGTTTGGATGACGGCTTGTACACGAATGTGATCCTCTGCTGACAAAGACATGGATGTGACAAAATGCTCCGGCAATTCTTGATTTGGATGTTTATCCAACCACTGTTGGGCAATAGGCACCAGCTGTTTATCGAAGCCTAAACGGCTTTGACGGAAATATTCAAAAGCAAAGTAAGGCTCAATTCCAGTCGATGTACCCACCATGGTTCCCGTACTGCCTGTAGGTGCTTGGGTGATGACGGTAACGTTGCGCATGCCTTTTTTCTGAATCGCCGCACCGACTTCCGGATACACTTTAACGATATTCTTCATGAAACCGCTTTGTAAAAATTTATCTTGTTTAAAGTGTTTGAATGAGCCCTTTTCTTCGGCAATTTCTGCTGAAGCCAAGTAAGCTTCTTTGGCCATATAGCCATAAAGCTTATCCAAAAATACAAGAGATTCCGGACTTCCGTAACGCACTTCGAGCTTAATCATCAATTCGGCAAGTCCCATGGTTCCCAGACCTACACGACGTTCGCCTTGTTGATTAATTTTATTTTCTTCAAAATGGTACGGCGTTTTATCAATAACATTATCCAAAAAGCGTGTGGAATAACGAACAACTTTACCAAGCTCATCCCACGCAACATCATGATTTTTCTCGTCATAGAATTTAGAAAGATTAACGGCGGAGAGGTTGCATACGCCCCAAGCCGGTAGTCCTTGCTCGCCGCAAGGGTTCGTACAAATAATTGGGTTGAAATACCAGCTGTTGGACATTTCATTGTAACGCTCCATAAAGACAACGCCAGGCTCGGCTGATTTCCAAGCAGATTCGATAATTTTATTCCATACTTCGCGAGCTTTAATTGTGCGGACCTGATTTACTGCTTTGCCCATATCTTTCCATTTATCAAGATTTCCATCCCATTTGGTGTTATAGTCCGGATCGGTTGTGTCTGGAAAGACAAGCTCCCAATCCAAATCTTCTTTGACAGCCTTCATAAAACCATTACTCACACACACGGACAAGTTCGCATTCGTAATTTGCCCTGCAGTCTGTTTTACCGTAATAAAATCAACCAAATCGGGATGCCAATCGTTGATCATCAGCATCAGCGCACCACGACGGCTGCCGCCTTGTTCGATTAAGCCTGTAGTGTAGCTGAATAATCCACCCCATGAAACTGCACCGCTAGAGGAACCATTGACTCCTTTTACCACCGCACGACGAGGACGCAGCGAGGACAAGTTAATCCCCACACCGCCGCCACGCGACATAATTTCCGTCATTTCCGAAAGTGTGTTCATGATACCGCCACGGCTGTCGTGAGGAGAGGGTACAACATAACAGTTAAATAGGGTCAATTCATCACTTGCATCTGCACCTGCAGCAATTCGTCCACCGGGAACAAGCTTCCAATCATCCAAAATATATTTAAATTTGTCGGTCCATTCTTTTTTCTTCTCAGGAGTCGTTTCCACCGAAGCCATTGCACCAGCTAGACGTGTCCACAATTCTTCCGGTGTTTTCTCTTTGGTCAGAGTAAGCTTCTCAATCGACGATTCGAAAATCTCGCCGCTACCCAGTTTGATCGACACATTGCGGCCCTTGCGACTGACCACTTCTCCTACCTCTTTAGCAGGAAATTTAGGATCATCTTTAGTTAAAACAAGCACCAAGTCGCCAACCTTTGTATTATTCGTATCGGCATCTTTCAATGCGTAACGATCAAGAAAAATTTTCTCGCTTAGTCCTTCCAAACGTTTAATTTGCACAGTTTCCAAATTGAACAACCTCCTAAAAAATAGTGACAAACCGACATAATTCCTGTTATTTCGCGCCTACAAACCCTATGCATTGTATGTAATTCCCACAATATATTGTATGCGAATTTCATTATACAATACTATATGTAGTGTTTCTAATGATTGAAAGCCGAAATAAGCGATTTAATGCTGTACAAATGGCATTTTCCTTTGATTATCTCTTTAATTCTCTCTTTTTTATTAACATTAATTTCATCAAATTTGACAAAATTCGACCCAACTGGACTACTTAAAACAACCAATTTTGTTTCCGAAGACCTATTTTCAAATAGTAAAATTTGGGTATATAAAAAATTAGTATATACTATTCATAGATGATTAAATCTTAGAATTAAAAAATTTCGGGAGGTTCCGTGATGATTTTGTTCAATGATCAATTAGTAGAAAAAGATGCGATTCACATTTCCCCAGATGATCGAGGTTATTATTTTGGGGATGGGATCTACGAGGTTTTCCGTGTGTACGGAGGGCAAATATTTGCTAAAGAAGCTCATTTTCAACGCTTGCTGCGAACGGCTGAAGCAACGAAAATTCAGCTTCCGTATTCTATCCAGGAAATAGAAGCAAAAATGGAAGCTCTGCTGCAAGCAGAAAAAACAAACGAAGGCAGCATCTACATTCAAATTACAAGAGGTGCTGCACCGCGAGCGCATCCATTTCCTGCACAGGCTCAGTCGATATTATATGGCTACTGCAGTGAAGTGAAACGGCCTTTACATACCATTACGAATGGAATTACGGCCATTACGGTACCGGACATTCGTTGGCTCCGCTGCGACTTAAAAACCTTAAACCTGCTGCCGAACGTACTCGCAAAGCAAGAAGCAATCGATAAAGATGCACAAGAAGCGATCCTGCATCGGGACGGCCTCGTTACCGAATGCAGCGCATCCAATATTATGATCGTCAAAAGCGGTATTCTGCGCACGCATCCCGCTAATCATTTGATTCTGCACGGGGTCACTAGAACGATTGTGCTGCAATTAGCCGCAGAACTTAAAATGCAAATAGAAGAAAAACCTTTTCATCTAGATGAGCTTTTGTCTGCTGATGAAGTTTTTGTTACCGGAACCACCGTTGAAATTACGCCGATTATCGAAATTGACGGTAAACCTGTTGCACACGGAAAAGTTGGATTAATGACTCGTAAATTGCAGCAAGCATTTGAAAAAATAATAGAGTGTGTTTAATATGTGGTGGAGAGCATATGAAGGAATGTGACCGGAGAGTTGAAAGTTTTGCTTTAGCAAGACTGGCTTCGGGAGCATATGCTTAGGCACATCCCTCATATGCCGCAACCCTACTTATTAAACACACTCT
>JAQBPR010000005.1 GCA_028287395.1 Bacilli bacterium
TGTCTTGTTAAATTACGAAGATCTAAGAGTTGGATACCTCTTTTTTTGTAAGGTTTAAGTTCTTCTTTATAATAAAGCTCGCAAAGATGATAGGCATCAATGGCATCTGTCTTAACCTTTCGTAAGCTTGAACTTTTAGCTCGATAAGAGATGAGTGGATTGACCATAATATATACATATTGATGTTCCTCCAAAAATTGAATAACAGGAGTATGATAATGTCCGGTTGACTCCAGAACAACCGAAGGCTTTTTCCCTGTCAGAGTCTCAATTTCTTTTAAGAAGACTAGAAATATATTATTTAATTCTTCAAGATTATGAAGGACACTAAAGCTTTTCCGATAAGGCTTACGTTTATCCAAAAATGCTTGAACTTGACTTACTCCTTTAGCAACATCCAGACCAATGACTGGATTCATACAACACTCCTCCTTAAAATACGTAATTGTCGGTATCCCCTTGGGCTTCTTGTAATGTCATAGGTTCGCTTGTTAAGCGGGATCTTTGTCCCAACCAGCCTGAATCATGTTTATACAAGTAGGGGGTGAACAGTTTAGCTGACGGGATCAGGTCCCACGGATACACCGTTCTACCCCGACTACCGTTATAATAAGACCATATAAAAAAAGGTCAACCAGAAAAATCTGGCTAACCTTATATTACGAACGGGTACGATAGTGGAATGAGACCTATAGATACATTTTTGTAAAAAGTACTCATAACTCATTTGTAATTCAGCCAATCTAGCGGGAAGCACCCAATTCAAAACTTAATTTGTAAATCACTTTCACAAGAAAAACCAACAACTTTAGTTTGCTGGTTTTTCTTGTGATTTTTATGTCGTTAGACTGTTTTGTTTAAGGGGTAGGGCTCAGCCGGTTAGGCGAGTTACTTTAAAGAGAACACACATGCACACTGCGCTTATCATCTGAATTAAAGTTCTAGTTACGGAAATCGAGAACCTGCAGCCACACCTCTCGGTGAAATACGTTCAATTTCCGCACGGTCTTCTTCCGTTAGCAGAACTTTCAGAGCCCCGAGATTCTCTTGGACTCTGTCCAGCCTCTTTGTCCCGGGGATTGGAACAATTCCGTTGCCCTGCGCCAGAAGCCATGCTAAAGCAAGCTGAGAGGCTGTACAGCCTTTTTGTGCGGCCATCTCTTCTATCAAAGAAACAACTGCGAGTTTCTTGTCGAAATTTTTGCCCTGGAACCGCGGATATTGACGCCGATAATCATCCGCTGGCAGATCGTCAAACTTCTTAATTTGACCGGTCAGGAATCCTCGCCCAAGCGGGCTGTAGGCTACGAAGCCGATACCGAGTTGATTCAGAAGAGGCAAAATCTCGTCTTCGACTTCTCTGCTCCATAAGGAGTATTCGGTTTGCACAGCAGTGATTGGATGAACGATATTCGCGCGGCGGATAATCTCGGCCGGCGCTTCCGACAGACCGATGTATCGTATTTTGCCTTCTTAAACGAGATCGGACAAGGTTCCAACCGTCTCTTCGATCGGGGTATTCGGATCAACCCGGTGCTGGTAATACAGGTCGATATAATCGATCCCGAGACTGAACAAGCTGGCATCCACCGACTTTTTAATATATGCTCGATCACCCTTTGGTCCTTGCGTGTGCGTGATCCCGAATTTGGTCGCGATAACCGCTTTATCCCGGCGACCTCGGAGAGCTCGTCCAACCAGCCTCTCATTGCCACCGAATCGCTGCTGCTGGACTTCTTCGCCGTAAAGATCGGCCGTATCAAACAACGAAACCCCTAATTCCAGAGCTCCTTGGATCGTGGACACGGAATCTTCGTTGTTGGGCATCATCATTGTGCCAAGGCCCAGGGCTGACACTTCCAGCCCTTCGTTCCCCAATTTACGCTTTTGCATAACACGAATTCCTCCTATCCTTTTCTTACGAATTAGTCAAAGTCCGTTGAGGTAGCGAGCACTTCCCATGCCGCCAAATCTTTTTGAACACTCTCGATCTTATTATTGGCGACCTCAAAGGCATCCTTTCCAAGAAACAGATGCAACGGTGGATGCTCAGACTCTGCTACTTGAATCAGCACGTCCATCCCTTTCTCCGGATTCCCTGGTTGATTCTGATCATATTGTTTAAGGCCGGATTCCTGCGCTTCCCTTAGGGAAGCATAATCCTCAATAAGATTGGTTGTGCTCGTGCTTAA
The DNA here is from genome assembly GCA_028287395.1 of Bacilli bacterium. Classification (GTDB taxonomy): domain Bacteria; phylum Bacillota; class Bacilli; order Paenibacillales; family NBRC-103111; genus Paenibacillus_AC. The sequence goes on from JAQBPR010000005.1 coordinate 2,193, forward strand.
TGAGCCCGGAGATAAAAAGTTTGTCCGGAAGTATCCGGGCTTGACGGCTGTTACATGAATTCCAAAAGGTAGTACATCCTGAGCCAGCGCTTCACTCATGCCGTCTACGGCAAATTTGGTGGCCGCATAAATGGCACTTCCGCCAAAACCATAAAAACCGGCTGTCGAGGAGAAGTTGATAATATGTCCGGATCGCTGTTTTCTGAGCTGGGGTAGCGCTTGCCGCACCACGTTAAATGTGCCGAACACGTTAACTTCGAAATTTTGGCGGGCCACTGCATCCGGGATTTCCTCAAAAGGACCAACTTGCCCGTAACCGGCATTATTGACCACAACATCCAAGCGGCCAAACCGTTCAATCGTTGCAGAGAGGGCTTTCTTCACATCGTTTTCATCCGACAGGTTCATCTGTAGTGGAAGAAAATCAGTGTGTCCTCCCACCGCCTGCTGTAAATCTTCTACGGTTCTTGAGGTCGCAGCTACTTTGTATCCTCTTTTTAACAACATTTTAACCAGCGTCAGCCCCATTCCCTTGGAGGCGCCAGTAACAAACCAAATTTTATTATTATTCACCTTTTTTCCCCTTCCTTACCCGTTAAGTTGTTGAACATTTATTAGCTTACACGCTAGAGTATTGTCTAAGTCAAGCCTCCTTAAACTCCCTATCAAATACAGCTATTTGATTGAAAAAACAAAAGTCTGAATGTAAAATATATTAGAGTAACTCTAATTCGTTCTGAGAGGTGATAACCTAATGACTTATACGATTAAGGAAGTTTCAGAAAAAACGGGCATCACTCCGTATACACTTCGCTTTTATGAAAAAGAAGGAGTGCTGCCCCATGTTAAGCGAGATGAGAATGGAATACGGATGTATAGTGACTCCAACATCGACTGGATTGAAACAGTGCAAGTCCTGCGTTCAACGGGCTTGCCTTTGTCGGAGATTAAAGAATATGTGGAGCTTTACAAGGGCGGGGACAGTACGTTGCAGCAGCGGAAACATATGATGGCCCGCCAGAAAGGCAAAGTGGAGGAACAAATATTTCGTTTAATGAAGACTCTGGAGAAGATCAACTACAAGATGGCGTTATTTGATGCCCAGGAAAAAGAATTTGAAAAGTTGCCTTAGCATGATATGGCTCATCCGAATCACAAATATTAAAAACACGGAAAAGCAAACGCCGGAAGTTCATTTGCTAACTGTCAGTTACATTACAAAGCAGATATGCCATAGCATTGTTGGGCAGCATAGAGTAATATTATTTAACGGAAATAATCGCTAAGGACTCTATGACGGTTAATTCGCCTTAAAACTCTACTCTAATCGTTCCGGACCGAATGCTCCTCTAAACTTTATTAGCGGTCATCAGGCAGTCGGAAATCGGCTTATAATGTTTAATCTTCTGGGATTTTCTTGACGTTCACATATTTTAAGGTGATATTCTTGTCTTAAAAAACCAAGAATCCCCCGCTAAAACCACAAAACCCTTGATTTAATCAAGGGTTTTTGTAGGGATATTTATTTCGTTAGACTGGACGGATACGATAGTTCAACACCAAAACGGCTGCCGCGGGGCAGCCGTCATTGCGCTAAACATTCCTGTTAGGCTTAAGAAATGGGGTTTGTCAAAAAAGGAGCGCCTCGGTATGATGGATTTGTGCACGGGTTCGAAACCCAATACCATCAAGGAGGCGCTCTAATTATGAAGTTTAAACAAATCGACGGACAAAATCAACGTATTGAACAAATTTCCACCTCTCATCTTTGTAGTAGGTATTGACATGGCGAAGGAGATTCATGTAGCACAAGCCACTAACTTTCGCGGCATTGTTCTTGCCAAGCGACATCTTCCGTTTACAAACAACCTAGAGGGATTCGAAAAATTACAACGTTGGGTAGAAGACTTACAACAGAAGTACCAATTGAAGAACCTCAAAAATCGGAATATTCACGCAGCAAAACGTTTCTTTAAAAAGGTGGTATCTTCGCCCCACAATCAATCCCCGCGTGTCATCACAGTGGATAAGAATCCCTAGTACCCTCTAGCAATACAACAATTAATGAAAGAGAAATCATTGTCTAAAGAAACTTTAATCAGACAAACCAAATACCACAACAACATTGTAGAGCAAGATCACCGATTCATACAGAAAATTACAAATCTCATGCTTGGTTTCCAATCATTTTTGACTGCGAATAAAACATTAAAGGGAATCGAGGCCATGCATATGATTCGAAAAGGGCAGGTCGAATTCAATTCGTCTGCTTTTTTAACTGTTGATATTTTCCGATTATTTGGATTGAAAGCATAATTTACTCCATAAAATGGAGGTTCTCACGGCTTTTTTATTATTTGCAACACAACCGTTGCAACAAAACCCTTTTTTTTACAAATAATCAGATATATTTATCCCATGATAATGGAAATGAACCCCTGCAGAATTTGTCGATTTTCCTATATACTATTATAATGTAAACGCTTTCTTTTTGGGGGAGGTGAGGAAAGTGCAATTGTGTTTCTGTTAAATTAGGGAGGTGCGTAAAGAGTTTTAGTAGTTACCTGTTTCAAAAAAATTTAAGAATGATTGGAGCAAAAAATGATGGTAAAAAGTAGAATGAGAAAGATTCTTTCTTTAACGATGATCGCGATCCTCTTGCTTAGCTTAATTCCGGTAATCGCTTTTGGTGCAACATCAGCATGGGCACCTAACACTGCTTATGCAGTAAACGATCTGGTAACTTACAATAGCAGCACTTATTCATGTATACAAGCACATACTTCACAGGTGGGCTGGGAGCCGCCAAATACTCCAGCTTTATGGGCTTTGCAAACGGGTTCACCAACACCAGCACCAACATCAACACCAACACCAGCGCCAACACCAGCGCCAACACCAACTTCGATAACTACGGGCGGAACGGTGACAGCGAGTTCTACCAGTAGTCCTGTAGGTGAAGAGAAGGAAAAAGCATTCGATGGCACTACGAGTACCAAATGGTTGACTTATGCAAGCACGGGCTGGATCCAATACCAATTAACAGCGGCTAATACAGTTGCCAAGTATTCGGTTGCATCCGCGAATGACGTTCCGGCCAGGGACCCGAAGGATTGGACATTGAAGGGATCGAATGACGGGACGAACTGGACTACACTGGATACAAGAACGGGCCAAACGTTTGCGAATCGATACCAGACGAATACCTATACATTCAGCAATAGCACGGCGTACCAATACTATCGGTTGGATGTCTCAGCCAACAGTGGGGATTCATTATTGCAGCTATCTGAAATTGGACTATTCGCAAATAATTCTATTATTTCCGGTGCGACTTACAAGCTGATTAACCAGAACAGCGGAAAAGCACTGGATGTAACTGGCTTAGGTACCACCGACGGTACGAACGTGGAGATTTGGAGCGACAACGGTTCAGGTGCCCAAAAGTGGCAA
>JAQBPR010000011.1 GCA_028287395.1 Bacilli bacterium
GCTTCTCCATTGCCGCCCACCCCCACAAATGTTATAATGAAATTTATTGTTAACGCGTCTATTTTCAGGGGGTTGGGCATGACAGACATTAAGGCCAGACAACAGAGAATTCGTAATTTTTCGATTATTGCACATATCGACCATGGTAAATCAACACTTGCCGATCGCATTTTAGAATATACCGGGACGTTATCTTCGCGTGAAATGCAGGAACAAGTGCTGGATCAAATGGATTTGGAACGGGAACGGGGCATTACCATCAAGCTGCAGGCGGTTCGTTTGAATTATCGCGCGGATGATGGTGAAATTTACATTTTAAATTTGATCGATACACCAGGTCACGTCGATTTCACATATGAAGTTTCGCGAAGTTTAGCGGCCTGTGAAGGAGCACTGCTGGTCGTTGATGCTGCACAAGGTATTGAAGCTCAGACACTAGCTAACGTTTATCTGGCTTTGGACAATAATTTAGAAATATTGCCGGTGATTAATAAAATTGACTTGCCTAGCGCAGATCCGGAACGGGTGAAGACGCAAATTGAAGAGGTCATTGGTTTGGACGCAAGCGAAGCAGTTCTCGCATCTGCTAAAGCAGGCATTGGGATTAAAGAGATTCTAGAGCAGGTTGTACAAAAGGTCCCTGCGCCGACAGGAAATCCCGATAGCCCTTTAAAAGCACTTATTTTCGATTCGCATTATGATCCTTATAAAGGGGTCATTATTTATGTGCGTGTTATAGATGGATCCATTCGTGCAGGTACGAAAATAACTTTAATGGCTACTAACAAATCATTTGAAGTGATTGAAGTAGGGGCATTTATGCCGCGGATGAGTATTATTGAACAGTTGGATGTGGGTGATGTTGGCTTTATCGTAGCCGGCATTAAAAATGTCAAAGACACACGCGTTGGAGATACGGTAACGGATTTGAAAAATCCGGCACTAGAAGCATTGCCCGGCTATCGTAGAATCAATCCAATGGTCTTTTGCGGTTTATATCCGATAGACAACTCTGAATATAACGATCTGCGCGAAGCGTTGGAAAAGCTGGAATTGAACGACAGCTCCTTGCGTTATGAACCGGAAAGCTCAACCGCACTTGGCTTTGGTTTCCGCTGCGGCTTTCTTGGCTTGCTGCATATGGAAATTATTCAAGAACGCGTTGAACGGGAGTTTAATATTCCACTGATTACAACAGCGCCAAGTGTTATTTTTAAAGTAACCTTGACGAATGGGGAAGTTCTAAACATCGATAATCCGGCTAACTATCCCGAACCTGGGCGGATTGATTATGTGGAAGAGCCCTATGTCAAGGCTTCGATCATTGTTCCGAATGATTATGTGGGCACGATTATGGAGCTATGCCAAAATAAACGCGGTGAATTTATCAATATGGAATATTTGGATTCGAACCGAGTGACATTAACTTATGATATGCCATTATCCGAAATCGTTTATGATTTCTTCGATCAACTTAAGTCCAGCACCAAGGGCTATGCTTCCTTTGATTACGAATTGTCCGGCTATAAGCGGTCCAATTTGGTGAAGATGGATATTTTATTGAATGCGGAGCATGTCGATGCGCTTTCTTTTATCGTACATCGGGATCGTGCTTATAATCGAGGAAGACTGATCTGCGAGAAACTGAAGGATCTCATTCCTCGCCAAATGTTCGAAGTGCCGATTCAAGCTTCGATCGGTCAAAAGGTACTTGCTCGTGAAACGGTCAAGGCCATGCGTAAAAACGTATTAGCTAAATGTTACGGGGGAGATATTTCACGGAAACGGAAGCTTCTCGATAAGCAAAAGGAAGGTAAAAAGCGGATGAAGCAGGTCGGTAGCGTTGAAATTCCGCAGGAAGCCTTCATGGCGGTGCTGAGGCTGGATGAATAGCTTTCATAGCTCGCCCAAAGCCGTTTATATTCATATTCCCTTTTGCACGAATAAATGCCATTATTGTGATTTCAACTCTTATGTGTTGAAGGGTCAACCTGTGATGGAATATTTGGATGCATTGGAAAGTGAAATGGAACGGACGGTTAAGCAGTTCCCACCGAATGGAATTGAAACGATTTTTGTTGGCGGAGGCACACCGACTGTATTGCTTCCCGAACAAATGGAACGTTTTTTACGGCTTGTTCGCACTTATTTTTTTCATGGCGATGAACGGGATAAGCAAATTGAATTTACGATGGAGGCAAATCCAGGAACAACCGACGCAGATAAACTGAGTGTAATGAAGGCGGGCGGTGTCAACCGAATCAGCTTTGGGGTCCAGTCTTTTAATGCTGCACTGCTTGCAGAAATCGGGCGTATTCATAACGTGGAAGATGTTTATCGCAGTATCGAGAATGCGCGGACAGCGGGTTTTACTAATTTATCGATTGACTTGATGTTTGGATTACCCAAGCAGACGACTGAGATTATGCAGCAGACGTTAGATGCGGCGCTTCAGCTTGATTTGCAGCATTATTCCATCTACGGACTTAAGGTAGAAGAGAACACATTATTTCATACGCTTTTTCAAAAAAATCAATTGGCTTTGCCGGATGAAGATGATGAAGTGCAAATGTATGAGATGATTATGCATCAATTGCAGGAAGTTGGGTTTACGCAATATGAAATCAGCAACTTCGCCAAGCCGGGTTTCGAAAGTCGTCACAATTCAATGTATTGGCGTAACCAAAGCTACTACGGTTTAGGTGCAGGAGCGCATGGGTATATGCTTAGACAAAGGCATGTAAACGTTAAAGCGATTCAACCCTATATTGATGCCGCCCGCATTGGCTTGCCGAAGCAAGAAGAGCATGAAGTAAGCACGGAAGAAGCTATGGAAGATTTTATGATGGTAGGGCTTCGCATGCTGCAAGGTGTCACCAATGAAGATTTTAACGCGCAGTTTGGGGTATCGTTGGAATCGGTTTTCGGGGAAATTTTGACGAAATTGACTGGGAATAAATTATTGACTGCTTTTGATGGTGGATATCGCTTGTCACCCCATGGAATTTTGTTGGGGAATGAGGTTTTCGCGGAGTTTGTTGGAATATTCACTTGATATTTTTATACATTATATTGTATAATTATTCATATCTTTATAGGTCTGGATGTGAATTTTATGACAGTTGAATGTAGAAAAGCTCAGATGGTTGACGTTGAGGCGTTGTTTGAAATTATACAAGGATATGCTGAAAAAGGAATAATGCTGCCGAGATCAAAGGAAATGCTCCATCATCAGCTGGACATGTTTGTCATAGCTGAAGTAGATGGACACATGGTTGGCTGTGGATCGCTTTGTCAATTGGGTAAAGATCTTGTGGAAATTCGCTCATTAGGGATCAGCGAGGGCTACAAGGGTCAAGGCATTGGCAAAAAATTAGTTAGCTATTTAATCGATGAAGCAAGAGCGTTGCATATTCCCAAAATAATGGCGCTTACTTATGAAGTAGCCTTTTTTGAAAAGAATGGTTTTACTGTGGTTCCTAAGGAAATTTTTCCGGAAAAAGTGTGGAAAGACTGTGTCCATTGTAAAAAACAACACTGCTGCGATGAAATTGCCGTACTTAAACGTTTGGATTAACTTGACAACAGGCGTTTGGGTTTGGTATTTTTATATTAATGATTAGCACTCATGATGAGTGAGTGCTAACGATTCATTTTTACAAAACGTAGTTATTGCTTACAATGCCGGTTTGCCAAGTCAAACTTTAGAGGTGAATATATGTTATCGGAGCGTCAACGAATGATTTTGAATGCGATCGTGGATGATTATATTCGTTATGCTGAGCCTATTGGTTCACGCAGCATTTCTAAACGGGGTGATGTCGGCTTTAGCCCGGCGACGATTCGCAATGAAATGTCCGATTTGGAGGAGCTCGGATTTTTGGAGCAGCCGCATACATCTGCAGGACGTATTCCTTCTAATAAAGGATATCGCTATTATGTAGATCACCTTGTTCAATATGGCGCTTTATCTACTCATGAATTGGGTGTAATGAAAGGTTTTTTTGCCGAAAAAATAAATGAAGTGGAACAAGCGGTTCAACAGGTTGCAACTATTCTATCCGGATTGACCAATTATACTTCGATCGTTCTAGGCCCGGAAGTGTTCAATACAACCTTAAAGCATCTGCAAATTGTGCCGCTTGATGAACGAACCGCTGTAGCTATTATCGTCACAAGTACCGGACATGTAGAGAATAAAACATTTACACTTCCAGAAGGCATTCCGATGGCGGAAGTGGAGAAAATAACGGCCATCTTAAATGCTAAACTGGTTAATGTCCCAATCGTTCAATTGCGTTCCAAACTATATAATGAAATCGGTTCAGAGCTCAGTAAATATGTAGATAGATATGAAGAATTGCTGCATGTGGTCGAGGATGTTCTGAAGGCAGACGAGCAAGATCGCATTTTTCTCGGCGGTGCAACGAATATGCTGACACAGCCGGAATTCAAAGATGTGGATAAGGTAAAGCACATTCTTGACATGCTGGATGAAAAACCAAACTTAATGCGAATGTTTACTTCCATGCCGGAAGGGATTCAAGTACGGATTGGAACTGAGAATAGTGTAGAAGCGATTAATAATTGCAGTTTAATTACAGCCAGCTATTCGATTGAAGGTCAATTTTTGGGGACGATTGGTATTTTGGGACCTACTCGTATGGAATATGGAAAAGTAATTCGTTTATTAGATTATTTATCTCGCGATATGTCACTTATTTTAGGTCGATGGTATAAATAGACGCAGAGAGGACTTGCACTTCATGAGTCAAGCAAAGCAAAGCAATCACGAAGGCGAAGAACGCTACGCGACATTGCTGAATAACGCTGGCGCCATTCGCGCAATATGCTCCGCAGTTGAAGGTACACTTGGACCTAAAGGTTTGGATACGATGCTAGTCGGGGCAAATGGCGAAGTGCTGATCACGAATGATGGTGTGACAATACTTGAAAAAATGGACGTTACGCATCCTGCTGCCCGTTTAATGGTGCAAGTGGCCCACTCTCAGCAAGCAACCGTTGGAGACGGCACTACGACAGCCACAGTGCTTGCAGGTGCGCTGGTCAGTGAAGGCGTTTCTCAAGTGGTTAAAGGTGTTCCAGTAGCTAAAGTTGTTCGCGGTATGGAACAAGGTATACAAATGGCAATTGAAAGTCTCCAGTCGCGTTCCAGACAAGTGACTGATTTGAATGATCCGATTCTATACCGTATCGCTTATACAGCAGGACGTGAGCATAAGGATATTGCTGAACTTGTCATTTCAGCAGCACAACTGACGGGTATGGCTAAGCTGAAAAATGAAGGCGGCTTTCGCTTTGCAGACGCGGTAATAGCAGCTGAAAAAGCGAAAAATGAAGTTTGGTCTGGTATATTGCTAAATAAGAAGCCTTTACATGCTTTTTTGCAGCCTTTGCCGGATTGCAAGTATATTTTAGTGCTTCAAGACGCTCTCGAGCCGGAATCATTGGATGAAGAAGCTTTAGCGACTGAAAGCGGCTTTCGCGCATATCAAGAGCTAAGAGAGCAGTTTAAAATGCACTTGGATCGGTTGGTTGCGATGCAAATTGGACTTATTGCCGTTGATCGCGCAGTGGATCCTGAAGCAGAGCAGTTTTGCGCAGATCATAGTATCATGCTGCTGCAGCGTCTAACCCGTTCGGAGCTAACGCAATTGTGCGAATATTCCGGTGCGAAGCCGATTCGACGATCCGCATTGAAAAAACCGCCAACTGAGCTTGTTACGGTACTTGGCGCGGCGGGTAGTATAGTTTATGATGAAAAGCTGGAGCGTGTCCGAATAAGTCAAGGTGAAGGCGACAAATTGGTAACGATGATTGTCGGTGCCAGTACGCGAGAGATTGTGGGTGAACGCTCACGTATTGCGATGGATGCGGCTGCTGCTGTACAGGCTGCTTTATGCGGTGGATATTTGCCGGGGGGCGGAGCAGCCGAAATTGCCGCTGCCCATGAGTTGGATCGCTATCGCGAGTCATTACTAGGCATGGAGAGCTTCGGTATCGCTGCTGTGGCGCAAGCGCTTCGCAAGCCATTGGCGCAAATTGTCCTGAATGCGGGCTATAATCCGTTGGAAAAGGTCGAAGAAATCAAGGCGGCCCAAGTGCTTCGGCAAACGGATGTGCTGGGAATAGATTGTGATACAGGCCTTTTGATTGATTGTTTGGAAGCGGGAATAGTGGATCCAACCCCAGTGAAACTGCACGCTTTGCAAGCTGCTGGTGAAGTGGCGGGCGCTTTGTTGCGTATTCATACGGTAATTAAGATGAAACCGCATCGTTCTGAAGAATCAGAGTAGACTAAATTGAAAAGATGGAACTATTTTAAGGAGGTGAATATATCTTGAAAGCAAAAGAACAACAAGCCGAAGTCACTGCGGATACAGCAACCGTAGTTGAGGAAACGGAAGCATTTGAAGCCGTGGGTGAAGTGCAAGAGCTTGATGCGCAAGCCATTGAACTAGAAGGGTTACGCAAACTTGCCGATGAGAACCATGAGCGGTATATGCGCGTTCAGGCTGATTATGATAATTTCCGCCGTCGCTCCCGCCTTGAAAAGGAAGACTTCGCTAAATATGCATCCTCTAAATTGATTGAGCTGCTGCTGCCGATCGTCGATAATTTTGAACGCGCACTTGCTTCCAGTCAGCAAGTAAAGGATTTCGACGCTATCATAAAAGGAATTGAAATGACGGCAAAACAATTGGAACAGGTCTTGACAGAAGAAGGGCTGAAAGCGATTGAATCCGTAGGTCAACCCTTTAATCCGGATTTCCACCAAGCGATTATGCAAGTTGAATCCGAAGAGCATGATGAAGGCATCATTGTCGAAGAAATTCAAAAAGGCTATATTTTAAAAGATAAAGTGCTTCGTCCCGCATTAGTTAAAGTAAGCATATAAATTAAATTATAGGAGGTTCGAGAAACCATGAGTAAAGTAATCGGTATTGACTTAGGAACAACAAACTCTTGCGTAGCAGTAATGGAGGGTGGCGAAGCAGTTGTCATTCCCAATCCGGAAGGAAATCGCACAACACCATCTGTTGTGGGCTTTAAGAAAGACGGAGAACGCACAGTAGGGGAAACGGCTAAACGCCAAGCGATTACGAACCCGGATCGCACGATTGCATCCATTAAGCGTTACATGGGCACCAATCACAAAGTGAAAATTGAAGATAAAGAATATACAGCTCCAGAAATCTCTGCAATGATTTTGCAAAAATTAAAAGCGGATGCAGAAGCATACTTAGGCGCTAAAGTAACGCAAGCGGTTATTACCGTTCCAGCCTATTTTAATGATAGTCAGCGTCAGGCAACCAAGGATGCAGGGAAAATTGCTGGTTTGGAAGTTTTGCGTATTGTCAATGAGCCGACAGCAGCAGCATTGGCCTATGGTCTTGAAAAAGACAATGAAGAAACCATTCTCGTTTATGACTTAGGCGGCGGAACGTTTGACGTTTCTATTCTTGAATTAGGCGATGGAACATTTGAAGTGAAGGCTACAAGCGGAGATAATCGTTTGGGCGGCGATGATTTTGACCAATTGATTATTGATTACTTGGTAGCTGAATTTAAGAAAGAGCATGGCATTGATTTAAGTAAAGATAAAGCAGCGGTGCAACGTTTGAAGGATGCGGCAGAAAAAGCAAAAAAAGAGCTTTCTGGCGTTGTAACTTCAACCATCTCGCTTCCTTTTATTACTGTGGTTGATTCCGTGCCTCAGCATTTAGAAATCACTTTGACACGCGCTAAATTCGATGAATTGACCGCTTCTTTAGTGGAAAGAACACTTGGACCTACTCGTCAAGCATTAAGCGATGCGGGTATGACTGCCAATGATATTCAAAAAGTAGTGCTTGTCGGCGGATCAACGCGTATTCCAGCTGTTGTCGAAGCGATTAAAAAACTAACAGGTAAAGAGCCTCATAAAGGCGTAAATCCAGATGAAGTTGTAGCTTTAGGCGCAGCGATCCAAGCTGGTGTTCTTACAGGTGACGTAACAGGAGTTGTCCTTCTGGACGTAACACCTTTGTCCTTGGGTATTGAAACGGCAGGCGGTGTATTTACGAAAATGATCGAACGCAATACAACGATTCCTACCAGCAAATCACAAATTTACAGCACGTATGCGGATATGCAAACAAGTGTTGAAATTCATGTCTTGCAAGGCGAACGTTCGATGGCTACCGGCAACAAAACGCTAGGTCGTTTTATGCTAGGTGACATCCCACCTGCACCACGCGGTGTACCGCAAATTGAAGTTACCTTCAATATTGACTCCAACGGAATCGTGAACGTTTCTGCTTTGGAAAAAGGAACTGGCAAGAGCCAAACGATCACCATTACTTCTTCAGGCGGTTTATCTGACGCAGAAGTGGAACAAATGATGAAGGATGCGGAAGCGCATGCGGAAGAAGATCGTAAATTTAAAGAGCAGGTTGAAGCTCGTAACTCTGCAGATCAATTAGTCTATACTGTAGACAAAACGATCAAGGATTTAGGGGATAAAGTAGACCAAGCGGAAATCGACAAAGCCAACGAAGCGAAAGAAAAAGTAAAGCAAGCGCTTGAAGGTGACGATACGGAAGCATTAACTAAAGCAACCGAAGAACTTTCTGAAATCGTCCAACAATTGTCTGTGAAAATGTATGAGAAAATGGCGGCTGATGCTCAAGCGGCTCAAGGCGCTCAAGGCCACGCAGAGGGCGAAGGCAGTCGTGCAAATGATCATGTAGTCGATGCGGATTATGAAGTAGTAGACGAAACGAAAAAGTAAAATTCAAGCATGTGAAGTCAAAGCCTGAATGAGGATTACGGGCTTTGACTTTGCTTTGTCAGTTTTGATGGGGGTGTGATTGTGAGCAAGCGTGATTATTATGAAGTACTCGGAGTGGACAAAAATGCTTCTCCAGAGGAAGTTAAAAAATCGTTTCGTAAACTAGCGCGGGAATATCATCCCGATGTGAATAAGGCGGCTAACGCGGAAGAAAAGTTTAAAGAAGTAAAAGAAGCCTATGACGTGCTCAGCGATGAGCAAAAGCGCGGCGTATATGACCAATACGGACACGTAGACCCGAATCAAGGTATGGGTGGCGGCGGTTTTGGCGGTCAGGATATGGGCGGCTTTGGCGATATATTCGATATGTTTTTCGGTGGTGGCGGTGGCGGTCGGCGCAATCCGAATGCTCCACAGCGCGGAAACGATCTGCAATATTCGATGACAATTGAATTTAAGGAAGCTATTTTTGGTAAAGAACTGGATATTAACATTCCGCGTACGGAAAATTGCGATAAGTGTCATGGTTCAGGGGCTAAGCCAGGTACAAAACCGGAAACATGTACGGTCTGTAAAGGTTCAGGACAGCAAGAAGTGATTCAAAATACCGCCTTTGGCCGTATCGTCAATCGTCGGGTTTGTTCGGGATGTAACGGACAAGGTCAAATAATCAAAGAAAAATGTACGGAATGTCATGGCGCCGGCAAAGTCAAAAAACAGCGCAAAATCCATGTGAAAATTCCTGCAGGTGTCGATGAAGGGGCACAATTGCGTGTTTCTGGAGAAGGCGAAGCAGGCACCAAAGGTGGTCCACCAGGCGATCTGTTTATTGTCCTTCGTGTAAAATCGCATGACTTTTTTGAACGAGAGGGCGATGATGTTTTCTGCGAGGTGCCTTTAACCTTTGCTCAAGCCGCGCTTGGAGTTGAAATCGAAATTCCTACTTTGACGGAAAAGGTAAAGCTGAAAATCCCAGCGGGTACGCAAACAGGCACTTATTTCCGCTTAAAAGGCAAAGGAGTTCCTCGCCTTCGCGGCTTTGGACAGGGCGACCAGCAGGTGAAGGTCGTTGTTGTAACTCCAACTAAATTGACCGATGATCAGAAAGAGCTGCTTCGTCAATTTTCAGGGGATAACGGCGAAGATTCCAGTGAGCATCATGAATCCATTTTCGAACGTATGAAGAAAGCTTTTTTAGGGGATTAATTTTATAATCACATCAAAACTTGTCAGCATTTATAACCATGCTAACAAGTTTTTTTGCGTTTTTTGCATAATCTTAACAAATCTATCGCACAATATAGAGGTTCTATTATAGGCGTAGGCAGTATGCTTACGATAAGGAGGTGTTTTGGATGAATAATCAATCACAAGAGAAGTCAAGAAACCAATCACAAAAAGAAAATTTACCGGTTGCAGTAAACGAAGATGTTGAATTTTCCGCAGAGCAAGCAGATTCACAGGATGTAGAAGCTCAAGCTAGAGCAAATGCTGCTGATCAACGGCAACAAACGAATCAAAATAATCAATCCAATCAATCTAATCGATAAGTTGATACTTACGATTCGAGTTTGCGAAAAGCAAACTTCGGGAGGTTTTTATCATCGCTGAAAAAAATATTCTGGCCTATTTTAAAAGTCCAGAAGAGGCAGAAGGCGTTGCTGCTAAGCTGCGAGCGATGCGTGTAGCCGATATGCAAATTGATCGAATCAGTCGTTACGTAGGTGATCCTGTCGATGAAACAATGAATCCGCTAACAGGCAATTTTACCGGGCTAGGTGGTCTTGTAATGGATGCAGAGGAAACGTCACCTAGCGCTGGAATTTTAATGGCGGCTGATCCAAGCGCCAGTGGAATGAGTGATGGGGGTCAAGGTGGACCGACTGGACGTGATATTCTACTTACGGCCGTAGTAGATGAAAAAATTCACCAACAAGCCCTTCGCTTGGTTCAAGAAAGCGGCGGCTTGGTTTAGATTGTAAATATGGAAAACAAAATCGAATGTTTTCTTGCTCCTTCTATATGGAAGGAGCTTTTTTCTATTCTAAGAAAGTATAAGTTTTCACAGCTGATCTTAGAATTCCGGACAAACGCTAGCATTTTGAAAAGACGGCGTAGCTGTTTATCCTTGTTTGTAAATTTTGTTGTTTTGCTCCAATTAACTCTGTGTAGTACAATAGGGCTAATGTGCCGTTGGCGTGATTAATTTGCTTGACGTAAAAGGAGGTTCTACAAACCATGCGCTGGCATGAATTAACCGTATATACTACTGAAGAAGCCATAGAGATGGTTACAAATTTTATCCATGAGCTAGGAGCAGGCGGCGTATCGATTGAAGAGTCGGGAACGTTGAATAAGCAGCGGGACACTTCTTACGGTCAGCTGTACGACGCCCCTCTAAACGATATACCTGAAGGCCGATGCGAGATCAAAGCTTATTTTGCCGATGGCAGTGAGATGGAACGTATTTTAACTGAGTTGGACGGTTCTTTAAAGATGCTGAGCGAATTGGGCATTGATACAGGTCATCCTAAGATTGAGTTAAAAGATGTTTACGATGAGGATTGGGCGGATGAATGGAAAAAATATTTTAAACCGATTCGCGTTTCGGAGCGCTTGACGATTAAACCGACTTGGGAGCCCTATTCGCCGTCTTCGGCAGAATTGATCATCGAACTTGATCCAGGAATGGCCTTTGGCACAGGAACGCATGAAACGACTGCGTTATGCTTGCGGACCTTAGAGGGTGTGATTGCAGGCGGGGAAGATGTAATTGATGTGGGGACCGGCTCTGGCATACTCTCGATAGCGGCAGTAAAGCTTGGAGCCAAACATGTGCTGGCGGTAGATCTAGATCCGGTCGCCGTGTTAAGCGCGAAGGAAAATACTTTATTGAATGGGCTGCAAGAAAGCATAACGGTACGAGAAAGCGACCTGCTCCAGGTACTTCAGTCGGATGATAAATCTATAGGTGTCACATTACCTGTAAAAGTTGTTGTTGCGAATATTTTGGCTGAAATTATTGTGCTTTTCACAGATGATGTGTTTAAAGCATTGCAACAAGGCGGTACATATATTGCCTCTGGGATTATAACAGCCAAAGAATCGCTTGTGGAGCAGGCAATGACAGCTTCGGGTTTAACGGTAATCGAGAAATTTTACGACCAAAATTGGGTGGCGATCGTTGCCAGAAAGCTGTAGGTGATAGATGGGTTCGTTGGAGAGTTACTTGTACTATCCTGTTAGTGATATTCCTTTTGTATTTTTAGTATTGATGATTGCTTTTACATTACACGAATTTGCCCATGCTTATATGGCCGATAAATTCGGCGATCCAACGCCCCGTTCCATGGGAAGAGTAACCCTTAACCCTCAGGTCCATTTGGATGTTTTCGGCACGATTCTAATTTTTATTGCTGGGCTTGGTTGGGCAAAACCTGTCATGGTAAACCGAAGTAATTTTAAAAACCCGCGTCTTATGGGGATTATTGTATCTGCTGTTGGGCCATTATCGAATTTATTTGTTGCATTTATTGGTGTATTTATTTATTACTTGATTCCTTACTTTCATCTTTATAGCGGAATGAACCAAGGGTTACACGATGCTATACAAATTTTTTTAGGATATTTAATAAGTTTAAATATGACCTTGTTTCTCTTTAATTTACTTCCTTTGCCTCCGTTGGACGGTTATCGCATTTTACAGGATTTATTACCTGTGAATTATAAACTAAAAATACAAGAATATGAGCAATGGGCTATTTATGTGTTTATTTTAATTATGATTGTACCCGGTCTAAATCGCGCGATTTTAGGTCCAATATTTGCCTTAGGAAATCCTATTTTGAAATTATTTAGTAGTATTATGATCACGATATTTGGACATATCCAATTATAACTTTTTTGAGAAAGTGTGATTAAGGATGCAGCGTTATTTTATTCCGTCGGAACAATTTTTGGAGACAACAGTTACGCTTCATGGCGGCGATGCCCATCATATCATTCGTGTGATGAGAGCTCAGGTGGGAGATCAAATCATTTGCAGCAATGGATTGAATCGTGAGGCGCTGGTCGCTATAACGAGTATGGATAAAGAAACGGTGGAAGCCGCGGTAGTTGAAGAGCGAGCCATGACGAATGAAACGGCGGTCGAAGTTTGGATTGCGCAAAGCTTGCCTAAAGGCGATAAGCTGGAAACGATCATTCAAAAATGCACGGAAATTGGCGCGGCGCGAATCATTCCCTTTGTATCAGAGCGAACGATTGTCCAATATGATGATAAGAAAGAAGCCAAACGGCTCGAACGCTGGGCAAAAATCGCTAAAGAAGCAGCGGAACAAGCACATCGTAATAAGGTGCCTGATGTTTCAGGACCGCAGTCATGGAAGCAAATACTCCAATTGATCTCGCAAGTGGAAATTGCTTTGATTTGCTATGAGAAGGAAAGCGGTTTGCAGCTAAAACAGCTTTTGGTTCGAACTTTTGCAAACAATGGATCAGGTCCCGCATTAGGAAAAGTAATGTTATTGATTGGACCGGAAGGCGGCTTTACACCCAAGGAAGTATCTGAAGCAGAATCAGCAGGTTCACACTCGATCAGCTTGGGTAAAAGAATCTTACGTACAGAAACGGCGGCTATGGTAGCGCTAACTTGTGTTTTATATGAATCTGGAGAGATGGGGGGTTGATCGGATGCCAAGCGTTGCATTTCATACGTTAGGATGTAAGGTCAATTTTTATGAAACAGAAGGCATTTGGCAATTATTCAAAAACGAAGGCTATGAACAGGTAGATTTCGAGAAGACAGCGGATGTTTACCTTATTAATACATGTACTGTGACCAATACCGGAGATAAAAAAAGTCGTCAGGTTATTCGTCGTGCGATTCGGCGTAATCCAGAGGCGATTATAGCAGTAAGCGGCTGCTATGCGCAAACATCACCTGCTGAGGTAGCGGCTATTCCAGGAGTAGATATTGTGATAGGTACGCAGGATCGCGAGAAAATCATGCCTTTAATAAAACAATTTCAACAAGAGCGTTTACCAATCAACGCAGTGCGGAACATTATGAAGTCCCGTGAATTTGAAGAGCTGGATGTGCCGGAATTTTCCGACCATACCCGGGCATTTTTGAAAATACAAGAGGGATGTAATAATTTTTGCACCTTCTGTATTATTCCTTGGTCACGGGGATTATTGCGCAGCCGTAAACCGGAAAATGTGCTGCAGCAAGCGAAACAGCTCATCCATGCCGGGTACCAGGAAATTGTACTCACTGGTATTCATACCGGCGGATATGGCGAAGATTTACAGGATTATAGCCTTGCTCGTTTATTAACGGATTTGGATCAGCTGGAAGGTTTGAAACGACTGCGTATCAGTTCGATTGAGGCAAGTCAAATTTCAGAGGACGTGCTTTCCGTTTTGAAAAATTCCGCAAAAATGTGTCGTCACTTTCATATACCGCTGCAGGCTGGAGATGACGAAGTACTTCATCGGATGCGAAGAAAATATACGACAGAGCAATATGCCCATAAAATTGAGTTAATTCGTCAAATCATGCCCGACGCCGCAATTACGACGGATGTAATTGTTGGTTTTCCGGGAGAAACGGAAGAAATGTATCACAACGGATTTCAATTTATGGAGCGAATGAAATTTGCCGAGATGCATGTTTTCCCTTATTCCAAGCGTACTGGTACGCCTGCGGCACGGATGGAAGATCAAGTCGATGAAGAAGTGAAGTATCGGCGTGTTCATGAGCTTATTGCATTATCGGAGAAAATGCAGCTTGTTTATGCGACACCTTTTGTCGGAGAAATAGTCGAGGTCATTCCGGAGAAATCCAGTATGGAAATGAAGAGCAAAGGTTTTATTTCCGGGTTTTCGGATAATTATTTGCAGGTTGAGTTCCAAGGTAATGAAGAGATGGTCGGACGGATAGTGGAGGTTAAAATTACGGAGTCAGGTGTAAGGGCTTGTAAAGGCGAATTTATACGTGTTTCTTAAAAGACGGCATAGCCCGTTTATCTTTGAAAGCTGAAGGGGATTTCGTTCTGCTGCGTCGGGATGAAATCCCTCTTACGTATAATCCAAAAAGGGTGAAAAGGATGAAAGAGATATCTGCAGGCGGGCTCGTTTATCGTATTTTGGAGGATGAACTGCAAATTCAATTGATTCAAGATCGTTATGGTAAAATAACGCTGCCTAAAGGGAAGATGGAGGCTGGCGAAACAGTTGAGCAGACGGCTTTGCGTGAGATTTTCGAAGAAACAGGCATAATCGGGCAAATTATGGAACCGATTGCCTTGATTTGTTATCAATTTGTACATCCCAAAGCTGGGCAGATCGATAAAGAAGTGCATTATTATTTGGTTAAAGCGATTGGGGGCACCATTCAGGCACAAGTGGCAGAAATTCGCGGTGTCGAGTGGTTGACTCCCAAAGAAGCATGGCGTCAGCAAAAGAATGCCGGTTATAGCAACAATGATAATATCGTTCGCAATGCATATCAACTGCTTGGATTGGAGGTGGATTAGATGGGGAATACAGCAATCAATCCAGCTAGCTTGTCAGTCTATATCGACCATACCTTGTTAAAGCCGGATGCGCAATCTTCAGCAATCGCAAGACTGTGCGAGGAAGCGATGGAATATGGTTTTTACAGCGTATGTGTGAATAGTCAGTGGGTCGCGTTTTGCCAAGCAAAATTAGAAGCTTCTCGAGTCAAAATCAGCGCTGTATGCGGCTTCCCTTTGGGCGCCATGCACGCACAAGTAAAATCCTTTGAAGCAGCCCATGCTTTAGATCAGGGCGCAGCGGAAATCGATATGGTGCTGCCAATCGGGTTACTTCTCGAAGCCAATTATGAGGCTGTTGCAGCAGATATTCGTCAGGTCGTTCATGCTGTTGAGAATAGAGCGATTGTGAAGGTCATTCTTGAAACGGGATTTCTAAACGACGAGCAAAAGCGGATAGGTTGTCAATTGGCTGAGCAAGCGGGAGCACATTTTGTAAAAACATCGACTGGCTTTGGCCCAGGCGGAGCAGCCGTTGAAGATATACGTATAATTCGTGCGGCTGTATCGGCATCCATCGGAGTGAAAGCATCCGGCGGAATCCGCGATGCGGCAACAGCTTTGCAAATGATCGAAGCAGGGGCTAATCGACTAGGGACAAGCTCCGGCATTGCCATCGTTAATGGGTTTTCAGGAACAGCAGGATATTAACTATATTTAGAGGAGTTTTTATAATGGCATCTGTCTATTTACAACGCAAACGCAAGAAACGTTTGGAGCAAGGGCATCCATGGATTTTTCAAAATGAAGTGGAGCGCATAGATGGCGAAGCCCAATCAGGCTCGCTAGTTTCTGTACATAGTCATAATGGGCAATTTTTAGCTGTGGGATATATCAACCCGAAATCGCAAATTATCGTTCGGGTTGTCGATTATAAACCTTTAGAAGAGATGTCGCAGAGCTTCTTTGTACAACGTATTCACCAATGCCTAACCCATCGTCAACGATTTTTACCGCAGGCAGACGCGTATCGTCTTGTTTATGGGGAAGCAGATTTTTTGCCGGGCTTAGTTGTAGATAAATTTGGCGATGTGTTGGTTGTCCAAATTCTTACGTTAGGAATGGATCGCTGCCGTCAGCAAATCGTCGACGCTTTGGTTGAATTGCTGCAGCCTCGGGGGATCTACGAACGAAGTGATGTTTCCGTCCGTGAGCTTGAAGGTCTAGAACAAACAAAGGGCGTCCTTTACGGAGAATGTCCAAAGCACGTGACAATTATGGAGAATGGACTGCAAATTGAAGTGGATATCGAGATGGGGCAAAAAACAGGTTATTTTTTTGACCAACGAGAAAATCGTGCTGCGATAGCACCGCTTATGACCGGCTGGGGGAAACGTGGGGGCATTGAACGCAAGGAAATTGAAGTGGATGGACAGTCGCAGTTTTTACCAGTCAATTCAAATGGAAAAGTGGTTAACTTTCCCTATTGGGATGGGGCAACGGTTTTGGAATGCTTTTCCCATACGGGAAGCTTTACATTGAATGCATGCAAATATGGTGCGAAAAAAGTAACCTGCCTTGATATTTCCGAGCATGCAATTGAGAGCGCAAGACGCAACGTTACGTTTAACGGCTTCCAGGATCGTGTGGAATTCGTTGTCGCAGACGCTTTTGATTATTTACGGGAGCAAGTTAAAGGAATGGAACAGCGGAAATCGCGTGCGGCCGCAGCAGAGAAAAAGCTCGATACTTCTAAACCGCTTGAGGGAGAAGGTCGCACTTGGGATGTTGTTATTCTTGATCCACCTGCATTTGCCAAAGCGAAAACAGCGATTGAAGGAGCATGCCGCGGCTATAAAGATATTAATTTACATGGGATGAAATTAGTTAATGAAGGCGGTTATTTGGTTACGGCTAGCTGCTCGTTCCATATCCGTCCCGAGCTCTTTTTGCAAACGATTCAAGAAGCCGCCATGGATGCTGGTAAAATATTGCGTTTAATCGAATTCCATGGAGCCGGCAAAGACCACCCGCAAATATTAGGAGTCGAAGAAGGGCATTATTTGAAATTTGCTATTTTTGAGGTGCGGAGTAGATGAATATTTATCGGGTTTTGATTTACATAACAAAGCTAGCATATGACGTGTCACATCTAAGTAAAGTGCAGTCAGGGCAAATTCTTTGGGGGAAATAAGTGTACCAGCCTGGTAACCCCGCCACTTAGCCTCGCAGGGTTGTCTGCTGATTGTGTTTTGGATTCTCAACGATTCTCTTAAAAAATTTGCTGTCACTAACCCATAAGTTTGCCGCTTCGGCAAACTTATGTTTCTAAAAACAGAGAACCCTTAAAAATCAAGGATAAGGTTCATATGTCCAGATGATTTAGCCTTGGAATCTCTTTTAACGGAAGACCTTCTTTGTAATAAAAAGAAGGGGTGAGCATAATAAAAAAGATATGAGTATGTTTATATCCGTATTCACTGAGAATTTTATAAATCATTTTTGCAATTTCATCGTGTATCTCGTTCTTTCTTTGAAACATAAGAATTTCTACAGACATTGGACTATTTGTTATTTGCTCTACATTGATGAGCTCAATTTTTACTATTTCTTTAGCGACATTAGCAATGTAGGAAAATTCCTCGATAATCATTGAAGAAATGTTTTTTAACAAATCTTTCTCGAATCCTTTAAATCTAAGAAAAGGCATATTAATTCCTTCTTTAATGTTTAATTTTAAGACTTTCCTTTACTGTGTGTTCCAAAAGTATAGCTATGTTGCGTAATGAATGTGCTTTCCAGCCTCATTTTCAAAGTCGGCACATAAACTTTTACAAGCACACCCATTACTCCTCGTCGCCACTTTTAGAACACACTCCTTTAGTGTTCTGGATTATAAAATATTATTCGAATATCAAGTTGATTCATCGGATACCATTATCCGAAATAGATAAAAGAGACGGCTTGTTTGCAGAGAAAAAAGTCTGTACCCATTAGAGAACAGACTTTTTTTTATCCCTATTTACCCAATGAAATCGGCATTATGCCGCTGTATGGGTTTGATCTTGTTTTTCGCTTTTGCTATTGCTATTGCTATTGCGGAAGTAAGAAAGAATCGCAGCAAGGAGCAACAACGCAGCCATAACCCAGAATACAATATGCAAGCCTGTAATAAAGCCAATCATGGAAGACGAACTGCCATCCAATCCGACCATCGTTCCGGAAAAAATAGCCATCATGGCGTCTTTGGGGATATTGCCTGTAATTATAGGCATGGAGAAAGCGATGCTGAAGATCATGCCGAGATTAGTCATCATCGATAAAATCCCCGAGGCTTCACCCCGATATTTCGGTCCAGCCGCATTCATTACACTTCCTGTATTGGGTGAATTAAACAATCCAGTACCAATGCTAATGATAGTCATCCATACCGCTTGAATTAAATATGGGCTGTGTGCACCTGAATTGGCTGCCAGACCAAGAAGCCCGACCGTGCTGATTAGAAGGCCAATCGTGGCCGGAGCCACTTCCCCAAAGCGGTCCCCAATCCATCCCGATATAGGAGCAAATACCAGCATGCCAATAGCCAAAGGAATTAGTAAAATACCGGCTTTCAGAGCATCGTAAGCGAGAACTCCTTGGTAATAAAAGATCAGCATGAACATGATCGCCATACGCGCCAATGAATTTAATGCCGCCGAGTATACTCCCATTGAGAACCTGCGGTTGAACAGCAAAGGAATATGCAAAAGAGCAGCCGGATGCTTCGTTTCAACAAGAATGAAGATAGGAAAGCAAATAACAAATGCCGCAGCTCCTACCCATACGACCGGGGAACTCCAGGATTGCAGTGGCCCCCACGTCAAGGCCAGAAGCAATCCCGAAATGGAAATGATGTAAGTAAGGAGTCCCCAACTGTCAAATTTCCGACTCGCTGCTTTAGCCGTATCGTCCCTTGATATCCCCATAGCCCAAAGACCCCAAAGAATAGCAATGATCCCGAAAGGTACGTTAAACCAGAACGTCCATTGCCATCCGTATGCTGTGGTCAACCATCCACCGAGCACAGGCCCGATAATTTGTCCGATGGCGACAACTGTAATATTCACACCCAACGCACGACCAAGTTCGTTTTTGGGAAAAGCATCGGCCACGATCGCCGTACTAAGCGCCATAAGGATAGCTCCCCCGATTCCCTGTAACACTCGAAACACGATTAACCAAGCCGCGTTGGGCGCAAATCCGCTGATTAATGAAACAATCGTAAAGAAAATAATCCCGAACATATAGAGCCGTTTGCGACCTATAATATCAGCAATGCTACCCGCAACCAACGCGGTTAGAGTCATCGCGACCATATATGCCAGCATAATCCACATCGCCTGCATCATTGATGCATGAAGCCCCCGAATCAAATCGGGAAGAGCTATGATTAGCGTACTGAAATTCAGTGCTGACAGCAAAGCCCCCAAGCTTGTAACAGAAAGAATCCACCATTTTTTATTGTTCTTCTCCAATCTCTCCACTTCCTTTTCTTACTCTCTATATATTTCACGTTCCAAAAAAGTATATCACACTTTACGTAAACGTAAGTTATTCCAATTGTGAATTTATTCATAACTTATGTTCGTGGCAACGCCTCAATAGCAAGATTGATCATGGTGGTATGTTACCGCAACCGTTACTATGGCTGAGAAAAATCCGATCAGATCCAGACCTTTCCGCTGCTTCGGGACCAGCTTCGGCACTGCCCAAATGCCTAGTGCCAGACCGGCCAAGCCGAAAGGGACCGTTATGAAAAAAATGATCGGCCACCCCCACAACTGGGTCAACCACCCTCCAAGGACGGGGCCGAGCGACAGGCCGATATAGGTCATAATCGCCTGAATGCCAAGTACGCGCCCCCGTTGTTCTTCCGGAAACGTAGTCGAAATAAGTGCAGGGCCGACAGATAGGATCATGGATCCGGCAAGCGCCAAAAATCCCCTCCCCCATAAAAGAGACACGTATTTCCCTGACAACCCGCACAACACGGCCGAACACGTGAAAAGAGCAAAACCGGACAGAAAAATCCGCCGATGTCCCCACACATCGGACAGTTTGCCAACAGGCAGCAGGAACAACGTCAAGACGAGGAGATAAATCAGTACGATCCATTCCGATTGGCTTAGGGTAGGCCTAGTGCCCGTTGGATCACAGGCAAGACTGTATTGGTGATGCTTGTATTCAGGGACGACAAAAATGTCCCGATCCCGACTGTCATCAGAACATACCAGCGCCGCCGATAAACGTTTGTTGATGTGGTCATTCGTAAAACCTCATTCCTATTGGCGCACCTTGATTTTTGGAGAACCGCGCCTTATGGTTTTTTTAATCGGTCCAATTTTCAAAGTTTTAAGAATATTATTCATTTATTTTGCGAATTTTTGCTGCTAGCAGTAAAAATGCAGGTATAAAAAATCCATGAAACAAACTATAGATTTGATACGCTCCCGTTATAAACCAAGCATATTGAGCCGTATTGGGATGAACGATTAAAGATAAAGCGGTAACTAATATTCCATAAGGAAGAATGGTTACACGATAACTTTTCAAATTGAAAAGCTGAGCCGATGCGAGGTTTGCTGCATAAAAACAAAATGACAATTTTACAAAAATCGTCATAATCCAAATACCCATAATTAGAACTTCCACACGCTCAAAAAAAATACCGATCTTTATTTCTTTAGCAACATCAAATACAGGAAAGGTACTTCTTGCTGTGATGTCCACCCCTAAAACGGATATCGAAATAATAACGATCAGAGTAGCGAGTAACGCTGTACTGATAATAAATAGGGTAAAATACTTTTTAATTTTATTCTGTCGATCAACAAACGGAAAAATCATCAAAAATACAACTAACTCGCTGATTGGGAATCCGAGCAAAGGATACATACCTTTAACTGGAGCTTGCCAACCATCAGGTAATATAGGTAATAATTTCGACAAATGGATGTCCTTTAACAACAGAATTGTGGTAATAATAAAAATGATGATTACCCAAGGAAAAAATAGTTCACTCGATCTTGCGATCACCTCAAGTCCCAAATAAGCAGCATAAATGACAGAAAGCATAAAAATGATATGAACAAACTCCATTGGTGTCTGTATTAAAACATTGGTTGTAATAAAATCTCCTACGTTATGAAGCACCAATGCACTAAGGTATAGAAAGTACAATACATATACGAAACCAACGATTTTACCGAGCCATTTCCCCAAAATTCGTTCACTATATTGAATGATGCTTTGCTTAGGATATTTCTTAGATAAGTGGACCCATAAAAAAATAAATGAAATATCCACGATGATGCCAAGCAAAACTGAAATCCACGCATCTTGTTTCGCAATGGAAACGATAATGGAGGGCAAGATTAAAACAGCATTTCCTAAAGCAAACATAAAAACAAGGATACCAAATTGTAAAGGTGCAATCTTGCCATTTTCAATCATGAAGATCCTCCTTTAATCCAAAGAACAATGGGTTTAACAATAGGCTCCAACAATTTTCCAATCACTTCACTTGGAGATGGGATGGGAAGATGTAGAGCAACACCAATATAGAGCAGCACTGCCAAAAGCAATGACGATGATAAAACAACCATTTCTTTATTCTTTTTTTGTTTAAATAACAATTTCCCTTCCCAAAAGAAAATAGCAATACCAGCAGCAATTACTCCCATAACACTGACCATGCTTTCTTACTCCTTTTCATTCCCTATGTATTAGTCATATAATAGGATTTATTTCTTGTTCCATCTCTTCTTATTTCCGTATCCACTTCGATTTGAACAGGGATTTTAGAGAAAAGATCATTCCAATTGGTCTTGTTTTTTTTCCAATATGCCGGATTCGCTTTATATACAGCATCAGCAAAACCGAATATATCCGTCTTCAATTTTTGCGCTTTTTTCACCGCATCAAGTATCTCTTTTTTGATCTGTTCTTCTGTTCCTTTCCCTAATTGAGTAAAAGTTTCTTTGTCGGTTAAATCAATGTCAGGGCATAAGCTCTCCCCTATATTTGCTTCTTGATCGATACGGATCACGATGAATGGTTGTCCTTGCTGAAACTTCGCCTTCATTCTTGTGGAGGAATGTATGACTTCAACGGCTATGTTCCCTTCATTCTTACAAGGAATGTTGATGACCGTATTTTTAATTTTATCTTGAGTCCATGCAATTCCCCTTGATTCCTTCGGATCAAAAAAATCAACTAGCTTTTCATCCTTAAACACCGCCATGCTGTTTATTTTTAAAGTCGTTAGAGGATCGATTTTTTCCACGTTTTGTTTGCTGGCGCCCATTTTTAAGTCTCCTACAATTTCAATACTTCCCGCCGCGAATTGTTTTTTTTTCGAACCGATGCTCTCGATAATATCTTTGACACTCACGCCATAAGAGGTTCCTAAGTTTTTTTCAGCGTTCTCAACGGATTTGTGTATTTTGGCTCCGGGGATCTTTTCGATTGGTGTCGTAGTTTTTAGCACATCAGAAGCTCTGGCGCCTTTAGCTACGACAACATAAAAATCCGTACGAACCTCAGGATCACGTTCAATAAATTCAAATAATGGACTTACTCCTTCACGTGCCAGTTTCTCGCCAATTACAAGCACTTGATTATGTGAAAAATATAATTTTCTTGAAGTTTTATTGGCGATTTTCCGCACAGCTTCAAAAATCGTCCGCCCTGTTTCGCTATACGTAGTAACAGTACTTTTACCACCTCCGCCGATCTTACCTCCTCCCATTGATACTTCAGCAGGGTTTACCACTTGAACTGTAACTTGTATTTCATGTCCCTCACCTTTATCCATGCCCATTGCTATAACGATTGAAAGCTCATCCAAATATTTAATATCCCAGCATCCCACCAAAGTAGTGGAGAACATTATCATCAAAATTATAATAAAGATTTTTTTGCGCATCGCATCATTCTCCATCTAGTCTAGGATTATCTCCGGGCGGTTTTTCCGGCTTCTGATCATTGCCTTGGCGCACTTGATCTTCACTTAAAAAAAGCGGACGCGTATTCATAGCCCAATGCGGGAAACGAAATAGAGCATCCTTTTGCTCTTTTGCCATAAATGGTGCAAAAGGTTTTAAGTATGGAATGCCAAATGATCTTATGCTGGCTAAATGCAACACAAGAATGATTAACCCTACAGCAATTCCGTACATCCCTAAAGTACCCGCAAGAATTAAAAAAACAAAACGCAGCAATCGTACAGCGATCGCTATACTTACTGAAGGGAGAACAAAATTGGTGATGGCGGTGAACGAAACGACGATAACCATAGCAGGTGAAACAATGCCGGCTTCCACTGCGGCTTGTCCAATGACCAATGCCCCTACAATCGAGATGGTATTTCCTACAGCACTTGGCATCCGGACCCCGGCTTCACGCAGGACTTCAAATACGATCTCCATCAAAAAAGCTTCCACGATGGGCGGAAAAGGAACTCCTTCACGCTGGACAGCCAAATGCAGCATTAAAGAGGTAGGTATCATCTCCTGATGAAAAGTTGCAACCGCCACATAAAGCGAAGGAAAGAGTAATGCAATAAAAAATGAAACAAACCGCAAAATTCGCAAAAAAGTACCGAAATCAAAACGCTGATAGTAATCTTCCGCCGATTGTAAAAAGCTGCTCAGAACAACGGGGACCAGTAATACAAAAGGTGTTCCATCAATCAAAATAGCCACCCTTCCTTCAAGCAAACCGGCAGCTACAACATCAGGTCTTTCGCTGTTAAAAACGGTAGGGAACGGAGTCCATATTTCATCTTGGATCAATTCTTCAATATATCCGGATTCAAGGATTCCATCGATTTTAATTCGATCCAAACGGTTTCTTACTTCCTGAACGATCTCGTCATTGGCGATTCCTTTGATATACATGATACCGACTTGGGTTTGGGTCACTTCACCAATGGTTCTTTCTTCCAGCCATAATTTCGGGCTCTTTATTTTTCTTCGAATCAAGGAAGTATTTGTACGAATCGATTCCGAAAAACCCTCTTTCGGACCGCGGATGACCGTTTGCGTGGATGGTTCAGTGACGCCTCGATTTTCGCCTCCCTTCGTTGCGGCGGCAATCGCTTTATGACAACCGTTGAAAAGCAAAACCGAATCTCCGGACAATATCGCAGGAAAGAGATGC
This sequence comes from Bacilli bacterium, assembly GCA_028287395.1. GTDB lineage: Bacteria > Bacillota > Bacilli > Paenibacillales > NBRC-103111 > Paenibacillus_AC. The sequence continues at coordinate 24,517 of JAQBPR010000011.1, forward strand.
TTCCAATCTGAAATTTCTCTTACATCTCCAAAAGTTAATAATCGTTCTTTTACTACTTGAAGTATTTTATCTGTACCTATATCTTTATCCAGGTTTACAGCCTCATCTTGAAGATGCATCAAGTTTTTTATAATAAAATCAGATAGGGTCTTTTGGTCACACAACCCATCCGTAAATACAGCTGCGGCATTAATTTTTCCACCTACTTGAAATTCCCTAATGATTAGATCATTACTGTTTCCCAGTTCGGATTGGATGGTTGCAATATTGCTTTTTAAATCATCATGAAAAGACTGGTTCTGAGATGGTTGCGAGTCTTGACTTTCCTGGATTTCGGCACGAGATGTTTTCTTTTTTAGGCGCTTTGGAAACATGCCTTATCCTCCATGTCATTTCAATAATTTGATTATTTTTTCCAACCCCACCCTTTTTTATTCCATAAATTACTCCGGATATAAATTCACATGTAAATCATGTATATCGTAAATATGTTAAAATGAAAGAAGTGAACTATTTGAGCATGCAAAAGGATGAATAAGGAGCGGCGAGATGACCATACGATTTATAATTGGCCGGGCAGGAAGCGGGAAAAGCAGGCGCTGTCTGGATGACATTCGCGAGCAATTGGCGGCAGATCCACAGGGTAATCCGCTTATATTGCTGGTGCCCGAACAGGCCACTTTCCAAGCGGAGCACGCTTTGGTGTCAACGCCTGCGCTAGGCGGAATTATTCGCGCACAGGTGCTAAGCTTCCGCAGGCTAGCCTGGAGAGTGATGCAAGAGACGGGAGACACTGCGAAAGTCCCGATTGATGATATCGGTAAAACAATGCTGCTGCAGCGCATTTTACATAAACATCAAGCTGAATTAAAGCTGTTTCGAAGCGCTCAGGAGAAGCTGGGTTTTCTGGAACGCTTAAATGCTTTTTTTAGCGAATTAAAAAGATATTGTATTTCTGCTGATCATTTGACGGATTATTTTAATAAAAAGTTTTCTGCGGTTGGGAAAAGCAATGGTGAGGGAACTTCGATGTTAAGCGACAAGCTGCATGATTTGCTGCTTGTTTATGGCGAATTTGAGCAGGTGCTGGCTAAACAATATTTGGATGGCGAGGATTATTTGGCGAATTTGGCTAAGCAGCTGCATAAAAGTATTGGGGTCTGCGAAGCAGATATCTGGATCGATGGATTTTTTGGTTTTACACCGCAAGAGCAAGAAGTATTGCTGCAATGTATGCGGCACTGTCGCAGTGTGACGATTACGTTATGTTTAGACCGGACTTATCATTCAGGAGAACGGCCGGATGAGCTGAATTTATTTCATCCCACTGCGATGACGATGGTTTATCTCCAAGAACAGCTGGAAGCGCTCGGAATGAGAACGTCCGAGGTTATTATGCTTGATAATACGCTATTGCCGCGCTTTGCACACAGTCCAATGCTGGCGCATTTGGAGCGTAATTACGAACAGCGCCTTTCGCCACGCAGAAAGCTGTATGTTCATCAGCAGGACATTCAGATTTCCCTTCATGCGGCAGTGCATCGCAGAGCTGAAGTAGAAGGGGCTGCCCGCGAAATGCTGCGGCTTGTACGAGAAAAGCAGCTGAGATGGCGCGATATTGCTGTACGTGTTCGGAATATGGAAGCTTATGGTGATTTATTGGCTGCTGTTTTTGAAGATTACGGGATTCCGTATTTTTTGGATCAAAAAAGCACGATGATGCATCATCCTGTAGTTGAATTTATTCGCTCTGCGTTGGAAGTGGTACAATACAATTGGCCTTATGACGCTGTGTTTCGTTGTGTGAAAACAGATTTTTTACTCCCTTTAAATTCGTTTGATGGAGATCTTGGAATGGATCACGGTTCGATGGACGAGCTGGAAAATTATGTTCTTGCTTATGGGATTCATGGTTATCGCTGGCTGGAAGCACGAAGCTGGGAAATCCAACGCCCGGTTACGTTAGAAGATGGAGCAGTTGCTGCACAAACGGATGAGCTGGCTTCGCTGCGACGAATTCAGGCAAGCAGTCGAGCGGTGATTGGACCGTTATTACGCCTGCAGCAGCAAATGGTTCGCGCCGAAAATCTCCAGCAGTGTACAGAAGCTTTATACAACTTGCTAAGTGAAATTGGTGTGCCCGAAAGGCTGCAGCAATGGAGTGATGATGCTTTAGCTGCGGGAAATCCGCAAAAAGCTCGTGAGCATAAGCAAGTCTGGGACCATGTTATGGACATGCTGGATCAGATGGTAGAGATGATGGGAGCGGAACCCGTTACTCTAGAATTATTTGTTCGTCTGTTGGATGCCGGTTTAGAGAGCATCCGTTTAGGACTCGTTCCACCGTCTTTAGATCAAGTGCTGATCGGCAGTATCGATCGCACTCGTTCAGCGCAGGTGAAGCATGCCTTTGTGCTAGGTGTGAATGACGGTGTAATGCCCCAACGGATGAATGAAGATAGCATTATTTCGGAAAATGAACGGGAGCTTTTGCTTGCAACTGGTTTGCATTTGGCGGACGGCAGTCGGAGAAAGCTGCTGGATGAGCAGTTTTTAATTTATACGGTTTTATGCGCCCCATCGGAGCACTTATGGATAAGCTATCCGCTTGCCGATGAGGAAGGGAAGTCACTTCTGCCCTCGGAAATTATTAAGCAAGTGAAATCGTTATTTCCACGAATGCAGGAGCAATTATTGCTGGCGGAGCCAGATGGTTCCCAAGTAGAAGTTGTGCAGCTTGACTATATTTCTCACCCAGATCGAGTGCTTTCTTATTTAACGACGCAACTGAAGCAAGCCTTACAAGGGGGCCAAATTGCTCCGCTGTGGTGGCATGTTTACAACTGGTTTGCCGAACAGCCGCTTTGGCGGGACAAGCTGCATACGATGATGCGCGCTTTATCGTATACCAACCATGAGCCTGCGTTAGCTGAAGCAACGAGCATTCAGTTATATGGTCAGCATCTGCGGGCAAGCGTATCGCGAATGGAGCGATTTGTAGCCTGTCCATTTGCGCAGTTTGTTTCGCATGGTTTAAGACTGCAAGAGAGACGTATTTATCGGTTGGAAGCGCCAGATATCGGGCAGTTGTTCCATGCGGCATTAAGCGGATTAATTAAGCAAATGCAGCTAGAGCAAACAGAATGGGGAATGCTTAGTTCGGCGCAATTGAATGAACGTGCGGCATTTGTCATTGATCAATTGGCGCCGCGTTTGCAGAGCGAGATTTTACTTAGTTCATCCAGGTATCGTTATATTGCGCATAAATTGAAAAATATTATCGGGCGCACAGCGGTCATGCTGGCAGAGCATGCTCGTCGCGGTGCTTTTATTCCGATTGATCTTGAGCTTGGTTTTGGTCCGGGACAGACGCTGCCATCTTTAAATTTTCAATTGGATAATGGTTTTTCAATGGATATCATTGGACGCATTGATCGCGTCGATCGAGCTGACGGGGCGCAAGGCGCATTATTACGGATTATAGATTATAAATCGAGTCGAACTTCGTTAAATTTGGCAGAAGTGTATCATGGCCTTTCATTGCAAATGTTAACTTATTTGGATGTGGTCATCACGCATGCGGAACAATGGATCGGGCAGAAGGCGACGCCTGCGGGTGTGCTCTATTTTCACGTGCACAATCCATTGATTCAAAGCAAAAATGCACTGCTGGAAGAGGAAGTTGAAAAAGAATTGCTTAAACGCTTCAAAACACGCGGTCTTGTATTAGCTGATGCAGAAGTCGTCGGCCTTATGGATGATGGATTAAATGGTGGCAGCGGTCATTCCACACTTATTCCGGTATCGTTGAAAAAAGACGGCAGCTTTTATAAATCAGCTTCTATTGCATCGTCGGAGCAGTGGAGATTGCTCCAAAGCTATGTCAGGCAAACGATTCGTCAAATTGGAACGGGTATTACGAATGGTGATGTCGGTGTCGAGCCATTTCGGCTGGGTGATCAGGTGGCCTGCACGTTTTGTAATTATAAGCCCATCTGTCAGTTTGATCCAATGTTTCCCGGAAACGGTTATCGTGTATTGAAACAGCACAGCAAGGAACAAGTATGGGAAGCGATGAGCATGGATCTTGCTGAAGAATTTCAGAATACAAGAATACCTTTGCAGCTTGCCGGAGAAAAGCTAAAAAATGATGGCCCATTACAGTCGAAAGGAGGAGAGCAGGATGGAACGACAAGCAGCTAAACCAGCGGGCAGCACATGGACGGATGAGCAATGGGATGCGATCTCGATGCGCGGCGGCAATATTCTCGTTGCTGCAGCTGCTGGCTCCGGAAAAACAGCCGTTCTCGTAGAACGCATTATTCGACGTGTTTCAGATGAGCAGCAGCCGCTTGATGTGGATCGTTTACTCGTCGCTACTTTTACAAAAGCGGCTGCTGCGGAGATGCGCCATCGCATAGGCGAAGCGTTGGAGAAGGCTTTGTTCGCACAGCCAGATTCACAACATCTTCGCCGTCAGCTCGCGTTAATCCATCGTGCTTCGATTACGACGCTGCACTCTTTTTGCATGGAGGTTATACAGCGCTATTTTCAAGTTGTGCATTTGGATCCGGGCTTTCGCATCGCCAATGAAACCGAAGCAGCTTTGCTCCGCCACGACCAGCTTCAAGAACTGCTTGAGGAATGTTATGGGGAAAACATCGAAACGAGTGCAGATGCTAGCAGCAATAAAACTACTGAAGACAACAATGGAAGTGATGAAGATACCAACAAAACCAATGGCGATCATTTTCACCGTGCTGATTTTTGGCAGCTTATAGAGTGGTTCAGCGGTGAACGAAGCGATGATGCCTTATTTGCACTGATTGAAGAATTATATGATGCTTCGCGCAGCCATCCGCAGCCTGTGAAATGGTTAAATGAGAGAGTAGGCCAGTTTCAAGCGGGCAGCGAAAATGCTCAAGCTTTATGGTTTAACAGTCTTTCCGGTGATGTGCGTTTGGAGCTAAACGGCATCGAGGGATTACTGCGTGAGGCCATACGAATGGCAGAAATGCCGGGAGGACCAGCCCCCTATTTGGCTAACTTGCAAGGGGAGCTATTGCTTATTCAGTATTTACAAGAGGCTTCAGAGCATTCTTGGGGGAATTTGTATGAAGGCTTTCAATCGGCTGGCTTTGGTCGTTTAAGTCCCTGCAAAGGTGATGATTACGATAAAGGACTGCAGGAAAATGTGAAACAATTGCGTGATCGTGCGAAAGATACGTTAAATAAGCTAAAGTCAGAGCTGTTCGGACGCTCACCGGAGCAGTTTATTGCTGAATTGACAGAGATGGAACCGTTGATGCGTGCTTTAGTGGATCTAGTTACACGATTTGGTGATCGCTACAAACAGGCGAAGCTAGAAAAAAGCTTGCTTGATTTTGCTGATTTGGAGCATTATTGCTTGGAGATCTTACGAGATCCCCATTCCACCCAAGATGATCTACTGCCTTCTCGTGCTGCACTCGATTACCAAGAGCAGTTTGTTGAGGTACTGTTGGATGAATATCAGGATACAAATCGGGTACAGGAAGCGATTATTGAGTTGATTTCACGCAAAAATCCAGGTAATCGGTTTATTGTCGGGGATGTCAAACAGAGTATTTATCGTTTTCGTCTTGCCGAACCCGGTTTATTTATGGAAAAATATAAAAGCTATCGTAAAACGGATGGCGGGGCAGGAAGACGAATTGATTTGGCCAGCAACTTTCGCAGTAGACGGCAGGTGGTCAATGGCGTGAATTATATTTTCAAACAGATCATGAATGAGACCGTTGGGGAAGTCGCTTACGATCGCAGTGCGGAGCTCATATATGGGGCGGGGTATCCAGAAGGAGCGAGTGAATATGCTGCTATAGCAGACAATAATGATTTTGCAATTGAGCTTTTATTGATTGATCGGGATGGCGAGAATGCGGAGCAGGGCGAAGCTCAGACAGCAGATTTCACGGATTCCGAGGACGAAGAGGAGAATCCGGCAGCTGAAGGCTCGATTGCTGAGGAAGCTTTAGAGTTAAAGACGGCAGAAATGGAGGCGCGTTTGATCGCGCTGCATATTCGACGTTTGATGGGGCTGGATGGACAACCTATCTTCCAAGTATTTGATAAAAAAACAGGCGGGTCGCGACCGATTGCTTATCGAGATATCGTGATCTTATTAAGAGCGACAAGAAATTGGGCGCCGACGTTAATGGAAGAACTAAGGCAGCAAGCGATTCCGGCTTATGCGGATTTAAATACAGGTTATTTTACGGCGATGGAAGTTGAGGTTGTTTTGTCTTTGTTACAAATTATTGATAATCCATATCAAGATATTCCCCTTGCTGCGGTGCTTCGTTCGCCCATTGTGGGTTTAACAGCGGATGAATTAGCGCAAATTCGTTTGGTGCAAAAGCAAGGGAGATATTATGCTGCGGTACAAAAATATGCGGAATTGGTGCACGAAGGACAGGTTGATGAGAATGAAGCACAGCAGCTGTCGCTTAAGCTTCTTGCTTTTTTGAAGCAATTAAATGGTTGGCGAGAGGATGCGAAGCAAGGTGCTTTAGCTGATTTAATTTGGGAAATATACCGTGCAACGGGATTGTATGATTTTGTCGGCGGTATGCCTGGAGGCGGGCAGCGTCAAGCAAATTTACGCGCTTTGTATGATCGGGCGAGGCAGTATGAAGCTACTTCATTTCGCGGGTTGTTTCGCTTTTTACGTTTCATTGAACGGATGAGGGATAGCGGGGGTGATTTGGGAACTGCGCGAGCTTTGGGTGAGCAAGAAGATGTGGTGCGCATCATGTCCATCCATAAAAGCAAAGGCTTGGAATTTCCCATTGTTTTTGTAGCGGGTTTAGCCAAAATGTTCAATCAGCAGGACTTGAATGGTTCCTTTTTACTGCATAAGGAACTAGGTTTTGGTCCCAAATTTGTCGATACCATGCTGCGTGTGAGCTATCCTTCGCTGCCTTACCTTGCTATTAAAAGGCGAATGCGGATGGAAACACTTGCGGAGGAGATGCGCGTGCTTTATGTTGCACTGACACGAGCCAGAGAAAAACTATATTTGCTGGGCACAGTGCGTTCGTTGGACAAGCAGCTGCAAAATTGGGGTCGTCAGCTGGGAAGCATGGCAGCAGAGCTTCCCGATTACGAATTAGCCAAGGCAAGATGTTACCTGGATTGGATTGGTCCGGCGATCATTCGTCATCCGCAAGCGGAGCCCTTTCGCATCAGAGCAGGGCTGGAGCTGCCGCAAGGTGATTCAAAGCAGGGCTATACGGCTTCTTATTGGAATGTAGCGATGATTCAGCCTGAGATTTTCGTTTCGCAGGCAGCTGCAGCTGCCGAAGCTATCCAAGAGCAACCACAGCTTGAAAAAGTACGTGAACTGCAATTAATTCAGCTGCCGTCCAGTGCATTGCAGCGTGAAGTCGAGGAACGTTTATCTTGGCGCTATCCCTATGAAATGGCTTCCCAGCTGCTATCAAAGACATCCGTGACAGAGTTAAAGCGACTCGGAGATTTTCAAGGAACGGTTGAACTTAATGAGACCATGGACGAGATTATAGATGAGGGCATTAAACCTGGAATCCAACCTGCCCCTATGGGAGCCAAGCGGATGTTGTTTCGACGACCACGTTTTATTGAGCAAAAGCAATTAAATGCAGCGGAGCGGGGAACGGTGTATCATGCAGTCATGCAGCAGCTGCCGCTGCACCCCGGTTTAACGTTGGATGAAATTCGTCAGACGGTTGCAAGAATGCGAGCGCTGCAAATGTTAACCTTGGAGCAATATGAGGCCGTCGATGGCGAGGTAATCGCTGCGTTTTTTGCGACTGAGATTGGAAAACGGCTGCTTAACGCCAAGCTTGTATGGAGAGAAACACCTTTTAGCTATGGTCTGCAGGCTGGAGAAGTTTACCCGCATACCCGTGGTACGATCGCAGCGGAAACGGTACTGATTCAAGGTGTCATTGATTGTTTGTTTGAAGAGGATGAAGGCTTAATTTTACTTGACTATAAAACCGATGCTGTTCGGCACGAAGATGTGTCGCAGCTTGGAGAACGATATCGCATTCAACTGGAGCTTTACGCCAAAGCAGTAGGACAGATTTTGAAAAAACCCGTTACGGAAAAATACTTGTTTTTCTTCGATGGCGTGCATTTGGTGCCATTGCTGGAAAAATAATTTGCGGAAGGTAGGAGAGCATGCGGATATTACATACAGCCGATTGGCATTTGGGACGAACCTTAGAAGGACGCAGCCGACAAGAAGAGCAGGAAGCATTTATGGACGAGCTAGTCGCCATTGTGCGGGACGAGCAGATTGACGTTGTGCTCATGGCCGGCGATGCTTATGATTCGGTCAATCCGCCCGCAGCGGCGGAGAAGCTCTTCTATGACGGGCTTGCGCGTCTTGCCGACGGCGGCGGGCGTCATGTTATCGCGATTGCCGGCAATCACGATAACCCCGAACGCCTGATGGCCGCAGCGCCGCTCGCGCTGCGCCAAGGCATCACGCTCGTCGGGCTGCCGACGCCGCAGCTGCAGCGCGTCGACGTGACCCGCACGGGAGAGCGCGCGCTGCTATTCGCGCTCCCTTACCCGTCGGAGTCGCGTCTCCGCGAGCTGCTTGCGGATGAGGCCGACGAGGCCAGCCTGCGCGGCGCTTATTCACAGCGCATCGCACAACTGGTCGCCCGACAGGCGACCCAGTTTACTCCGCGAACAGTGAATCTCATTATGAGCCACCTCTATGTACTCGGCGGCGCAGAAAGCGAATCGGAGCGCCCTATCCAAGTGGGCGGCGCTTACACCGTAGACACGTCTGCGCTTTGTGCCAATGCTCAGTATGTGGCGCTCGGTCACCTGCATCGACCGCAGCTCATAAAAACAACATCTCTCAATCGCTCTACTGACTCACTCAATCGCTCTACCGACACACCCAATCGCTCTACCGACTCACTCAATGGCGCCTTCGACTCAATTAATCACACCGACTCACTCAATGGCGCTCACGACTCACTCATTCATTCGCCAGACTCCCTCATTCGCTACTCAGGTTCTCCGCTCGCTTACAGTTTCTCCGAAGCGGGACAAGCCAAATCGGTGACCATTATCGACCTGCAGCCCGGCGGAGTTCCGCAATGGCATGAGGTGTATCTGAGCAGCGGCAAACCGCTCGTTCGGTGGAGAGCGACAGAGGGGATTGCTCAAGTACATCGCTGGTTAGATGAAGGCAAGGATGCTCGCGCTTGGATCGATCTTGAGCTCCATATTCAAGATTCGCTTTCCATGGAGCAAATCCAAAGCCTGCGTAAGCAGCATTCGGGAATCATTCACATTCGCCCCATATACTCTATGGCCGATGAAACAGTAGCCAGCGAAATTATGCGTCGTGATCAGCTGCCGATCGATGAAATTTTCCGTCGCTTTTATACCCGCCAGACCGGTGGCGCCCAAGCGGAGCCAGCCCTGGTCAGCTTATTTCTTGAATTACTGCAGCAATCAACGGATGTGGAAATGATGGCTTCCACCGCAGAGAGGGAGGAATAGACGATGAAACCGATTCATTTGGCATGGTCCGGTTTACAAAGCTATCGCGAAAAGCAGGAAATTGATTTCACGATGCTATGTGATGCTGGTGTCTTCGGCATATTTGGCCCGACAGGCAGCGGCAAGTCGACTATTTTAGATGCCATGACATTAGCGCTATATGGGAAAGTAGAACGTGCGAGCAATGGAACACAGGGTATTCTGAATCATGCCGAAAATGTAGTTTATGTGAGCTTTACCTTCGAGTTGTCACATGCAGACGGACCGCGTAGATATCGCATAGATCGCCAATTTAAGCGTGCATCCGATGTATCGGTGAATAGTACACTATGTCGGCTTATTGAAATTCATTTAGATCGTAGTCATCCTTTTATCCATAGTGAATCTGCGCTTTTCGATGCAGCTAATGCGAAAGTCGAACAGATCGTACTCGCCGATAAAGCAGCTGATGTTAATATACAGGTACAGCAAATCCTCGGTTTAACGATGCAGGACTTTTCTCGCGCTGTCGTTTTGCCGCAAGGAAAATTTGCTGAATTTCTCGCTTTAAAAGGAACAGATCGTCGGCAAATGCTGCAGCGATTGTTTCATTTGGAGCATTATGGGGATGTATTAAATGCAAAAATAAGTCAACGAACCAAAGAAACAGACATGACGATGAAGCAAGTGGCGGCTGAGCAGCAGGGGCTGGGCGATGCTTCTGAGCTGGCGCTGCAAGCTTCCAAAGCGCAGCTTGCAGAAGCGGAGCAGCTGGCTAGACAGCAGCGTATGCTTCTTGAACAAATCATGCAGCAGTGGGAAGAGCAGAAGCAGATTCGCAGCTTGCAGCAAGAGAGGCTTGCGCTTGAAGCGCAGCGCAGCGAATTGTCTATGCACGCGGTTCGCGTCAATCAGCAGGAGAAGCAGTTAAAATCGGCGGATCAAGCTGGACGGATTCATCATTTTCTCCAAGAGTGGGAGGGTGCGAATCAGCAATTGCTGGAAATAGAAGCTCAGTTGGAGCAGAAGACACAACAGTTTAATGCGGCGACGAAACAAAATGAACTTTTTTCAGAGGAGCATGAACTCCGTAAAGCAGAACTTATTAGCCAAGATGCTTCCTTGCAGGTGAGAATGGAGCAATTAAAGCAAGCCATGTCGCTCGAAAGTGATATCCAAAGAGGACGTTTGCTTGAGAACGAACTTCTAGCTAAACAAACCCATTTTAAACAACAATTAGCGGATTTCGTTTTGGAATTGCAGAAGAAGCAAGATATCCATAAACGGGCGATGGATAAGCAGAATGAATTAAATGAAGAATTGAAAAAACTGGACGTGAAGGCTGAATTTCGTCAATTGCTGCAATCCGCGATGCGTGATAAACATAGGATCGAAATCACTCAAGCGCAAGTGAATGAAGGGTCACTGCAAATTCATGTACAGCAGCAACAAATAAATGAGGAACAATCGAACCTTGAGACTTTTTCAGATCTCCAAAAAAGTCATCATTTTCGGCTTTTGCAGCTCCTTGATCTAACGGAAAAAGCTATGGACTCGTATTATCCTGCAGCGCAAAACGCGGAACGACTTCCGCAGCATATCATGCAAGTAATCGAACGCTGCAAACAAGCGGCAAGAGCCGAAGAAACACGACATATGGTCGATAATTTGGCACATCAGCTGCAGATGGGACAGCCTTGTCCAGTTTGTGGTTCTACTGAACACCCAACTCCAGCTAAAGGGTTAGTGGAAGAAAGTAATAACCACTTACATCATTCCGCTGACATGGACAAGCTGGAACAATTACATTCACAAGCTCAGCAATTACGTTCTAATCAACAAAGATTAGCCATGCAATGGTCAGATCTACGGCAAAAATTAGCAGAAGCAACACAAAATGCTTATTCAGAGGCAGCCGCAGCAAGCGCTAATGCAGCTGCAATTAAGCTTCCGATCCTTGAATCCGACAGTACTTTAAACGATCTAACCTATAAAATGTTAGAAGAGGACTACCAAACGACAGCTGTTCAATTGCAGTCAGTTGGACAAAAATGGCAGCAGCTCACAGATGAAATGAAAAAAGCTATCCTGCAAAAAAGCGAGGAATCGCAGCGTTTGACAGAGGCTGGAGCCCAAATTCAAGCAAAGCAGGCTGTTTTTAATAGTTTACAAAGTAAATATGAACTCGTGGAGAAAGAACTCCAACAGCAAATCGCACTTTGGAGCGCAAATTATAAACAGCTAAGCTTCGAAACGGTCCAACAAGAAGCAGATAAGCTGTCCGAAATGGATCGGATAGCGGAGCAGCTGCGCGGTCGTTTGGAGCAAAGCATTCCGTTTATTGAAATGAAGTGGCGTGAAATTCAAGAGCTTTTATTACAAAATGGAGAAATAGAGAAGCAAATCATCCAAATTGAAACTGAATTGAAAGGACAGCAGCAGTTGAATAAGGAGCTTCTTAACCAATTTTCTGCTCGATTAGGCACACCTTTTGGTGAGGGTGTTTCGCTTGAAGGCCTTATGAATGAGCTAGAGCAATTATTGCTCCATCTTCGTCAAAATGAATTAAATGCAAGGCAGCAAAAGGAACAATTTCAAACGGAGCTGCAGCAGCTAAATGAGTGCTATATTTCTTTACGTCAAGCGTCCGAATCCGCTAAACAAATCGCCTTAAAAACAGAAAAAAACTGGATTGAAGCCATTGCCAAAACAGAATTCAGTGATGAGCATGAAGTTAAAAAAGCGCTGCTTTCAGCGGATACGATTTTTAAATGGCAAGCTGAAGTAAACCAGCATCGTGAGCAATCATCGCTATGGACTGCCAAATGGGTGGAGATTAACGATAAATTACTTGATCGAGCAATCAGTGAGCAGGAATGGTTTATTGCCGAAGGTAGATTGGCGGAAGCGCGTGCAGAGGATGAACGAGTTTTACAAAATCGCGCAAAAGCGGAACGAGATTTGGAGCAGCTTCAAACGAAGCATTCACGTTGGTGTGAGCTAGAGGAAAAGGGACAATCGTTAAAACAACTATACGCAGATTTGATTAAACTACAGACTGTGCTTCGAGGCAATGCATTCGTTGAATATATTGCCGAAGAACAATTAATTCAAGTGAGCAAGGTTGCTTCCGAGCGATTAGGACAATTAACGAGACAACGTTTCGCATTAGAGGTCGATTCGAGTGGAGGATTTGTTATTCGAGATGATGCGAATGGAGGTATTAAGCGGCCTGTTGGGACTTTATCGGGTGGAGAAACATTTCTTGCTTCATTAGCGCTTGCCTTAGCCTTATCGGCGCAAATTCAATTGAATGGGCAATATCCTTTAGAATTCTTTTTTCTGGATGAGGGCTTTGGTACATTAGATCCGGATCTGTTGGAAACAGTTGTAGACGCCCTGGAAAAGCTGCATATTGACCGTTTAACAGTAGGTGTCATTAGCCATGTGCCTGAGCTGAGGGCGCGGCTGCCACGCAAATTGATCGTACAATCCGCTGAACCAGGAGGAAGAGGCAGTCAAGTTTTCATCGAAAGCTAACATATAATCTATCCTTCAGCTACAGTTTCGGTATGTTCAAGCTTAAACCAATCCAATAATGTTTTTGCGATCATCGGCTTGCCAAATAAAAAGCCTTGAATTTCATCGCAGCGTTGCTCTTCGAGGAAATAAGCTTGATCCCACGTTTCTACACCTTCGGCGGTAACATCTAGCTTAAGCGTATGCGCCAATACAATAATGGCTCTGACGATTGCCGCATCATCAGAATCGCGATTTTGAATGCCATTGATAAAGGATTGATCGATTTTAATCACATCAATCGGGAATTTTTTCAAGTAACTTAAGGAAGAATAGCCTGTCCCAAAATCATCAATCGCAATGGTAACACCCATATCTTTTAAAACGCGCAGCATCAGGATGGCAAAATTAACATCCTGCATCGCTGCGCTTTCGGTAATTTCCAATTCTAACAAATGCGGATCCATTTTCGTTTCTTTGAGTACTTTTGTAATAACCTCAGGTAAATCCAATTGACGAAATTGTCGTGGAGATAGGTTCACACTGATACGGAAAAGCGGTAATCCTTGCTCTGTCCATTTTTTACGCTGCATACATGCTTTACGTAGAACCAGCTCTCCAATCTCAACGATTAAACCGGTATCTTCAGCCAGGGAGATGAAATCCTTGGGATGAATCATGCCAAGCTCGGGATGTACCCAGCGCACCAATGCTTCAACACATACAAGCCCTCTAGTTTTGGTATTGATCCGCGGCTGATAATAGATCACAAACTCATCGCGTTCAATGGCATGACGAAGCATGGTTTCCATTTTTAACCGTTCAATCCCTTCCTGATTGACAGAAGGGGTGTAAAACTGATAATTGTTTCTGCCTTCATCCTTCGCTCTATACATGGCTGTATCTGCATTTTTCATTAGTGTGTCAGCATCTATTCCATCGTCTGGGAATACGGCTACTCCAATACTCGTAGTAATAAACACTTCATTGTGATTTAACGGGAAGGAAGACTTTAAAGCATCAATAATCGTTTCCGCCGTACGTGCTGCGATATCGGATGTATCCATTTTGGGAATGAGCAAAGTAAATTCATCGCCGCCCATTCGAGCGAGGATCGCGTTTTTCGGCAAAATTTTCTTGATGCGCAAAGCCACGGTTTGTAATAAAACATCACCTGCTGCATGTCCCATCGTATCATTCACATATTTAAATTGATCAAGATCCAAAAATAAAATGCCCACACGGAAATTGCTTTTTGAGGCCAATCGAATGGAACTTGTTAATTGGTCTTTGAGGAGCAAGCGATTTGGCAAATGTGTTAACGCGTCGTAGTAAGCCATTTTTTGGAGACGATCACTGCTACGACCAATAAATAACATCGACATGAGCATCCCGAATACAATAAGAAATGTTTCGAGAGATAGAAAATTTCCTCCTTGTACAAGGGTTAAGAAGTAAATATTCGCAAGCCCAAACACACTGAAATAAAAGGAGGGGACTAAACCCATTTCCAATGCGTATAAAGGAACTAAAAATAAAATAAGCCAAGTCGGATGCGAATCTAGTTTCCAAATTGGAAGCGTATACGTAAGCGTGTTTAACAATACGTCTGTTAGCATTAAAAACCAGTATGTATTCTTTTTCAAAAAAATGTACAAGTTTTTCAGTACAAAAGCATGCCACATCAAATAAAGCGCCCAAAATGACGTGAGAAATCCCAATAATAAGAGAACAAATTGTGGATCGCGCTTAAAGAGTGCAAAAAGAACAATCGGTACTACCAGGTGGCCAACCGCAAACATTTTATCGCTTCGATGATTCATTGCAGCACCTCGTAATGTCGTGACTTGACTAATAAGCAAAATAAAGGGGAACAAGGTTCTTTGTACTTAGGTACGTATTCATCGTAAGTATACATGATTTTTTGCTATAGTTCTATGAAATTAGATTTTTTACGACGAAGAACGTACTTCTTGGATAATTAATTGCGCTACTGTTCGAGCGCTGGAGAATGAACGTTCTGCTAATTCGCCTTTTCCAACACAACCATCTCCGCAAAAATAAAAGGGCATGTTTTCAACACGATTGGGCAGCAAATGATTATTCGCAATATTCTTGACGCTGACTACCATCGCTTTTTTGGAAACACGTTTGACGACAATAGCTTCACGCCAGCCTGGATAATATTGATCGAATAACAGCTCCATCTGCAAGGTTTTTTGTTCCAGATAGGCTTTGCGAACTTCCTCTGTGGCAAAATCATCACTCAAGTAGGCAATGCCTTGTAATAATTGTCCGCCTTCAGGAACAAGCGTGTGATCGGTTGCTGAAACGTCGCTAATAAACATTTTATTGTCCATATCGCTGATGTAATGGAATGGGCGCGCAACCACTTTGCTTAAACCGACATCGTACACCATAACTTCTGTGGCGCTGTTATTCTCATAGGGTGTAAGAAAAGGCTCCCATGCTGTATTTTTCAATAATTTAATCACCTGCTGCACAGGCATCGCAAAAATAACTTTGTCAAAAGTAAGCTCACGGCCTTTGGTTTTGAGCACGAATTGTTTGTTGGCATAATGTAGGCTTTCAACGCCTTCTTGCAGTGCAATTTGCCATCTTCCGCTTACCTCGAGTTTTTGTTTTAGCTGATTCGTTATGACAGCCCAACTGCCAAGCACATAATTGACGGGGCGATTGGATAAAAACAAATTATGATAATATTCGCTAATGACTGGACCGGAAACCTTGCGAGCATCTTCAGGAGCAATGAAGAAATTGGAGCAAACCAGATGCTCCCAAAGTTCCTTTACATCTTCATCCGCGTCGGATTGGGCAAGATAATCTCCTAAGGTAGCATAATTTTTCAAGCTATGGATTTGTGCGATCATCGCGGTAATTTCACCGACAAAACGAACCTTTTGCATCGTACTAAGCAAATCTGTACGGATCAAATTGACAAAATCGAGCGGTGCTGGGGTAAGCTGACCATGCTTGGCATACATGACTCGACGTTTATCCACTTGCTTGCTGCTGAAGGAGAGCCCTAATTCTTTTTCCATGACAGATATTGTATGGCGATCTAACCCATATATCGCATGAGCGCCATAATTCAATGTAAATCCTGATTTTTCATAAGTAAAGGCTCTACCGCCAAGCTGCGGACTTCGTTCGAATAGGATGCCTTCTACATGAGACGATTCACTTAAATAAGCGGCCGCCGTTAACCCGGCCAATCCTCCGCCGATAATAGCTGCTTTCATTTTTGCTTCCTCCTTTGTGTTTGGGGCGATATGCAAGGAGTGATCGGCGGAATCAGTACGCAAACCGGACCAAACCAAGGCTAAATTATGACGGACAAGGGCTGTTAAATCGATGTTTTCACCATTGGACCAAATTACAATTGTGCCTAAATAAGCTGTAACCAGCCATTCAGCTTTACGTGGATCGGGCAGCCATATTTGCAAGGATTTGAACAAATGACGAAAAAGATCACCCTCAGAGACGAGCAAGGTTTTATTTTGCAAGGATAGAATCGTCAGACTTTGAATTAATTTATGATATTTAGAAGTGGCTGAAGCCAAATCCACAAACAAACGATTAATATGTCCCTCTAATGATTGCACTTTGGAAGGGGGTTGCTTCACCCAATCTGTAATAATATCTATCTGCTTGCGGGTGACTTCAATGACAATGTCTTCCTTACTGTTAAAATAGTGATAAAAGGTCCCTTTGGAGGTATTGGTCGCTTGGATAATATCGTCTACGGATACATTTTCGAAGCCTTTTTCAATAAACATGTTTAAAGCGACATCGCTAACATATTCTCGCTTCTTTTTTGTAGCTGCCCGCATGAAATTCATGCTGAAATCACACTCCAATCGCACGTTTTAACAATATCATACATTATATTAGACCGCTAGTCTAATATGGAATTGCAGCTGGAATAGACGAGACACCCAATTTTCGTTATGATGGGTTTATATTCTATAATCAGGATGGAGGACAATAAATGGATTGTATTTTTTGTGGCATTGTAGCAGGCACTGTACCATCGAAAAAAATTTATGAGGATGATCTGGTTCTCGCCTTTTACGATATCCAACCGGAGGCGTCCATACACGCGCTCATTATTCCCAAGAAGCATATTGCATCGATGAATGATGCTGGGAAGGATGATTGGGCACTCATTGGCGAGGTGCATCGCGCAGCGCAGCTTGTCGCCCAAAAGCTTGGCGTAGCGGAAACAGGCTATCGCTTGGCTAATTGCTGCGGCGAAGATGGCGGGCAGACGGTTTTTCATCTTCACTATCATCTGCTTGGAGGCGAGAAACTCGGACCGCTTAACTTGAAAAAGGAATTCATTTAAACAATCGGGATCTACTCAGTGGGACGGATCCATTGAAATTCATAGTATCCAAAACTAATTCGCATCGGTTGCATCCAGAGGTTGACACTCGCTTTCTTTTTGTCATATAATTGAGTTTGATTATCGTGTCTTCACGATTGGACGGTTTTTTCGGAGGGAGGGAAATCTGGTGTCAGAAACAAAAGTACGTAAAAATGAAACCATTGATGCTGCGCTACGTCGCTTTAAGCGTTCTATTGCTAAAGACGGTGTGTTGGCTGAGGTTAAAAAACGCAAGCACTATGAGAAGCCTAGCGTCAAACGGAAGTTGAAATCCGAGGCTGCACGTAAAAGAAAGTTCTAGGAGATTTTGTAGCTTTAATGAATGATTGAACGAGGATATGAAGTAAGATATAATTTCATCGTGAATTCAAACAGTGCAGAGATTCCCTCCAGGAATTCGATCAACGGATCGGGTGGATTGTCCGAGCCTTCAAAAAAGAAATGGATAGTAATTTCTCACAAGAGGAACTGATAAAAGCTACTTAATTCATTTTAAGTAGCTTTTTTTGTTGGACGGCGGTGCTGGTATTTGTACCCATAAGACTGTACAATAAAGCTAATTGCGAATGAAAGGGATTGAAACGAATGTCAATTAAACAACAATTAACAGAAGACATGAAAACAGCCATGCGAGCTAAAGACCGAACACTTTTAGGTATTATCCGCATGGTTAAGAATGAAATCGACAAGCGTGAAATAGATACACGCAAAGAATTAACGGATGCTGAAGCAATTGATGCGATTACCAGTTATAAAAAAGTGGTTAATCAACAGCTTGAATATGCAGTCCAAGCAAACGATCAAGAAAGAATAGATGAATTTAATAACGAGCTTGAAGTGGTTAGCTCCTACTTGCCTAAACAATTATCCGAGCAAGAGGTTGAAGAAGTTATCCAAACCTTGATCAATGCCAATGGATTCAGCGGGGTAAAAGATAAAGGTAACTTAATGAAATTGCTTATGCCTGAAGTTAAAGGTAAGGCAGATGGTAAATTAGTTAGTGACCTGGTTGCTAAATTGCTTGGGTAACTAAAATCAATCTATCTAACACTCCTAGCGGGGTGTTTTTTTGTTTTCATAAATCACAGCGTCACAGCATATTTTGTAAGGATGCCTAAAGAAGAGGTTTGTGATGCAAGATTGGCTGGCATAGGAGTTGAGGGTCATGGGGCGCTTTCGGAAAAAATTAAATCAATGGACAGCTCAAGTGATCGACCTGCCTCCCGATGTTATGCTGGATATTCCACGAATGACAATGGTTGGAAACATCAGGTTATATATTGAAAACCATCGCGGGATTGTACATTTTTCCGAAGATAGGCTGAAGCTGGCTCTGAGCAATGGATTTTTAGAGTTAAATGGCAAGGAATTGGTCGTTCGTGCCATTTCTGCGGAGGAAATATTAATCGAGGGCCTTATTAGTGAGCTTAAATATATGATGAACGAAAAAAGGTGATGAGATGCAGCCACAATTGAAGTTTTGGAGAGGGTATGTGACGGTTGAATTGAAGGGGAAGCAAATTGAAGCTTTGCTAAATCTGGCCGCAGCGCAAAGATTATACATATGGAATATACGCATAAAAGCTGCTGAAACAGCTGAGTTTACGATTTTATTGCAGCACTTTTTTCAGTTGCGACCTTTACTTCGTAAGACGGAATGTCGGATTCACGTCTTACGACGATATGGGGCACCGTTTTTTTTGGACAAAGTGGGTGCTCATAAGTTTCTTGTGGCAGGAATAGCGATATTCGTTACTTTGCTTTTTGTGATGTCCTCTCTCATTTGGCAGGTAAAGGTGGAAGGAAATGAAAAAATAAAAACATCGGACATATTGGAGATTGCTAAGCGCCAAGGTATCCATCCGCTGCAGTGGAAATTCAAACTGGGTAATGCGGAGAACCTTTCGCGGGAAATGCACCGTCAACTGCCAGAGGCTTCATGGGTAGGTGTGCAAGTGCAGGGTGCACAATTAATTATCAAAGTAGTTGAAGCTGCGTTACCTGAAGCAAAGCCATTGTTGAATCCTCGCCATTTAGTCGCCTCGACAAATGCAATAGTGACGGAAATTTTGGCAGAAAAGGGAAAGCCTATGGTCAAGGTCCATGCTTTTGTGCGCAAAGGGGACGTGCTTATCTCTGGTGTAATTGGAAATGAGCAAAATCAACAAGTTGTTGTCGCGAAAGGCAGTGTCAAGGGGATTGTTTGGTATACTTCTAAAATTGAAATACCGCTTGTTTTAAGCCAGAATACATATACAGGGGAAACCGCTAAGCGGTTTTATTTGGTAGTGGGCAATCGTGCTTTACAATTAACCGGCTATCGGCAAAAATCCTTTGCACATTTTACGACGCTAAGCAATAGAAAAACAATGAGCTGGCGAGAATGGTCATTACCTATAGGTTGGATAAAAGAAAGTTTCCTAGAGACCAATAAAGTCGAGCAGACCATAACGCAGAAAGATGCAGTAAGCATTGGAATGGAACGGGCTCAAGCAAATATTTTACACGACGTGGACGTTAATGCAAGAATTACCGCACAAAAAATTTTGCATGAAAGGTTGGAGAATGGTAAAGTTTATATGGAAGTACATTTTGAAGTTGAGCAGTCTATCACGCAAGAACAGCCGATCATCCAAGGAGAATGAAATCTTTGATTAATAACCCGCAGACCGTTAAAATTCCATTGAAAAATACAACAGAAGCCATATTGCTGTTTGGTCCGCAGGATAAGTTTTTGCATTTAATCGAAAAACAGACAGATGCGCAAATTTTTTCGCGGGAAGCCGATCTTGTCATTCAAGGGGAAGCAGCGGAAGTGGAGACGCTGCAGCAGCTTTTTCAAGTTTTGTTGGAATTGATTCGCAATCAATATGTCATTTCGGAACGCGATGTTGCATATGCATTGGAATTGTCAAAAAAAATGCAAACGGATCAGCTTTTGGAGCTATTTCGCGGTGAACTCGCGTTAACGCATAAAGGCAGACCGATTCGGATTAAAACGATTGGACAAAAGCAATATGTTTCCCGCATCCGTCTCTCAGATATTGTTTTTGGCATTGGCCCTGCGGGAACCGGTAAAACGTATTTAGCTGTCGTTTTAGCCGTGGTTGCGTTGAAGGAAGGCAAAGTTAAGCGCATTGTGCTCACTCGCCCTGCAGTTGAAGCAGGCGAAAGCTTGGGCTTCCTACCGGGCGATTTGCAGGAAAAGGTAGATCCTTATTTACGACCGTTATATGATGCGCTTAATGATGTGCTTGGCCCCGAGCAAGTGGCTAAGTCGTTGGAGCGAGGCCTAATTGAGATAGCGCCGCTTGCTTATATGCGAGGCAGGACACTTGATGATTCCTTCATCATTCTGGACGAAGCTCAGAATTCAACGCCAGAGCAAATGAAGATGTTTCTTACTCGTCTTGGCTTTGGTTCCAAAATGGTGATTACTGGAGATGTAACGCAGATTGATTTGCCACGCGGAAAGAAGTCGGGATTAATCGAAGCAGAGCGCATTTTACGGGATGTGGAGGAGATTGGTTTCATTTATTTTTCCGAGCAGGATGTTGTGCGTCATACGTTGGTACAAAAAATCATTATCGCTTATAATGAAGACACGGAACGGCACGGATAAAAGAGGGGGCTTAAGCTTCTATGACCCGAAACGAAGTGTCCACAGATGAAAAATATACTTATCGGCTGACGGGCTGGAAATATAGCTCGGTTATCCGTCTTTTTTTATTTTTCATCCTTATGCTCCTTTTTTACTTCTCATTATCGGGAAAGCTTGTACCGCAAACCTATGATATAAAGCCTGACACACTGAGTCCAAAAATAATTTTAGCGCCCAAGCAGATAGAGGATTCAATCGATACGGAAAAAGCTAAAGAAGAGGCAGTTGCAAAAATACAGACGGTTTATCAAAATGTCCCGATTAAAAATGAACAGGTAGTAGGAACTGTATTTGACAAGCTTATACAAAACAATGCGTTATCCGAAAAAATGATGAATTTTGATCAAAAAGTAAGCCTTTACCGCGTTGTAATCCCTTCTATCATGCAAGATTACATGGATCAATTTATCGCGGATTCAATTAAAAATGGGCAATACAGCGAACCTTTCCTTACTGAAATGAAGACGAAGCTCAACGAGCAGCAATATAAAATTTCAGAGGAAACTTATTTTAAGCTGCCTCGGTTTAGTAAAGAAGATTTAAATGCGATGGAGCAAGTAACCAAAAGTATTGTGAATCAATTGGTAACCGATTCTATTCTCGATGCCCAAACGGCAAGAGCAAAAGTAACTGAATTGGTGAATTCGTCTGATTTATCGCAACCCACTTCACGAGAGGTTGTACAGGAAATTGCCAGATTTGCGATTACAGCCAACAAATTTCTGGATACTAAAGGCACGGATGATGCGCGAGTGAAGGCAAGAGATGATACGAAGCCGATTTATTTTAACAAAAACGATGTCTTGGTGGCTAAAAACCAACTGATTACGACCGAGATTTATAATCGCTTAAAAAGCTTGGATTTATTAAAAAGTAAAGCGAGTTATTTAGCGCAAGTCGGTTTATTGCTTTTAGCTGCATTGTTCGTGCTGATCCTCTATTTATTTATTCGTCAAAGTAAACTCCCGATCCGTGAAAATAACAGTCAATTGCTGATGTTCGTTATTATTTTCATTCTTAATATCGCCGTGATGCGGATTATTGCGCTTGGGGAAAGCCTGGACTACCCTTATATTGGCTTTATCGCTCCAGTTGCTTTGGGTAGTATCTTAATGATGATTTTACTGGACGCTCCGCTTGCTTACATATCGGCGCTTTTATTCAGCATTGCGGGAAGTATTATTTTCAATAATGACCAGACTCAAATGTTTGATTTTCGTTATGGATTTATCGGCTTGGTCGTTTGTTATGCTTCTATGTTTGCGCTAAATCGGGCAAGTCAACGATTGACGATACTTCGGGCCGGCATAGCGAACTCCGTATTTTCCGTTATTGCTATTGGTTCCTTGCTTTTATTGGACAATCATTATACCTTGAAAGAAATGACGTTCGCGCTTTCTTTTGCCGCGGCGGGTGGCGTATTAACTTCGGTGCTTGTTATTGGGATTTTGCCTTTTTTTGAAACATCGTTTGGGATTCTCTCCCCTTTGAAATTGATTGAGCTCTCGAATCCCAATATCTCCTTGCTTCGTAAGCTGCTTACCGAGACACCCGGCACTTATCACCATAGTATTATGGTCGGTAATTTGTCGGAAGCAGCGGCAGAATCCATCGGAGTGGACGGACTTTTGTGCAGAGTAGGGTCTTATTATCATGATATTGGTAAAACAAGGCGACCCAGCTATTTTATTGAAAATCAGACGAATATGGAAAACCCCCATGATTTTATTGAGCCGAGCCTAAGTAAATCCATCATTATCGCTCACGCTCGTGAAGGTGCTGAGATGCTCAAAGAGCATCATATTCCCAAGCCGATCCGCGATATTGCTGAACAGCATCATGGCACAACGCTGCTTAAATATTTCTACCATAAGGCGCAGCAAAAGCAGGACGAGTCTGGGAGCGGCTCTATCGATGAAGCAGAGTATCGTTATCCGGGACCCAAGGCGCAATCGAAGGAAGCAGCGATAGTCGGCATAGCTGATTGTGTGGAGGCGGCGGTGCGTTCATTGCGCAACCCAACCATGGAACAGATTGATTTAATGGTCGAGAAGATTATTAAAGATCGTTTAGAGGATGGTCAATTTAACGATTGCGATCTGACGTTGAAAGAATTAGATACAATCAGTAAAGCATTGCGTCAAACGCTTCTCGGTATTTTTCATTCGCGCATTGAGTATCCAAGCGACTTGCCGAAAAGTAGTTAGTGTGTATCTTTAAAAAGGAGGAGATTATATGAGTTTAACTTTGGAATGGAGCAACGAACAAGAAGCCTATGCGATTCAGCCATCTCTGATTGAAACATTAGAGAAATTGCTGCTGCTTGCCGGGCAGCAAGAAGATGTCTCCGCTGGTGAAGTAGCGCTTAGCTTCGTGACGGATGAAGAAATTCACCAATTGAATAAACAATATCGCAGCATCGATCGGCCAACAGATGTTCTTTCTTTTTCTATGCGGGAAATGGGAGAGGATGAAATCGAAATTGTTTATGATGAAATGGCAAATATGGACCCATTGGGTGATATAATCATATCTATGCCTCGAGCAATCGCGCAAAGCCAAGAATATGGTCACTCCGTGGAGAGAGAAATCGGATTTTTATTTGTGCATGGTTTTTTGCATTTAATGGGTTATGACCACGGGAATGAAGCAGACGAGAAAGCAATGTTTGCAAAGCAAGAGCAAATACTGCAACAAGCTGGATTAACAAGATGAAAGCGGCCTTGAGATGGCTTAGAAGCTTCCGCTTTGCTTATGAAGGCTTACAGTATGCTTTGGCTACTCAGCGCAACATGAAGTTTCACTTTTTTATTTCGTTCGTTGCACTCACTTCGGCATTATTATTTCGTATTTCTAAGGTAGAAATATTATTTATTATTCTCGCCATTACGCTTGTCATTATGACGGAACTAATCAATACTGCTGTTGAAAAAACAGTCGATCTTGCCATGCCAGAGCAGCATCCGTTAGCTAAAGTTGCCAAGGATCTAGCTGCTGCTTCGGTTTTAGTCGCCGCTGTTTTTGCGGTAATAGTAGGGACCATTGTATTTTATACACCCATCAGCCATTGGTTTCATCATGAGAAAAGCATTAAAGCAACCATTACATCAGATTCGGTATGGCTGTATTTAGCGCTTGTGATCGTGACGGTCATTGTGATGGAAACCCGGTTTTCCCATAGCAGACGTTTGCGACCGAGCTTATGGATGGCGATCGCATTTTCCTTGTCCACCTTAATTACCTTATTAACCACAAACACACTGGTGTCGATACTCGCTTATAGTTTATCAATTTTATTTATGATTATGCTGTACGAGAAAAAGAATCGACCGTTATCCGTTTCCATATTCGGGGCATTTATTGGTTGTGCAATTACGATATTAGCTTTTTATTTGAACCATTAAATGTGGGGAGGGGCAATAATGATTGATGTGCATGCGTTAATTTTTCATGCGCTTTCAGCAAGAGAACGTGCTTATGCGCCTTATTCACACTTTAAGGTTGGAAGCGCATTGCTGAGCGATGACGGTGTGATCCATTACGGATGTAATGTTGAGAACGGTGCCTATAGTCCAGGGAATTGTGCGGAGCGAACCGCGCTTTTTCGAGCAATCTCAGATGGTTATAAGCCCAAAAGCTTTGTTGCTTTAGCTGTTGCCGGAGATACGACCGAACCCATTTCGCCCTGTGGAGTATGCCGCCAAGTTATGATCGAATTATGTGCACCGGACATGCCTGTTTATATGGCTAATTTGAGGGGTGACACCAAAGAAACCACTGTTGCTGCGCTTCTTCCTGGCGCATTTATATTATCGCAAGAATAAAATTGGAGGCATATTATGCAAAAAAAATACAAATCGGGCTTCGTCTCAATCATTGGCCGCCCTAACGTTGGAAAATCAACTTTACTCAATCAAGTCGTCGGTCAAAAGGTTGCGATAATGTCGGACAAGCCGCAAACAACGCGCAATAAAATCCATGGTGTATACACTACGGACACTACACAAATTGTTTTTCTGGATACACCTGGTATTCACAAGCCTCAATCCAAGCTAGGAAACTATATGATGAAAGTAGCGGAAAGTACATTTCGCGAAGTAGACGCGATTCTCTTTTTGGTAGATGTCGTAGAAGGCATTGGCGGCGGAGATCGGTACATTATTGAGCAATTGCAAACGGTGAAAACACCGGTTATACTGGTTTTGAATAAAATCGATCAGGTGCATCCGGAAGCATTATTGCCAGTGATTGAAAAGTACAGCAAACTGTACGATTTTGCCGAAATTATTCCCATCTCAGCACGAAATGGCAATAATGTAGCCACCTTATTGGAGCAAACTGCCAAGTATTTAGATGAAGGTCCACAATATTACCCCGCGGATCAAGTAACGGATCATCCTGAGCAGTTCGTATGCGCAGAATTAATCCGTGAGAAGATTCTCCATCTGACCAGAGAGGAAATACCTCATTCCATTGCCGTTTCCATTGAAGATATGCGTGTTGAGAAAAATGGACTTGTGCACATTTCTGCTATCATTTACGTGGAACGTGATTCGCAAAAAGGAATCGTTATTGGTAAGAAAGGCGAGCTGTTGAAGGAAATCGGAAAAAGAGCGCGTCACGACATAGAATCTTTACTTGGTTCAAAAACATTTCTTGAAATTTGGGTTAAGGTGCAAAAGGATTGGCGAAATCACGAACGTGTTCTACGCGAGCTTGGTTTCCGTAACGATTAATCATTCCAATTATTGCATGGCATAGTTTAGTGACATTCGTACCATCCTAATTTAGAGCAGTCTGAAAATTGGGAAGGATGGTACAAATGAGAGATTTCACTTGGAACTATTTTTCAATGACTGGAGATGTGGATGCTTACCTGCTTTATAAGGAAATAAGTTTGGATGAATCGGAAGAAGCGGATCCGGATAACGAACCCGTTGATGATTGGGATGAAGAATAGTTTTGAACGGGGATTTTTGCGGTCGTCATAGGGGATGAGCAGCCGAAATGTTGAACAAAGTCGAAGGCATTGTTATTCGGAGCATGGATTACGGTGAAGGCAATAAAATCATATCATTATATACACGCCATAACGGTAAAATGAGCGTTATGGTGAGAGGCGCGAAAAAAATGAATAGCCGTCTCGCTTCGGTAACACAATTGTTCACGCATGGCGAATATGTCATTTATAAATCGGGTTCCATGGGAACACTGAATCAAGGCGAATCGCTGGAAACGCATCGAAAGCTCCGTGAAAATTTGCATATGTCCGCTTATTCTGCTTATTTAGTGGAATTAATTGATAAAATCGTACCGGAGCATGAAATCAACGAAATGATGTTTGAACAGCTGAAAGCAAGCTTGGAAGCTTTAGAAACGGATAAGGATGCTGCGATTGTTTTACACATTATGGAGATGAAAATGCTGGCCATTGCCGGATATTTACCACAGCTGGAGGAATGCGTTAACTGCGGCACAGATCAGGGTGAGATGGCGCTTAGCATCGCTCAAGGCGGTATTTTATGCGCGGGATGCCATTCAAGGGATCCTCAAGTATTGCATATTTCCCCAGCAACCTTGAAAATGCTGCGTTTGTTCCAAAGAATGGACCTGCGCAGGCTGGGTACAATCGAAGTGAAGCCCATTACCAAGACACAATTAAAGCAATCTATGCGAGCTTATATGGATACATATATCGATGCTCGGTTGAAATCGCGCAGCTTCCTGGATCAGATGGACAAGTATGATTTGTAGGTTTGACAAGGTAAAACGTATTTGATATGATGTTGCACATATATTGAAGTGAATACGACACATGGATAGGAAAAAGTAGCCAAAATCCGGGAGCAAAGCGAGTCAGGAAGCGTGTGAGCCTGATCGAACGGTTTGGTGAAAGGCGTTCCTGGAGTGTTAAACGAAGTTAAAAGCGGGTTAAACAGTGAATACGTTTAACCAATTAGGGTGGAACCGCGGGAGATAACTCTCGTCCCTATGTCTGAAATACAGACATAGGGACGAGAGTTTTTTGATTTATAAGAAAGTATAAGTTTGAGCTATTTTACATTTCGAGGGGGTTTTTTAATGAATTTTCAGCAAATTATTTTAACCTTACAGCAATTTTGGGCAGAGCAAAACTGCATTATTGTGCAGCCTTATGATACAGAAAAAGGTGCAGGAACGATGAACCCCATGACATTTTTGCGGAGCATTGGACCTGAACCATGGAATGTTGCTTATGTAGAGCCCTCCCGCCGTCCGGCAGATGGACGCTATGGTGAAAACCCGAATCGTTTATATCAGCATCATCAATTTCAAGTCATTATAAAACCGTCACCGGATAATATTCAGGAGCTATATCTTGAAAGCTTGAAGCGCCTTGGAATTGATCCGTTGCATCATGACATTCGTTTTGTTGAGGATAATTGGGAATCACCAACATTGGGAGCTTGGGGTCTTGGTTGGGAAGTATGGCTTAATGGCATGGAAATTACGCAATTCACTTATTTTCAACAGGTAGGCGGTATTGATATGAATCCGGTTGCTGTTGAAATTACGTATGGTTTGGAAAGAATGGCCTCGTACATTCAAGAAAAAGAAAATGTTTTTGATTTGGAATGGGTGGATGGTATCACCTATGGGGATGTATTTCATCAACCAGAGTTCGAGCATTCGAAGTATACGTTTGAAATATCGGATGTAAAAATGCTCTTTACTTTGTTTGGCATGTATGAAGGAGAGGCGCGCAGAGCGCTTGAGCAGAAGCTGGTTTTCCCTGGTTTTGACTATGTGCTTAAATGCTCGCACACGTTCAATTTATTGGATGCAAGAGGAGCCATTAGTGTAACCGAACGTACTGGATATATTATGCGCGTCCGTAATTTAGCACGTTTATGTGCGGCGACATACCTCGAAGAGCGTGAACGACTTGGCTTTCCGCTATTGAAGAAAGGAGTGGCTCAGCATGACTAAAGATCTGCTGTTAGAAATAGGCATGGAGGAAATTCCTGCAAGATTTGTTCGAGCGGCTGTGGAGCAATTAGGCGATAAACTAAGCAAATGGTTAACAGCAAACCACATTGATTATCAACAGGTTGAGCTCTTTGCTACTCCTCGACGTATAGCTGTTCTCATTCGTTCTGTCGCGGAAAAACAGCTTGATGTAAATGAAGAAGTAAAGGGACCCTCTCAAAAAATCGCCCAGGATGATCAAGGCAATTGGAGTAAAGCAGCTTTGGGATTTGCCAAAAGTCAAGGTATCGAGCCAACGCAATTGTTTTTCAAAGAGATTAACGGAGTGCAATATATTCACGCTGCTAAGAACAGAGTAGGTATAGCTACGGAGCTTTTGCTTAGCGAAGGGTTAAGCTTGCTGATTACCTCGATGAATTTTCCGAAAAATATGCGTTGGGGAGGTCATGAGCTCAAATTTGTTCGTCCGATTCGTTGGTTGGTTGCTTTGTTCGGCGATCAAGTGATTCCCTTGCAAATTACGAATGTGATTTCAGGAAAAACAACACGTGGACATCGCTTTTTAGGACAAAATGTTGAACTGAACACGGCCGCAGAATATGAGCAAACACTAAAACAACAGTTTGTTTATGTGAACATAGAGGAACGCCAAAATTTGATTAAGCTGCAAATTCAACAGTTAGCGGAGCAAAAAGGTTGGACGATCGCAATGAAGGAAGATTTACTGGAGGAAGTTGTTTTTCTGGTGGAATATCCAACCGTGCTATTTGGCTCGTTTCATCCCGATTTTTTAGAAATTCCACAGGAAGTGTTGATTACCTCGATGCGGGAGCATCAACGATATTTCCCAGTGCTTGACGAGAATGGACAGCTGCTTCCATACTTTGTCACCGTGCGTAACGGAAATGCTGTTTCACTGGAGCAAGTAGCTAAAGGAAATGAAAAGGTTTTGCGTGCACGCTTATCTGATGCGCGATTCTTTTATCAAGAAGATCAGAAAATGGCGATCAGTTCTGCCTTGACTCGCTTAGAAACGATAGTGTTTCACGAAGAGCTAGGGTCTATTGGTGATAAAGTACGACGAATTGTCGATATTTCCGCCAAATTAGCACAATTGCTGCAATTAGACGCAGCACAGGCGAATCATGTGCAGCGTGCAGCTGAAATATGTAAATTTGACCTTGTTACACAAATGGTCTATGAATTCCCTGAGCTTCAAGGAATTATGGGTGAAGACTACGCACGCAAAGCAGGTGAACCGGAGCAAGTCGCTAAAGCTGTATTGGAGCATTATCAACCGCGTTTTTCTGGAGATGGATCCCCAGCAGAAATCATCGGTGCTATAGTTAGCATTGCCGATAAAATCGATACGATTTTCGGCTGCTTCTCCATCGGGATTATCCCAACCGGATCGCAGGATCCCTACGCTTTGCGCAGACAGGCGGCAGGAATTGTCCAAATCATCTTGGATCATAACCTTTCTTGCGGATTATCTGATTTATTTGCGATTGCATTGCAAACGCATGAGGCTGCTGGATTGCTGAAACGAAACAGTGAGCAAATTCGTAAAGAATTGGCAGACTTTTTTGCTTTGCGTGTTAAAAACGTGTTATCAGAGCGACAAACGCGATACGATATTATTGACGCTGTTATGGCGGCTGGATTTGATACATTATCTTCTGTTGTTCGAAGAGCGGCCGCATTGACCGAACACATGCAATCGTCTGAAGATTTTAAATTGACGCTTGAGTCGTTCAACAGAGTTAACAATCTTGCTGCCAAAGCTGCTTCGAATGAAATATCAGCGACTTTATTTCAAGATCAGGCAGAGCGGGAATTGTTTGAGGCTTGGCAAACCGTACACCAACAATTTATTCATCATTTGAAACTTGCTGCTGAATTAGCAGCTCTGCAAGCTTTAAGCAGTTTAAAAGCGCCGATTACACGTTTTTTCGATTCGGTTATGGTTATGGCGGAAGACGAGCAGGTACGACAAAACCGCTTGTCACTTTTACTAAAAATTGCTGAAGATCTGAAGCAATTCGCAGACTTTTCAAAATTGGTTTTAAACCATTCTTAAAAGGAGAATGCTTATGTTTTCTGATGCTTTATCTATCCCGGCTGTGTTTGTTCTATCTGACTCTGCAGGCGAAACCGGCGAAGCCGTTGTTAAGGCAGCGATCATTCAATTTTTCCCATTGGCAGTTACTATTCGTCGGGTGCCGTTTATTCAAAATCGATTTGGAATTGATACTGCCATTGCTTCCGCTAAAAATGTAAATGGAGTCATTGTATTTACACTTGTTATTCCTGAGCTGCGCGATTATTTACTTGAACAAGCGATTATTCATCAAATTGTCTCGATTGATTTGCTGGGGCCCATTATAAGCAGTCTTGAAAATGCTTTAAATCGCCAAGCTCGTCACGAACCTGGGCTGATTCATCAGTTAGATGAAGATTATTTTAAAAAAGTGGAGGCAGTTGAATTCGCAGTTAAATATGATGATGGTAAGGATGCTCGCGGTATTTTGAAAGCGGATATTGTACTGCTCGGAGTATCAAGAACATCCAAAACACCACTCTCGATGTACTTGGCGCATAAACGATTTAAAGTAGCCAATGTGCCTTTGGTTCCTGAACTTAAGCCACCGGAAGAATTGTTCACGATTTCGTCACAAAAAATCATTGGTTTGCGCATCAATACCGTGAAATTAAATGAAATCCGCAAGGAGCGTTTAAAGGCGTTGGGCCTCCCCGACAGCGCTAATTATGCCAATATAGATCGGATTGAACAGGAATCCGGCTATGCTGATCAACTTATGAAGCGATTAGGCTGCACAATTATCGATGTATCCAACAAAGCAGTTGAGGAAACGGCAAGTATTATTCTGGATCTATTTGGTCAGCAGGAATAGTATAATAGTTTACGAATTCCTCCTAAACAAGCAGGATTTTTTGTTTCTTCATCGTATATAATATTACGGTACTACTAAAGTAGGGAATTGAGGATTATCAATGAGGCTTACGTCCAAAATTATTGTGGATGCAGACGCATGCCCAGTGAAAGATCAAATTGTCTTAGCGGCAGCTCCCTTTCAAATCGAGGTTTGGATGATCGCTTCATTTGATCATTATTTAGCGCCAAGGCAAGGAGTCACGATTATACAGGTCGATCGTTCTGATCAATCCGTTGATTTGTATATTGCGAATAAAATTGTCGCCCATGATATTTTAGTGACTCAGGATTTTGGGTTGGCAACGATTGGTTTAGCCAAACGGGCCATTGTATTATCCAATCGGGGTCAAATGTATACAGATCAAACGATTGACTTTTTATTAGAAAAAAGACATGAACAGGCTAAGATGCGTCGAGGTGGCAAGCATAGCAAGGGTCCACGTCCTATGACTGCAGAAGATAGACACAAGTTTCAGCAAACTTTGACAAAAGTTTTAATTCACTTGCAGGAAAATGTACCAACTTAGCGAATATTATTACGTGTTAATTTGAATGAAGGTGAATCAAATGAGTAACGGACGTATTCCCGATCAGGTAATCGAGGCTGTTCTCAAACATTATGACATTGTAGATGTAGTCAGCAAATATGTACCTTTAAAAAAGCAAGGTCATTATATGAAAGGTCTTTGTCCCTTTCATTCTGAAAAGACGCCTTCTTTTACGGTTACACCTGAAAAACAAATTTTCTATTGTCATGGCTGCCACACAGGCGGCAATTCGATTCACTTTTTCAAGGAAATCGAAAGTCTTTCCTACGGTGAAGCGATTCGTCAAATGGCTGAGGAAGCCAATATTCCGGTTGGTTGGGAAATGCCAACAGAGCAGCAAACGGAGCAGCAGATTGAAAATGCAACCCTTTTACAAGCCTATGAACTTTCTGCCAAATGGTATCACCACGTTCTTAAGAATACGATGCAGGGTAAAGAAGCCATGCAGTATCTACGTATGAGAGGACTATCAGATAAATGGATTGATTTTTTTCAAATTGGTTACGCGACACCTGCGTGGGATCAACTATCCCAATTTTTAGAAAAACGGCAATTTTTACTGCCGCTGATGGAAAAGGGTGGATTGCTCAGCGCCAGAACATCTGGCGGCTTTGTGGATAAATTCCGTAATCGCATTATGTTTCCGATCTGTGATGTTAAGGGAAGGGTGATTGCTTTTGGCGGTCGAGCGATGGGAGATGACGTTCAACCTAAATATATGAACAGTCCGGAGTCGACGCTATTTAATAAAAGTGGTAATTTGTATAATTTTCACCAAGCCAGAGCGATGATTCGCAAAAACCGTCAGGTTGTTTTATTTGAAGGCTATGTGGATGTGATCAAAGCATGGGAAGCAGGAGTTACAAACGGTGTTGCAACAATGGGTACTTCGTTGACTGAAGAGCACGCCGAGCGTTTAAAGCGCAATGCCGATGAGGTTATCGTTTGCTATGATGGTGATAGTGCGGGGCAAGCGGCGGCATATAAAAGTATCGCTACGCTTGAAAAAACACAAATGCATGTTCGAATTGCTTTGCTTCCTGGTGGAATGGACCCGGATGAATACATTCGTACGAATGGCGCGGAAAGATTTCAAAGAGAAATCGTCGAAGCGGCTGTGCCAACGATTAAGTACAAATTGCTGTTTGAACGGAAAAAATACAATTTGCAGGTAGTTGATGGAAAACGCCGTTATTTGGATGCAGCAGTTAAAATGATCTCTGAGCTTCCATCAGCAATTGATCGTGAGCATTACGCCAAGGAATTATCTTCCGAATTTCAGTATTCAATCGATACTATCAAGCAAGAAATGAATGAACAACGGCAAGAATTTCTAAAAAAGCAGCAAATTGGGGATAATAAGCAACAATCGTGGAATAATGTAATAAATAATGGAAGAGACACGGAGCGTAAGCCTGCTTTGTTGAAAGCTTTCGATAATTATTCCGAGAAAAAACTATTGGCCGCCATGATGCACGATTCGCAAATTGCTGAAACGGTGCGGAAAAGATTAGGCGATCAGTTTAACGTCGAAGCTCACGCAGCCTTAGCTGCTTATTTATACGCCTTTTATGCGGAAGGAAACGAACCGGATGCAAGTCGATATATCTCTACGCTTCATGATGAGGTGCTGGTGAATATTGCTAGCTCGATTTTAATGTCTGAAGCAAATATGGGATTCAACGATCAGGTTATCGATTCTTATATTCGTGAAATTCTAAATTATCCGCAATTACAGGCTTTAGAGCAAAAAAATCAAGAAGCAATTCAAGCAAAAAATGCTGGTGATCACACACTGGCAGCCCAGATTTATAGTGAGATAATGACCTTAAAACAACAATTGAAATCGTTTTGAGGATGAGGGAGTGGGATGGAATGGCGAGCGACCAGCATACGGAGCTAGAGACAGAATTAACTTTGGAGCAGGTCAAGGACCAACTGATGGAGTTGGGGAAAAAGCGTTTATCGCTGACTTACAAAGATATTGTAGAACGGTTAGCTCCGTTTGATCAAGATGCAGAACAAATTGATGAATTTTTTGAACAGTTATCCGAAATGGGGATTGAGGTAGGGAATGAATCCGAAGAGGATGAAAATCCCCATAGCCCTGAAGATCGTGAAAGAGATCATGACGAATTTAGCTTTGATGATGATATATCGTTGCCAGCTGGAATTAAGATTAATGATCCAGTGCGTATGTATTTGAAAGAAATCGGACGTGTGCCGTTACTTTCTGCTGAAGATGAAGTTGATTTGGCGAAGCGGATTGAGAAGGGCGATGAAGAAGCAAAACGCCGTTTGGCGGAAGCTAATCTTCGGTTAGTTGTCAGCATCGCAAAACGCTATGTCGGACGCGGCATGTTATTTCTTGATTTAATTCAAGAAGGCAATATGGGTTTAATTAAAGCTGTAGAAAAATTCGATCATACCAAAGGTTATAAATTTAGTACTTACGCAACTTGGTGGATTCGTCAGGCGATTACGCGAGCCATTGCCGATCAAGCGAGAACCATTCGTATACCTGTGCATATGGTGGAGACCATCAACAAATTAATTCGTGTTTCTCGTCAATTGCTGCAAGAATTAGGACGCGAACCAAGTCCTGAAGAAATTGCCAAGGAAATGGATTTAAGCACGGAAAAAGTAAGAGAAATTATGAAGATTGCTCAAGAGCCTGTATCGCTTGAAACGCCAATCGGCGAAGAAGATGATTCGCACTTAGGCGACTTTATTGAAGACCAGGAAGCCTTAGCTCCTGCGGATGCAGCGGCTTATGAGCTTCTTAAAGAACAGCTTGAAGATGTATTAGATACATTGACCGAGAGAGAAGAAAACGTCTTACGTTTACGTTTTGGACTCGATGATGGACGTACCCGCACCTTAGAAGAAGTAGGCAAGGTCTTTGGAGTTACACGTGAACGCATTCGCCAAATTGAAGCTAAAGCATTACGGAAGCTTCGTCATCCAAGTCGCAGTAAACGTCTCAAAGACTTCCTAGAATAGCTATACTGGTAACGGGAAACAATCAACGATTCCATTCCTAAATATCGTGAGGATTATCGCGGATTTCTTCAAATGGAAATAGCAATAAGTTGCCCGTTAACAGTAATGCACACACGACCTACCTGTTCGCAGCTGTGGGTCATTTTTTTTAAGTATTTCTTTGGGGTGATTTAGTGGACGCGGAAAAGAGAAAAACGATCGTATATGAAATAGAGCATTGGCGTAAAAGTAAATTGCTCCCTGAGCATTACTGCGATTTTTTATTAAATTTGTATTTGGAAGATCCGTCGGAACGTCCTAAAAGCGGTGGTTCGTTTTCAACTGCAACTATTCGTAACAGTAATTGGAAAGTTTGGTTGTTAAGTTTTGGTGGCTTAGGATTAATTTCCTTTGTTGCTCTTAATTTTAACTCTTTTCAAATTCCAATGCAAATTTCGATTTCTGCTTTAATTATCCTGCTTTGTTATATGATGGGTGGTGTGATGAGAGTAAAGAATCCGATCGCTTCCTATATTGGCTTTGGATTCGGATCGGTATTATTGCTCAATGCAGGTTTATATTTGCTTGAAAAAAATAATGCGGATATGTTTTTTATTATTAGTTATGCAGCATTATCAAGTATAATCTGGATGGTCACGGGCATTACTGCGCGAATGCCAATCTTCCATTTTGGCGGATGGTTGGTGCTGATGCTGATTTATGGTTGGATTTTGCAGCATAATATTGATTCGTTTGACTGGTTGGGTTTACAGATGAGCTGGGTTCCGATCAGTATTGTTTTAATTTGGCTAGGTTGGTTGTTTCACCATAATAATAAGCAGATGGGCTCGGTACTGCTGCTTGTTGGATTATTTGTTTGGTTTGTTCCCGACATATATGGCATGATACTTACTGATTTGCCGCAAAGTGGATTGCAATTTTCTTTAATTGCTCGCATTATATTAGCTGGAATACTTTTA
Organism: Bacilli bacterium; assembly: GCA_028287395.1. Lineage (GTDB taxonomy): Bacteria > Bacillota > Bacilli > Paenibacillales > NBRC-103111 > Paenibacillus_AC. The sequence continues at coordinate 60,071 of JAQBPR010000011.1, forward strand.
TTTACGTTACGCAAAAAATGGACAGAGTGGGTTGCTTAATGGTTGTTTTATCAAAGCGTTTAGCAAAAATTGCGGAAAAAGTGCTGCGTGGCAGCCGACTGGCCGATATAGGCTCCGACCATGCTTTACTTCCCGTTTTTTTGGCTCAGCAAGGTGTAATTGTTTCCGGTATTGCTGGAGAATTGAACAAAGGACCTTTTGCCGCAGCAACCAAACAGGTGGCGGAAGCTGGATTAAAGCAAACGATTCAGGTGCGCCAAGGAAATGGACTGGAAGTCATTGAACCAAGTGAAGTTGATATAGTTAGTATTGCAGGAATGGGCGGTCAATTGATCGTACAAATTCTTACCGAAGGGCTCGCCAAGCTTGATGGTGTTAGCCAACTAATATTACAACCAAACGTGGGTGAAGAATGTGTTCGTCGTTGGCTAGTGGAGCACGATTGGTTTTTACGTGAAGAACATATTTTAGAAGAAGATGGTAAAACATATGAGATATTGCTGGCTGAACGAACAAACCAAGCAAATCTGTTAAATCAAGCGTTGTATCGCGAACGGTTAGTGGGGGATAGGGAAATCACTCGCAAACGTTTTTTTGCTATGGGGCCTTATCTTCTTGAACAGGCAGAACCCATTTGGGTACGTAAATGGGAAGACGAACTGCGCAATTTGCAGCGCATTTGTGACCAGCTTTCAAATTCGCAGCTGCCAGCGTCAATCAGCCGCCAAAAGGAGATCAAGCAGGAAATCGCAGAGATAAAGGGGGTGCTGGAATGTTTGCAAAAGGCCAAACCGTAATTCAAATGCTGGAACAGCTTGCACCAAAGCACTACGCATTGCCAGACGATAGAATTGGCTTGCAATTGGGCAGCTTAAATAAGGAAATTCGCAGTATTTGGGTTGCTTTAGACGTGAATGACGAGGTTGTGGAAGAAGCGATTGCAGGGAAGGCAGATTTGATCATTGCTCATCATGCCATCATATATCGTCCGCTTAAACATATTCAAACGGATACACCTGCAGGACGATTGTATGAAAAGCTGATTAAGCACGATATTGCGGTTTACATTGCCCATACGAACTTGGATGTTGCTATAGGCGGAGTAAATGATATGATGGCTTCTGCGCTTGGATTAACTGGATTGAGTCACCTGGAAGATGTACATACGGAAAAGCTTAAGAAGCTGGTTGTATTCGTTCCTGAAGATCATCAGGACAAAGTACGGAACGCTGTTTTTAATGCTGGGGCAGGAAGTATTGGGCAGTACAGTCATTGCAGCTTTAATATTGCGGGAACAGGTACCTTTTTACCACAGGAAGGGGCAAATCCGTTCATTGGCAAGCCAGGAAGTCTTGAATCTGTAGCTGAGGTGCGTTTAGAGACGATTGTGAGCGAAAGTGTAGAACGCAAGGTTATTCAAGCTATGCTCAAAGCACACCCGTATGAGGAAGTGGCGTACGATCTGTATGCGATGGATTTAAAAGGTCGAACCTTCGGTTTGGGTCGAGTAGGGAAACTATTTGAGCCTTGTAGTGTGGCAGATTTAGTGACCCAGGTTAAACAGGCTTTTGTAGTCCCTACTGTGCGCGTTGTTGGCGATTTACAACGTAGAGTGCAGAAAATAGCCGTTCTTGGCGGCTCTGGAAGTCGCTATGTACAACATGCGATTTATGCCGGGGCAGAGGTGTTAATTACCGGAGATATAGATTACCACACTGCTCAAGATGCCTTGGCTGCAGGACTGACAATTATTGATCCGGGTCATAATGTGGAGAAAATTATGAAAACCAATGTGGCTGATTATTTGGCTAAGCAATTAAGCGAAAAAAAATATGTAACTACCGTTACGGCGTCGAACATTAATACGGAAGTATTTCAATTCATTTAAGGCTCTATATGGTCAATGCCCTTTTTTGAAAAATAAGGAATGGTTAAGGCACAAATTAGGCAAAATATCATAATCGCTTTGAAAGCAAAACCATTAAAATCCCGTATCGTCAGCGTTAATGCCAGCATAGTGATTCGTGCAAAACACAAGATGATTTCTCGCCATACCAAAATTCTGGCTTGAAAGATAGGCTCATATTGACTTATTGCAACAAATTGCCTGGAGTTCCAAATCGTTGCGAAGAAAAACATGCCTACGGTTGTTAAAATGTTGGAGATGATTAAGATCGGCTTCGCAGGGAACAGCACAATCATAAACCCAAGCGATGCGGCAACCATTCCAAGGGTTAACCAAAGAGAATCGCTTAAGACTCCTTTGGCTTTATATTTTTTATAATAAAATAAGGATACTAAAGTGCAGGTGGTATAGGTGACTTGTAAAAACGCAATAACCAGTTTATCTGAAGTGATAGAAAAGGTAAAAATCAAAGAAAAAACGCCTTGAAATTGCATGAAGAACCCAGCTGCGACTAAGGATGGGAGCATCCATTTCAGACTAGGTGTGAAAAACACTTTTAATAAGTTCATATCTTGCAGCAATGGTTTTTTTTGTTGCGATAAAGATATATTGGGGACAAAAAACGATACCACTATCATTGTGGTGATAAAGACAAACATTAAAATAAAAGATCCGTTAAAGCCAATCCATTTAATAATTAAGGCAAATACAATCGGGTTTATAATGGCAATGACCTGACCGATTAAATTTGAAGTAGAGAAGTAAGCAGCAAACTCTTTTCCTTTGCCGAACAAAGAAATGCCTAAATTTGAAGCGGCTGAGTAAAGACCGTTCGTTGCCCCAGCTGGTATGGCAATTGCTGCGATGTACAAAAGCTTTGGTTCAAAATGGAAGCTGGACAGAAGAACAAAGGTTACACCCGCAAATAGTGCTGAAGTTTGAAATACTTTTCGAATGGAATACTTTGTTAGCAGCTGAGCGCCAAAAATGAAAGCCAGCCCCCAAGACATAAATAAGATCAAGTTAAACCAGGCTATATCGAAAATATGCTGCCCATTTTCCCATAAAAATAAATTGATGAAGATTCCAATGTAGTTAAAAATAATCGTGGTGGATGCGTTCATAATTAATAATCTTTTTAATGAGTTTGTCATTTAAGTCGCTACCTTCATTGGTGTATTTTTCTAGGTTTCTCTAACCTATCATACGCCAGATGAAGAAAGCTGAAAAGTACGAAAATTTTATTTGTATAAAGGAAAAAACTTATAGTTGTATTCATTAATTAAAATATGTATAGTATATAGGTTGGAAAGTTTGACAGACAATCGCTGGCAGCAAGGTTTACTTTGCTGCGAGAGGAAAGTCCGGGCTCCATAAGGCAGGATGCTGGATAACGTCCAGTCAACGCAAGTTGAAGGATAGTGCCACAGAAATGGACCGCCGATGGCCTATTCACCATTGAAGCTTGCTTCAACGATGAATTAGCGCACAGGCAAGGGTGGAACCGTGGTGTAAGAGACCACGAGGGAATTGGGTGACTTCTTCCCTGGTAAACCCCATCTGGAGCAAGACCTAAGAGGGACGCGGTGGGCTTCGAGCTCACAACTTTAGCCTGAGGTGCGTCCGGGTTGGTCGCTTGAGCTGTTTAGCAATGAATGGCCTAGATAGATGATTGTCACTTCAATGGTGGGAGGGGAAGCCCGTTAATACCACCGGAAGTACAGAACCCGGCTTACGGCAAGCTTTCCATTTATTTTAGTAATTAACCATCTTCCCAGAGGTGGTTTTTTGTATTTTTTATCAAATATTTTAACTGAATCTCTTTTTAATTAGTTCTAATTCATGTGATATCCATTGAGGCCAGCTAGCAGCAGAAGCGCTGATGCCTTGGGCTTGCTGCAATGCATGGACTACATCTATTTGCCCATAACCATAATATTTATCTTTCCCAGGTGTTCCTAAGTCTTCAGCGCTTTTCCGCATAATATCCATCACTTCTATGTTTTTTAATTTTGGATTGACGGAACGAATTAACGCGGCTAGAGCAGTTACATGTGGACTTGCCATGGATGTACCTGACAGTGCCGCATATTGGTTGTGAGGGTAGGTGCTGGCAATATTGACTCCAGGTGCTGCTACAGCGATATAATCGCCGAAATTGGAAAAAGATGCTTTGTTTTTATTCGAATCCGCTGCTGCTACCGCAAACACTTCTGGATAGGCTGCCGGATAGCCCGGATTCTCTGTATTGTCATTACCGGCTGCAGCGATAAGTACAATGTCTTTGTTATAAGCATATTTGATTGCATCATGAAGAAAGTTTGCTTCAGCATAGTTGCCTAGGCTCATATTGATCACCTTTGCCCCATGATCTGCCGCCCAAATGATTCCTTGAGCTACATTATAGGTGTTACCTTGACCTGACGCATCGAGAACTTTAACCGGAAGAATCGGGTTGTACCATGTCATGCCGGCTACACCTTCTCCGTTGTTGACTAAAGCGGAAATAACACCGGAGACATGTGTGCCATGACCAACATCATCCATCGGAAGCTCATCCGGATTAACGACATTGTAGCCAGTAAGCAAATGCCCTTGTAAGTCTGGATGGTTTACATCAACTCCGGTATCAACGATCGCAACAATGACATCTTTGCTTCCTTTACCAAGTTCCCATCCAACCTCAGTTTCAATAATAGGCAAGTTCCATTGATATTTTGAATACAATATATCATTGGGGACAGGCGCGTTGTCAGCGGAATTATCATTTGTTGCATATAAATAATGAGGTTCAACATAAACAACATGCCATTTTCGGAAATAATCCATCAACTGTTTGGCTTCCATTGTTTCCGCTTGAAATACATAGGTAGACCCAAGCTTTAGCTTATTCATTTTTAGTGCTTTAATTTCTTTCTGCATTTGATTTAATTGGGCTTCTGTTGGCGCTTGCTTAAATTTAACGACGACTTCATTTTTATGATAATGACTTGTACCTTTATTATCCACTGGATGATTTACCTTTACGTTCTGCAGTGTTTTGGCATCCACTGATTCAATTTTCCAGGATTTATTGCTGGGGAAAGGCACAATTCGCAAATTTTTAATTTGATGCGAGGCCACTTGACCAAGAATTTCTTGATGGATTACACCCACAAGCGAAGACTTATTATCCTCTGCAGGAACACCTAGTACAAAATAAGTATCTTTACCAACAATAATCGGTGATGAGCGATACTCGACCCCGGTTTCAGCAATCATTTTTGCTTTTTGTAATTCTCCGCGGACACTTTGGGCGACTTCGGCATTTAATGTTCCAACGGATTTTCCTTGCTGCAATGTAAGATTATGCGTGGACCAAATGAGATAATCCATGTGAGGATGTTCTTTTTGGGTAGCTTGCAGGGTAACTATTTTATTGCTGGCTGTTGGTTCTGTACTTAGGCGTTTAAGTGTCTTATGGAAGGCTAACGCGCACTGATTTCTGCATAACTCATCTGTAAGCTGAACATCCGTAGACACCAATTGCTGTTTCATTTCGATTTCACGTTCTGCGGACAAAGATTCGGGTCGTGTACGATCATTGGGGTGCTGTGATTTCGGCACGAATACCAAAGCAAGCAAAGCAATGATGGCTATTCCAGCCCATTTTTTAGACATTCAAGTTCCTCCTTATAACCGTATTGTTCTTTTAGCGTGACATATGTTTGATCTTTTTATTCGTTCCTGCTATATTGTTCACTTTGCAGGTTACTTTTAAAGTAGAAATATGGTACGATGTTTTCAAAGCCGCCTGGCTAAAAAATTAAGTTCAACGTTGGAGGAGGTCTTTTCATGGCTATGTTTAATGTGAAGAATGTTTGTGAATCGACAAGGGATAAACTTAAAGATGCCGTACACAAAATGGAAATTTTTCTTAATTCTCATTCAATAGCTCTGTTGAATCCAGAGGGGGATGACGAGGCAAATGAATTTTATCGCGGTTATTTATCGGATACGCGTCATTTGATCGTATTTTGTGAGGTTTCGTATGAGAAACTTGGAGTTAGCTTACGTCGTGCGACCTTTAATACGGAGTATGCTGAGAAAGCGTTATATGAAACGTATCATTCCTGTGTTAATTGCTTTTTTTACCCTAAAAATGAGTGCTATTCTGAAGATGGTCGTTATGCGTATACAGGACAAGATGCCATTCGTTTTCGTAAAAAGCCTACTCGCGAGGTGCGTGATTTAACGATTGAATTATCGAAAATTTTTGAAGAAATACGCGAAGATTTGTCCTATTATGAAACGGATTATATTACACAAAAACGTATGCAAGGCGAAAAGGTCTAAAAGAACGCTCTAGCCGGAGCTGCACCCAAAGTAGATTTTTTACTTGAGGGAGCAGCTTCTTTTTATTTTGCGCGCATAGAACACGGTCTAAGGGGGAAAATGTTAAGGGAGGTGATCGAGCATGCCCGAAGTCAAATGCAGTGTATCCAATTGTAATTATTGGGAACAAGGTAATCAATGTAAGGCTGATGTAGTTATGATTGAAATTGACCAGCACGCCACAGCGCAATTCAATGCGGAATTTGCTGGAGAAAGCTTTGACAGCAATCATCAAGATACTGCTGTCAAAGTAAAGGATACCTGTTGTCATACGTTTGAAAAAAAGCGGAAATAGTTCAAAGTTAGGGGATGTTTAAATGAACGGTTCAAAAAGTAAACGTTCAAAAAAACACGGGCATCATGACAAGGCTTCGTTTGTTGTTGTTTCGCCGACTAACTCGACCAATGCACCCTTTCATACAATAATGGATGAGGAGTATGCTGCTGAACTTGCGGATCCGAATTCACAAGTGTCTCACACATCCAATAACGCGGGCGCGATTGATCGTACTTGGGGATGGATAGCGATTATTGTATCGGTCATTTCATTGTTTTTTTCTCCTGCGATTCTTGGATCTGCCGGTGTTATTTTGGGTTTGATCGCTTTTTTTCGTGGGAATCGCAGCTTAGGGGGATGGTCCATGGCTATTGGACTCGTTTCCGTATTTTCCTATTTATTTATAGTCCCTTATTACGCTTAGATGTCCATCCCTGTTGGGCAAGCCTAGAGGTTTAGGCTTGTCTGTCATACATAAAAAGTGTAGAATAAAGGGAGCAGAGCATTTTGGGGAATGAGGCGCTAAGTAATGAGTATAGATCCACGCACGATGAAGCAGCTTTTGCAAATGCAAATCTTGAACAAATTGAATATTTCTTCCAGCGATGATGTACCAGCAACAAATGATTCAACGGATTCCTCTTTTAACGATATTTTACAAACCCTTTTAGGGCAAAATACGAATGTACAATCTTCAACATATGGACTGTCAAATTCGACCGCTTCCTTATTGAAATCAGGTAATTTTGGTTTTTATCCGCCGTCTTTAAGCAATTCATCGAGCTTTGATCCATTGATCAACCAAGCAAGTCAACAATATGGTGTAGAATCAAGCTTAATTAAAGCAGTCATCGATGCCGAATCATCGTTCCAAACACATGAGGTATCCAGTGCCGGGGCTAAAGGGCTAATGCAATTAATGGATGATACCGGAAGAGGGTTGGGCGTAACCGATCCATTCGATCCTCAACAAAATATTCAAGGCGGTACGCATTTTCTTGCTGATTTACTTAAACAATATAAAGGCAGTGAAGCGATGGCTTTGGCTGCTTATAACGGTGGACCCGGTCGTTTGGCTGATTTAGGGATCACGAATGAAAAGCAATTATTTGAAAAATTTAATCAACTGCCTCAGGAAACACAAAATTATGTACCCAAAGTACTGCAATTAAAACAAAGCTATCATAACTAAAAGCTGCAAAGGAAAAGATCAGAATAGGATCTTTTTCTTTTTATGTTAGGAGAATGTCAATGTTATATTTGGATTATTGCTCATCCACGCCTATGCATCCTCAAGTCATTCAAGTGATTACAGATATCATGGGTAAATATTACGGGAATCCATCTTCTTTACATCGTATTGGGATGGAAGCGGAACGTTTGCTTAATCAATCGCGCGAAGTTATTGCATCTTCGCTGCGTTGTAAGCCGAAAGAAGTAATTTTTACGTCAGGTGGTACTGAAAGTAATAATTTGGCTATCAAAGGGACAGCTTTTGCTCGCGAACGTCGAGGTAAGCATTTGATTACGAGCCAAATTGAGCATGCTTCTGTTTTAGATCCTTTTAAGCAATTAGAGTTATTTGGTTTTCGAGTTACTTATCTTCCTGTGGATTCAACGGGTCTAATTCATTTAGAAGATGTACGAAATGCTTTGCAAGAGGATACGATTTTAGTCAGTATTATGCATGTTAATAATGAGGTAGGACGAATCCAACCTATTCAAGAGATTGGACAATTGTTAAGCAATTACCCTAAAGTTACGTTTCATGTCGATGCGATTCAAAGTATGGGCAAGCTTGAATGTATACCACAACACCTTGGAGCAGATCTGCTTAGTATTTCCGCGCACAAGCTTAGCGGCCCCAAAGGTGCTGGAGTGCTTTATCGACGTGAAGGAATAGAATTACAGCCGCAATTGACTGGGGGTGGCCAAGAGTTTGGCTTACGTTCAGGAACAGAGAATGTACCGCTGATGGCGGGTATGGCGAAAGCCTTACGAATGGCTGTGGATCAGCAGCCTAAGGACAGGATCATCATGTATGGCTTAAGGGAGCGGCTGCTGCAGTGTCTCGGTGAAATTGATGGCTTAACGATTACTGGGTCTAAACAAATGGAGGACATGGCGCCACAGATGGTTCATTTTTGTTTACCGGGGATGCGCGCCGAGGTGATCTTGCATGCATTGGAGCAGCATGAGATATATATCTCAACACGTTCCGCATGCGCCTCAGGTAAAGAGCAACCAAGCCATGTCTTGCTGGCGATGGGCAAAGATCGTGAATTTGCCAAAAGTGGTTTAAGGGTCAGTTATTCCGCAAACCAAACATTTGCGGAAATTGATTTTTTTGCGGATTGTTTGCGGCAGGTTGTGCAGCAATTACAGCTGCCAAGGAAAAAGGTGAAACGATAAGATGAACCCAGAAGTGGTCATAGTCCGCCAAGGTGAGTTAACTTTAAAAGGTAAGAATCGTCATCGCTTCGAGCAAAGATTACTGCTGCAAATCCGAGCGAATCTTGCTGCCTTAACGAGGATAACAATAAAGAGTGAATTTGCACGAATGTATATTGCGCTAAATGGAGAACCTTATGAAGCTGTAGCTGAAGGTTTAAAGCTAGTTTTTGGTATACACTCCTACAGTCCTGCTATTAAAGCAGAAATGAAACTGGAAATGATTCAAACCAAAGCATTAGAGCTTATGCAATCGCTCCCCTCCCTCCCGAAAACGTTTAAAGTTTCTGCAAAAAGAGGAAATAAAGATTTTCCTTATGATTCCCAGAAAACAGGATATTGGGTAGGCGGTTATATTTTACAAGCTATGGAAGGCATGCAGGTAGATGTACATCGGCCAGAAGTTGAACTGCGTGTAGATATTCGGCAAGATGAAGTATATTTATTTACTGAAGTGATAAATGGAACAGGGGGATTTCCCATTGGAAGCAATGGAAAAGCGATTTTGATGCTCTCAGGTGGTATTGATAGTCCTGTCGCAGGCTGGATGGCCATGAAGCAAGGCTTGCAAATAGAAGCCATACATTTTCATAGCTTTCCATATACCAGTGAGAGGGCGAAGCAAAAAGTCTTTGATTTGGCCGAAAAATTGTCGCTATTTTGCGGAAATATCAAGCTGTATTTCATTTCGTTTGCAGCTATTCAAACGCGTTTACAGCATGAATGCCAAGCCAATCTTCTCGTAACCTTAATGCGCAGGTCTATGCTGCGGATTACGGAAAATTTGGCGCTTCAACGCAAGGCATTAGGCATTGTAACTGGGGAAAGTCTTGGACAAGTGGCTAGTCAAACATTATCGAGTTTAAATACGATTGGACGTGTAGCTACGCTTCCACTGCTAAGACCATTAATTATGTCGGACAAGGCTGATATTATTCGTATAGCTGAGCAAATTGGAACGTTCAAAATCTCCATTCTTCCCTTTGAGGATTGCTGCACTTTATTTATTCCTAAATCGTCGAGCACGAACCCCAATGTAAACAACGTTGAAAGACAAGAGAGCAGGATGCAGTGGCTCTTGGAAGCCGAAGCGGAAGCACTGGGAAACGCAGAGGTTCGCTTAATTGAATGGGATGCAAAACATCCTATGGCGGACTATTTTTAGTTGAAGAGAAACGCTTTGAAACCGTTTTGCTGTTTGTCCGTAAATAGTAGGGTAGAGAAATCATTTACAGGAGGAACCTTTTTTGATACTTGAAGGATTTTTATTGTTTTTGCAAATTATGCTGATTAATATTGTTTTAAGTGGTGACAACGCAGTTGTCATTGCTTTAGCGAGTAAAAATTTACCGGTTGAACAGCGGAAAAAGGCTATTTGGTGGGGAGCATTTGGCGCTATTGCCTTGCGGCTTGTTTTGACCGTCGTGGCAGTTAGTTTATTAAATTTACCTTATATCCAGGCTGCTGGATCATTACTATTACTGTGGATAGCGATCAAGCTTTTGATCGATGATGAGGGTGAAGCTAAAGTAAAAGTTGCTTCTACGTTAGGCAAAGCAATTTGGACGATCATACTTGCTGATTTTGTGATGAGTCTGGATAATGTGCTCGCAATTGCTGCGAAGGCTGACAATAATCTGCTTGTGATTATTTTAGGAATATCTTTAAGTATCCCGATTATTATTTGGGGGAGTACGATGGTGATGAAGCTGCTGCACAAATATCCGATTTTTGTTTATTTGGGTGCAGGGATTCTGGGTTATACCGCAGGTGAGATGTTCGTTTCTGAGGAAAAAGTAATGAATTATTTTGACTATGAGCCACTTCTCTACATCATTCCTATTGGTTCTACGTTCATCGTACTTCTTGCTGGATTATTGAAAAAAATGTTAAAGCCTTCGACGGCGGTTTAACCAAATATAAATTCAATCGAAAGATTGCTTCTCCTTTAGCCTTTTTGGCAGAGGAAAGGTCGATCTTTTTTTTTGGAATCCTTTATGCAATTGATTCTACTCCATAATAAATTAATAATTCGTTGACACCTACGTTACATTTATTATTTATCCTTAAGTTAATACCACTAATCTAAGAAAGAAGGAATTTGTTTGTCAAAGAAAAATCTCATTACTTTTTCTACTATCATTGCATCTGGAGCTATCTTGCTTAACTCTGTATTAGGCATTTCGCTGGCTGCAAACGCGACTGATCAAACAACTACGACACCGATTAAACACACCATCATTATTTATCAGGAAAATCGCTCTTATGATAGTTATTTCGGTACATATCCAAATGCCCCCGGCTTTAATGCATTACCGGGTACTCCAAAAGCAGAAGGAATTCCAGCTGGGTCCTATAATTTGGATGAAAATGGTAACAAAGTAGCTCCTTTTCTTTTTGACCCGAATCAACTAACCACAGAAGATGTAGATCATAATTTTGACGACATGGTTGGTGCTTATGATAACGGGAAAATGGATAATTTCTACGCAGCTTCAGAAAAACATAAAAAAGGAACTGGTAAAGTCGCTATGGGATACTATGATTATCAGTCTATTCCATATTATTGGCAGTATGCACAACACTATAGTTTAGCAGACCATTTCTTCCAACCCGTTTTTGGTCCATCTACACCTGGTGCATTATACTTAATATCTGCTCAATCAGGTAATTCTACAAATCCCATAAAAGGTGATCCCGTGCCTGCATATGGTCCACTTGGCGGGGATAAAGGTAACCGTGCAGAAGGCTTGAAATATAAAAATATTGGTGACGTATTAAATGAAAAAGGGATAAGCTGGGCATGGTATCAAGGCGGTTATACAAAAGCTGACTCATCGTATTCTTCACATCACAACCCTTTTCAATATTTTGATAATTATGATAAAGGCGCCTACAAGAACAACATGAAAGATTATGATGCCTTTGCGCAAGATGTTGCTAACGGTACTTTACCTGCAGTTGTTTATATAAAAGGTGCCTATGGTGAAGACGAACATCCGGGAGCAAGCGGGCAAAGTAACCCCACCGCTGAAGATTTTTCTGTTAAAACGATCAATACCATCATGAAAAGCAAATACTGGAAAGATAGTGCAATCATTGTGACCTATGATGAATCCGGTGGTTATTGGGATCATGTTGCTCCAACTCAAGTAAAGGCTGGTCCCGATGGACTTCAAGGAAATGGCCCAAGAATTCCGGCAATTGTAATTTCACCATTTTCAAAAGAAAACTATGTAAGTAACACGGAATACGATACAACTTCAATCTTGAAATTCATCGAATCCAACTATAAACTGGATTCATTGAACAATCGTGATAAAGCGGCGAATAATATATTAGATATGTTCGATTTTGATCATCCGAATTTTACACCGTTCATCTTCCAAAGCGACGAAAGTAAAATGACTTCTTCTTATGGGATTCCGGCAAAAATTCAGTTTAACAATGCAATACTTGCCAAAGGTTTGGTAGACGAGAATGCGTTCATCGACAGTAATAATAATGTTATGGTTCCGATTGTGGATTTAGCCCGTAACTTAAATGCAACTATTTCGTATGACAACAGTACGCAAATGATTACGTTAAAATATAGTGATCATACTGTAAATCTTACATTGCATTCAGATGCTGCTAATATTGATGGGAATGCAGTTGCATTAAACGGAAAAATATGGGATAGTCCAACTAATCACGGTTATATTTCGACACTTTCCCTTTCTGATTTACCGGGACTTACTGTACAATTAGACGACAAAGGTGTAACGATTCAAACCAAATAAATTACCAGTATAGAAGAGTTGTTCAAGAAACGAAGCGCTATACAAATCGTTTTACACGATTTTGTATGGCGCTTCGTATGTTTCTCTGGACCATCATAATAATATCACGATGCTCGCTTTTTCCTTGTCCTTTTTCTCATAATAGCTGGTAATTTTGTTGTATTTCAGTTAAACTACATGTAGTAGCATGTCGCATCTTGTCTGAATTAATAGGGGGTTAAGGTTATGACAAAAAATAATTATTCAATTGGATTTGTGCTTATCGTTATAGCTTTAGTTCTGTTGTTTGGCAAGCTTGGGGTCTTTGGGTTTCTTGGTTATATGTTATGGCCCATTTTTGTATTGTTACCGGGATTATTGTTCCATTTTCTTTTCTTTGGCCGAGTGTTACCTTCAGGTGTTCTTGTTCCAGGGGGGATTTTAGTTACTTATTCCATACTATTCTTTTATTGCAATATATTCGGTTGGGGTTCGATGAAATACTTGTGGCCGGGATTTATATTTGGCGTTGCGGTTGGGTTGTACGAGTTGCATATTTTTAATCGCAACAGTCCACGGGGTACTTTCACGGCCGCTTTTATATTAGCGATCATCTCGATTGTGTTTTTTGTAATCGCATTACTTTACGCGGTAAATATTATTTTTATTGCATTGGTTTTGATTGCCATAGGGCTGATCATGATGCTGAAACGCCGGAGAACGTCTTGGTAAAAATCATAAATGCAAGTTGATAAAAACCACTTGTTTTTTGTTGAAATGTAGCGTATACTAATACATATATGTGTAGCGTCGGGGCCATAGTCCGACGCTTCTTTTATGAGATGATTCAGAGAGATGATTCATAAATCAGTTTAGAGAGGGTTTGAACCATGCATTCAAGAGAGAAAATCAGAAATATTGCCATCATTGCCCATGTCGATCACGGAAAGACAACGTTAGTAGATAAGCTGTTGCAGCAATCCGGTACATTCCGCGATAATGAAGCCGTTCAAGAACGCGCAATGGATTCCAACGATTTGGAACGCGAACGTGGTATTACAATTTTGGCCAAAAATACGGCAATTAACTACAAAGATTATTTAATCAATATTGTGGATACACCTGGACATGCTGATTTTGGCGGAGAAGTTGAACGGATTATGAAAATGGTTGACGGTGTGCTGCTGGTTGTTGATGCATTTGAAGGCTGTATGCCGCAAACAAAGTTCGTTTTACGTAAAGCTTTGGAACAAAACTTAAAGCCCATTGTCGTTTTAAATAAAATTGACCGTCCAAGTGCGCGTCCGACTGAGGTTGTCGATGAAGTGCTTGACTTATTTATTGAGCTTGGCGCAACAGACGAGCAGTTGGATTTCCAAGTGGTTTATGCCTCAGCTTTACAGGGTACTTCTGGCAACGAACCGGAAAGCTTGGAAAGCAATATGAAAGCCGTTTATGAGGTCATCGTAAACCACATTCCAGCTCCGACGGAAAGTGTTGAATTACCTTTACAATTCTTGGTTACATTAATGGATTTCAATGAATATATGGGGAGAATCGCCATTGGCCGTGTGAACCGTGGTATTATTCGCCAAGGCCAACCTGTAGCGGTTATGACTCGCGACGGCAAAGTAAAGCAAGCCAGAATTGAGAAGCTTTTTGGTTTCCAAGGCTTGAAACGTATTGAAATCGAAGAAGCCGGGGCAGGCGATATTATTGCGATTGCTGGGATAAGAGAGATCAATATTGGTGAAACCATTGCTGACCCGAATAACCCGGAAGCATTGCCGGTGCTGAAAATTGATGAGCCGACATTGCAAATGACTTTTTTAGTTAACAACAGTCCTTTTGCCGGCAGAGAAGGTAAATGGGTTACTTCGCGCAAATTACGCGAGCGTTTGTTTAATGAATTAGAAACGGATGTAAGCTTGCGTGTGGATGAAACCGACAGCCCTGATTCATTTGTTGTTTCGGGACGCGGTGAATTGCATTTGGGGATTTTAATTGAAAATATGCGTCGTGAAGGTTTCGAGCTGCAGGTTTCCAAGCCTGAAGTAATCACAAGAATGGTTGATGGAAAAAAAATGGAGCCTGTCGAAAGATTGCTAATCGATGTTCCGGAAGAACATATGGGTACTGTCATGGAGAGCTTAGGAAGTCGTAAAGCAGAAATGGTAAACATGATCAATAACGGAACAGGACAAGTTCGTTTGGAGTTTTTAATTCCAGCACGCGGCTTGATTGGTTACCGTACTAATTTCTTAACCTTAACACGCGGCTATGGCGTAATGAATCATGCTTTTGATAGCTATGGTCCTTATTACGGAAATAATGTGGGTGGACGTCATCAAGGGGTTCTGGTTTCAAGTGAAACTGGAGTAACGACGCTTTACGGAATTTTGTCGATTGAGGATCGCGGATTATTGTTCTTACAACCGGGGACAGAAATTTACGAAGGTATGATCGTCGGCGAGCATACACGCGATAATGATATCATTGTGAATATTTGTAAAGAAAAACAAGTGACTAACATTCGTTCTGCGAACAAAGATGATACCGTGCGTATGAAAACACCACGTCTATATGGATTAGAAGAAGCGTTGGAATATTTGAATGATGATGAATATTGCGAAATTACGCCTAAATCGATTCGTTTAAGAAAGAAAATCTTAAATAAAAACGAACGTGAACGCAACGAGAAAAACCGTAAGGGCGCTGAGGCAAACGTATAACGCAAGCTGAATAGGTGAGGTCGATCTAATGACATCTGCAACCGCATGGCTTACTCAACATTATTGGGTAACCTATATCATTATTTACGTGTTTATCACGTATGTTTACAACAAAGTATTCAAAGTACGTCGATTGCCGATACTAAAGGAATTAATTATTTATATTCTGCTCGGCTTTGGCGCTTTGATTTTATTGTTTTTTCAACACGATCTTCAGCTTCCGATTGTTTTCTGTTTAGCAGTTGCTATTGCGCTTATGTTTCTTGTCCGTGTTCGCTTTTTCGTCGAGAATAGAAGGCAGCAGCGCAAGCCTTAGTTTGGTGTGATGAAAGGAAACAATCCTATGGCACATTTTTGGTTAACACCGCTTATGAGCATAGAGCCTCTTGTACTCGGCGCAGAGCGTTTCAAGTGTGAACCTGAGCTTGAGCTTGCTGAGTTGCGGCAGAAGCTGGATGCTGTGCATCCGTGGCTTTTGCCGCTCTTCAAAGCCAATTTGCTTTTGGCGGATGAGGAAACTGAATCATGTGGAAATGATAATGAAGAATTAACGTTGTCCTTAGCGGAAGCTGAGGACATTGTCTTTGACGGACAGCCTTTTGTGCTGTCTCATTGCGCAGACAATTTTTTGGAACGAATTTTAACTATTGAACAAACAGAGCATTTGCTATTAGCAGTAAGGAATACAGTAAATGAATTATGGACACCAGCTCAGAAGCAATGGCTTAGGCGGATCGAGGAATGGAATGCAGCTCGTTGTGAAGTCATTATAGTCCGAGAGGAAGAATATTGATGGTATTGCAAGATGCGTTGTTTAATTGGTTGCAAATGAAAATTGTTTCCGATGCTCGTCCTGATGATGGAGCAGCTAAAGAAACGCTCGATTTTTTCGCGCAAATTCTTAGCGAGGATCACAAATTGACTCGTTTTGATGTAAGTGACAAAGATGAAACCATGATCTACATACAGTTCGAAACGGATGGAACGAGCAAGAGGCAAATGTTCGATCGCGAACGCGCAGAGCAATTGCTGACGGATATTAATTCCAACCCCAAGTACAATTAAATATATGTGTAGGTAAGAATGATATTGGTTGGAAAAACCATACTATGGTATAATGAAATTGTAATAAGTCAGTCACTCTACTTCCGAAGGGGGTTCATTGGATGGCCGAAACGATAACAGCTTTAACTGAGCAATTATTTATGAAGCTGCAAAAAGAATCGTTTGTTTTATTAAGTACGGTCGACGCCGAGACAGGTTCGCCTAATACAACTGCCGTTTCATGGCTATATGCCGTTGAACCTGACAGATTGCGTTTTGCGATCGATCAACGCTCGCGAATTGTCGCTAATGTCCAGCATAATAAGCTGGTAAATGTTACCGTGATTTTAGAAGGCAGTGTTCATGCAATTTATGGATCAGCGACAATTGTATCAAATGCACTTGAAGGGGTTCCGTTCAAGCTTACTTGCATCGACATCGAGATTAGTGCGGTTCGCGATGCAATGTTTTATGGCTCGCGAATTTCAGTAGCGCCTGAATATGAAAAGACCTATGATAAGCGTGCTGCTGAGAAGCTGGATGGACAAGTTTTTAATGCCATGAGAAAAGCCTAGTTTTGCTTGCGCAACTAGGCTTTTTGCTTTATTTTTTATAAATTTTTATTGAGAAAATTATTTCCGTTATCTGTCTTTGGCGGCAAACTGTTTTTTGGGCTAATATCCTTTGGCAGCTGCGGCATGATTCGACCGATAATTTTTCCTAATTCGTCTGAGAAACCAGCAATAGGTCTACCGTTCATGACTTCTTGGCGAATATTTTTTAAGCGCTTATCTAAATCCATATCTGCGGTAACGATGGCATTTACACCGTAAGGATCTTTTCGCAATGCTTCAGCTACGGAGTATTTGATGTTATCTACACGAGAACGAGGTAAATCACCGGCCACATCAATGCCCACAACAGCAGTTTTACCTAGAACTACACAATGGGCGTGCTGTACTTGTGGAATTGAAAGTGCCAATTGCTCTAAATGTACAGCAACTTGCTGAGCATTTTCTGGACCTGCTTGTTGTGTTTTTATCGCATTACTTTGGGTTTGATTTTGCATTTGATTTTGCGGTGAAGCGGCACTTTTATTAGTGTTTTGAATGCTGCCGCATCCTGTAAATACAAATATACCAATCATCATCATAAGGAGGGTTCGCATTTGCATTGTCCTTTCTATTATGTCATTTCTTCTCACAGTTTGTCCTAACTCATCTATACTATGCACCTTAAAAACAGCAAACTAATCATGGGAGGGACCTCAAATGAAAAAAATCTATGTATTGGATACGAACGTTTTGTTGCAGGACCCTAACGCAGTATTTGCCTTTGAAGACAATGATGTCGTTATTCCCGCGATTGTTTTGGAAGAAATAGATTCTAAAAAGAGGCTCGATGATGAAATTGGGCGGAATGCGCGTTTTGTTTCGCGCTTGTTGGATGGGTTTCGCAATCAAGGTAAGCTTCAAGATGGCGTGAAATTGGAAAATGGCGGAACGATTAAGGTGGAGTTGAACCATATCAGTTTTGCCAAAATGCAAGAAACCTTTGCCGATATGAGCAATGATAACCGTATTATTGCGGTAGCGTTAAATTATGTTTTAGAAGAGCAAGGAAAGCCTGAACCAAAGCCTGTTATTATCGTCAGTAAAGACACTTTAGTTCGTATAAAAGCGGATGTACTGGGAATTACGGCACAAGATTATTTATCCGATCGAATCGTATCCCTAACGGACATGTATTCCGGCTGTTTGACGCTGATGACGCATCCTGCCATTATTGATGAATTTTATTCATACCGTTATTTGAGCGTATCCAGCTTGCAATTAAGCTACTCGCTGCATCCGAACGAATTTGTTATTTTAAAGGATGAATTGGGGACGTCCAAATCAGCTTTGCTTAAAGTTAACGCAGACGGGAAGAGATTGGAACCGTTATTTCTCAGTAATGATCCAATTTGGGGCATTGGGGCGCGCAACGTTCAGCAGCGTATGGCTTTGGAATTGCTTTTAAACGATGAAATTCCATTGGTAACACTAACGGGCAAAGCGGGAACAGGAAAGACCCTGTTGGCTCTTGCTGCGGGTTTAATGAAAATAGAAGACGAACACAAATATAAAAAGATGCTTATCGCTCGCCCTGTAGTTCCTATGGGTAAGGATATCGGTTATTTGCCTGGTGAAAAGAATGAGAAACTGCGTCCTTGGATGCAGCCGATCTTCGATAACCTTGAATTTTTATTTGATACAAAAAAATCTGGAGATATTGAAAAAATACTTGCTGGAATGGGCAGCATCGAAGTTGAGGCTCTGACTTACATTCGTGGTCGTTCGATTCCCGGTCAATTTATCATTATAGACGAAGCGCAAAATTTGTCACGACATGAAGTGAAAACCATTGTTTCTCGTGTAGGTGAAGGAAGTAAAATTATACTTGTCGGTGATCCGGACCAGATTGATCATCCGTACTTGGATGCATCTAGCAATGGACTTACTTATGTAGTCGAACGCTTTAAAAATGAGGCGATCAGCGGTCATATTACACTTGAACGTGGTGAACGGTCAAACTTAGCGCAATTAGCAGCCGATTTGCTATAAATAGCCACCTGAGCCAGTCATAAAAAGATGTTCGAAAACATCCCATCTGTTATAGATTGGGATGTTTTTTCACTATACTGATCTTATAATTCTGGACAAACGCTACTGTCTTAAAAGACGGCGTAGTCGTTTATCTTTGTCTGACAGCGCAATTTTATGTTTGAATGAAGGAAATCGAGCAATGATAGGCCTTTGCAATTCGGTCCATAAGCTCACTCATATGTTGGTCTACTGCATAATAGCGGGCATCTTCGAGATGAAAATCAGCGATTAGATGCTCCTGCATTTGTAATAATGCTTGCTGCTGCTCAGAATGAGCAGCAGAAGGCTTCGTAAAGCAAAATATACTTACTAAATGATCATAGAGATAATGTCGCTCAGCCCTGCTAATAAAACCATAGTCAGAAAAAACAGCAAATAAATTTGCAGCAGGCGGAAGCAGAAGCAGCAACATTTCTTCGGATGGAACGTTATAATGGTGTAGCAATTCTAAAACGGCATCCCGATCTTCCGATGTATTCAGCACAAGTAATTCTTTATCGCGATCGAACAATGTAGTTCGCTGAGCAAGACCTTTCACAATCTGGGCGTAAAAGCCGGGCAGTTTTCCCTCGGGTAAATCAAGCAGCAATGCAATTTTGCGCATGGACATCCTACCTTTATTTCGAATCTGTATTTTCGTATTGTCGCATAATAAGCAGTTAAATTCCAGAAATCAGCATCCTCATCGTAAAATTACTAGCACGAATCACCGTTTGTTTGTTATGATTACAATATTCGTGACAAAGGAGAGTTATTTCATTGACGAAAAAAAGAAGCTTGCTAATGCTTTTTATCATATTGGGATTTTCAATCGTTTTTTTATCGCAATGCACTAAATCTGTGGGCGAGAACAAAATAGATGCTACGAATAAAGTAGCTGAAGGAGATAATAAAAACAAGGGAACGAATCCGCAAGGAGATAATCAGATTTTAAAAGTATCCGTTTCGATGAAGGCGGAAGAATTCGCTTTACTGCAAAAGCAATCGACCCAATATACGGAGGCTCATCCCAAGATGGTTGTTGAATTGACAAATTTACCAGCCAAAGATGCCTTTGCTGTTCTTAAAAAACAAAATCAATTAGGAGACGCTCCTGATTTAATGTTAATGGATAATAATTGGGTGAAGGAGTTTGCTGCTCTTGGGTTTCTTCATCCAATGGATGAATATTTTACAGGAGAGCAAAAATCGGACGGGATAGCCGCCTTAATGAACCAAGTAAAATGGAATGGTTATTTGTGGGCGCTCCCCAAGGATGTTGATCCGTACATTCTGGTTTGGAATACAAAAACAGCCTCTGAAAATAAATGGGACCATCCACCAACGAATTCAGAAGAATGGCTCGCTTGGAATAAAGTTATGATGCATCCCGAAGAAGGAAAATATGGTGTTTATATGGATCCAACGGATCCATATGCATTTCTTTCGTTTTTTTCTTCACTGGATGATAATGGATCGTTATCAAAGCTGAACGATCCCGCATTGATCAAAAGATTTGAAAGCTTTTACGCGCCGCAGGAGGCCGCTTGGAATACGAAAAATCTGCAAAAAAATTACCCAGGTCCTTCACAAACCTGGGATCCGTGGGCGCTGTTGAGTAAAGGAAAAATGGCTGCGATGGTGACAACAGTTTCCGAATTTAAGCTCCATTCGAACGATGCAATCACACTTGCGGCTTTGTCATATAAGAAAATTTCAACTACAACCGAAGCAGTTAATGTTGGATTACTGAAGGGACGAAGCTATTGCATTTCCTCTCGTTCTAAAAACAGCACAATGGCTGTAAATTGGATGAAGGAAATGACTTCAATCGGTACGGATTTAGTTGTCTGGAATGAAACTAAGCTATTGCCTTCTTTGCCTACAGCCTATTTTGAAACGCCGATCTTAAACGATACCAATTATAAGTCCTTTGTGTGGCTGATAGATAACGGAAAAGTATTGCCAGTTGGATCGGAAACAAATCAAAAAGTAAGCAGCTTTCAAAATGAACTGCAAAAGCTATGGATTGGCGAGCAAACAATGAAGCAATTTTTAGAAAATAGCTCGAAGCTTTGGCTGCCAGAGAAAAGCGGACCTTAATTTTTTTTCGGAGTCAACTTGAGTTTAATAATTAGTAATCCATTATCCGTTGTGACTTCTTTAGCTTGAAACGCCGGCATATGATCTTCAACAGAAAAGCTTAAATTAAATCTTTCTTCCATATATCTCTTGGTCGTCTCATCCAAAGCATTATCGTTATAGCCCAAATCGTCTACATGAAATTGTAAACGGTTTGGGTTTTCTTCTACGATATAATGCCCTTTAATCGAGGCTTTGATATCTCCATCTTGACCTACAACACTATATTGACCGTTCTGAAACTTGAATTCTAGATGATTAAACAATTCAGGATTTTTGGAACGGAAGAATTGCGTTAAGTCCTGATCAGAAATTTGGAATGATAATCCGTTCATATATTTAGCTTGTTCTTTTCCTTGGACTAGCTCTACAAGCTGAGGCATTGCTTCAGCAATTCCTTTAAAATATTTTTCAAAAAGCGGAACCACTTTTTCCTTAAAGGTAGCTTTCAACTCTTCGATTTTGGCTAAGATAATCTGCGCTTGATCCTGTGGAATTTGCTTTAATTGATCATCCACTTCTTTTTGTAAAGCTATATTATGATCTCGCTGCGTAATAAACGCTGCCTTTACCTCACGTAGATCGGTTTGGATTGTCGCCAACTGCTTTTGTAAATCTTGTAATTGCTTATAGGAAGCAACATAGGCTTCTAAAGAGGTATGATCGTTTGCTACGATCCTGTCTAAATATTCGTACATATCCAGAGCATCGGAAAAAGACTTTGCCGAAAATATCAAAGTCCAAATCGATGCTCGATCACCCATATAATAGGCTCGTAAAACTTTTCCGGCATGTTCCCGTGCTGATACTACTTGAGTATCTTGCTGTACCAATTTCAGTTGGGTATCATCTATTTGAGCGCTTACCTTTACATCCTGATCGGATAAACGCGCGATTTCTTGATCCAATTGTACGATCGTCAAACTCTTTTGCAGCAGTTTTTTTGTTTCGTCTAGTGTGGGGTCAGCGAAACATTGCGCAGCTGAATAAACGCATAAGAATACGCAAAAATAAGTTAATAAAGCATTGCGCAGCAGTTTAGTCATTCTTTTCTCCTTAAATTCATTTACTTTTTCGGAGACAGCAATTTTAGGAGGTCTTCAAACGGTTTGATTTTTTGCGGTATTGCTTTGGTAAATTTGGGGTTTTGATTGATTTGCTCATAGCTTTGGTGAAGTATAAGGTGATGAGTAGCAGTGGCTCCAGCTGCATCTTTCAGCGAAAAAGTAATTTTTATTTGCTGATCGCGAATGAAGCCTGTATCATCTGTCGTTAAGGCGATAGAGCTTGGTATTTCAATTTGAATCGACTTTAGATCATTTTGTTTTAGACTCTCGGCTTGACCAGCAGAAATGACTCCATTTTTATTTAAGGTGTCGATAATTTCGGGAAGCTTGGCCTGCAATATTGTCGACAATTCCGCTTTGTTTTGATCGTTTACATCGATAGTATAAGTGCTGCCGGTTTTGCCGTCTTTTAATGGAGTTGGTGCAGCAGACTTTTTAAACCATTTCTCTTGGATGTCGCCAATGATTAAATTTGCCACTGTAGAAGCGATTTGCGAAACATTTTTCAGGCTTTCTGGGGTCAATGGAGTTGTTTGACCAGCTGCAGTGCCAAGGGTTGTTAAATCAATGGCATAATATTCATCTTTTTGGTTCAGTACTGGAATGTTCATATATAGTTTGTTATCCTTAAGAATCATAGGCAATGGCAGTTTGCTGCCGCCAAGAACCGCAGGAGAAGCATTTAAATCAACCTCTAGCTGAACTGGGTCTGTGTTAGCTACGCCGTTCCAATCAAGCTTGCTGTTTTGGAGTACACCAAGTAAATTCGTAGTTATTGGATTACTATCCTTGGCTTGCGGAATAAAGTTGCCGAGATCTATATCGGCATCGCCGCTAAATGCATAATTTTTCATTTCTATTTGCTTAGTAAGCGAGGCTTGGACGTCTTGTTTGTAATGAGTTGCTTCTGTACAAGCGGATAATAAAGTACAGGTTAGTAGTACAGTGAAGATAATCTTTGGTTTTTTCATTGCAGCAGGATCTCCTTTGTATGTTTCAAACTATTTCTTTTGAAGCATCCTCAATTATAACGGTTCTTTTGCCATTTGTCTTTAGGGATGGGGAAGCATTTTTAACGTTTGTGAAATGGAAGGTTGACCAATATGGATAAAATAAACCTGGATTCGCCTTTAGTTAGCATCATCCGTCAACAAATTGCGCAAAGTGAAGCAAGCCTGATATCCTTTCGTCAATTTATGGAGCTTTGTTTATACGCGCCAGAATATGGCTATTACACAGGTACACGCTCTAAAGTTGGCAAGAACGGTGATTTTTATACAAGCTCAGCCATCGGTGGCTTATTCGGTGAAATGCTGGCTTGTTTTATTGCAGAGAGAATAAAGGTTCTTGCTGCTGCTGGCTATGAGGTTGTTGAATGGGGCGGCGGAACAGGGCAGATGGCTAAGCAAATTCTCGATAAAATACGCAATGATTTTCCGGATTTATATGGGTCTATCCGTTATATTGTCATTGAACGAAGTGAGTATCATCGTTCTTTGCAATTGGACTTATTACAGGAGCATCGCAAGAACATTATTTTTTGGACTCCGGAAGAATGGAAGGAAAATGGAAAACGCAGGCATACATTTATTTTCTCTAATGAATTATTAGATGCTTTTCCCGTGTTTCGAGTGAGACAAAAGTCTGGACAGCTTTATGAAATTTATGTGGGTTGGGACGAAGCAATGGAAGTGTTTTACGAATGTGAAGTGATCTGTAAAACGCAGTCTATTTTAGAATATTTAGAGCATGAAGGCATTGAATTACGCGAAGGTCAATGGGCCGAAATCAATGTTGGGGCAGAGCAATGGATTCGCGAAATAGCAGATTGGATGGAACAAGGTGACTTGGTGACCATTGACTATGGTGATGTAGCTGCAGAAATTTATGCCGAGCATCGCATGCAAGGGACGCTTTTATGTTATAAAGATCATCGCGCATACGATAATCCTTATATTCATGTCGGTGAGCAAGACATAACGGCGCATGTTAATTTTTCAGCGTGTATTCGTGCAGGAATGGAGTCGGGTATACAGGAATGGAGTCTGCAAACACAGCGAGAATTTTTGGTTGAAGCAGGCATTTTGAGTCTATTACAGAATGATGATTCTCGTGATCCATTTAGCAAGACGGCGAAAAGAAACCGTGCGATACGCCAATTGCTGCTTAGCGATCAGATGAGTGAGTTGTTTAAAGTACTCATACAAACAAAAAAAGTTGATTCCTCTTCGGTCTAAACCGAAAGTGAATCAACTTTTTAAATTCTAAGAAAGTATAAGTTTTCGTCACATATACAGATCTTAGAATTCTGGACAAACGCTACCGTCTTAAAAGACGTCATAGCCGTTTATCTTTGTATTACAGCATCGTTTAGTAGGTTGACATATGGAAAAACGACCAATAAGTAAAGCCTGAAAACGACAGAACCATATATCCCCAAAACATTAATATGTAAGTACGCTCAGACAAATTCATATAGCCCAATACCACGAATAAAGCTGTTTGGAAAAAGAAAATGAAAGCCATCGGAATCATACCGCCTGCGAGTGCCATCAGGCCGATCACAAGTGTCCAGAAGCCAAGAACGCGAAACATGCGTGCCATCTTGAAATCCCCCTTTCTATAACTACCGTCAATTTAACTCATTTCATTATACCTTTTGCATTCAGGAGTGTAAACGGAAAACGTGTGTCGAAATCAAAAACTTTTTATAGTATAACCTTTTTATAATCATTTATGTATGAGGTTTATAAAAAATGGAAATACCAAATAGTATCAAATAGATTCTATGAACTCTATTATGGGCATAAAGATAATGTAACAGTAGAAATTTGTTGTTCATTCAAGTAGGGAGGTTTTTTGATGTCGGCAGTCAGACAAGACGCATGGAGCGACGATGATGATTTAATTTTAGCGGAGGTGACGTTAAGACATATACGTGAAGGTGGCACACAGCTTTCCGCATTTGAAGAAGTGGGTGAGAGAATTGGAAGAACGTCTGCAGCGTGTGGCTTTCGTTGGAATAGTTATGTTCGCAAAAAATATGAACCTGCCATCCAAATTGCGAAAGCACAGCGTCAAAAACGAAATCAATTAAAAAGACAAACGGCTTCTTCACTTCAAGGGTTGACTGGAATGGTTGAGGTGTCGGCAATGGAAATCGCGGATTTAAAAATGCCAAGAAACGACAGAATGGAAAGAAATGATGCTATAACGGAAGAATTGATTTCGATTGACGCGGTTATTCGTTTTTTGCGGCAGTGGAAAGTGACTTATCAGGAAATGACTCGTCACACGAGAAGCTTGGAAAAAGAATTGCACGAAACACAGGAGCAATTAGATA
This sequence comes from Bacilli bacterium, assembly GCA_028287395.1. Taxonomy (GTDB): domain Bacteria; phylum Bacillota; class Bacilli; order Paenibacillales; family NBRC-103111; genus Paenibacillus_AC. Next base: position 85,792 of record JAQBPR010000011.1, read on the forward strand.
GAATAAAGAAGGAAAATGATAAATTAAATAAACAATATAATGTTGTAGAGACGGATTATCGCGTAGTAAATGACGATTACAGAGCCCTCATCCAAATTATGGATCGAGCCCGCAAATTAGCCTTTCTCGTAGAGGAAGATGAAGAGAATAAATCGCGTTTTAAGATGGATGCGAACGGAAATTTAGAAAGAATTGAATCTTAATAAAGGTTTGAAATGTATACTCTGTTTTAATGAAGATCCTTAGCCGCTAAGGGTCTTTTTCTTGCGAAATATTTGAAGCATGCTATATTGATGAAAAGGAAAGAAGAAGGTGAAGCATGTGCGGATCCGAATAGTTGGCGCGGGATCAATGGGAATGCTATTTGCTGGGAAAATGAGTTCAACAGGTATCCGTGTAGAACTCATTACGCATACAATGGAGCAAAGGGATAAGCTGAATAAAAAAAGATTGTGTTTGCTAGAAGACGGTACTGAACAGTCTATTCATGTGTGGGCAACTTATTGTGCAAGTGTAGATTACAGTGAAATCGAAGCTTCAGATTGGATTTTCTTAATGGTGAAGCAAAAGGATATAACCGATTCGTTATTAAAGCAGTTAAAGCCCTTTGTAGATGAAGGAACAAGGTTTCTCTGTTTTCAAAATGGTTTAGGACATCTGGAAGAAGTACAGCATGAATTTCCGGAAAATCAAGTGTATGCAGCAGTGACAACAGAAGCGGCTCGAAAAATATCGGATGATCGCGTGGAACATACAGGTTTTGGAATTACATGGGTTGGTAAAATTGAAAAAGCGTCTTCGAAAGTTTTGAAATGGGATGAACAAGAAAAAATACTGCAGAATTTGTTAATTAATGCAGGATTTGAAGTTTATTTGTCGAACAAAATGAATAGCTTTATCTGGAATAAACTTATACTGAACTCGGTTATTAATCCGCTTACCGCTATTTTAGGGATACATAATGGTGGTTTACTCTGTTCACCTCCTTTACTGGATTTGATGAAAAATTTATTGGAGGAAGGCTGTACGGTTGCTCGTCAGTTAGATGTAGAAATCGCAGATGATCTGTGGGAGCAGCTGCTGCAAGTTTGTGAGCGAACAGCAAACAATCTTTCTTCTATGCTTCAGGATATAAATGAAGGAAGAGTTACGGAATTGGAATGGATTAATGGGGCGCTTTTAAAATTCGCGAAATTCCACCAGCTATCCTTGCCAAGTCATGACGCTCTTTATCGGATGGTTAAACATTTGGAAAGCAGGTGATCCGCATCGGACACATCCTTAATTTTGCGGTTCATTTTTATGCCGCGCTGGCATTTATCCCTTATTTATCTTTCATTGTTCTATGGTTTATCACTTATTTCATTACACATGATAAAAAAAAGTCGACACGAATATCGATAGATGTTACTACTTTGTTATTAATCGGTGCAGTAGCAAGACAGCTGCATAAGCTCTTTGGTTCTTCGTTGGGGTTTTGGATTTTGTTGTTTATTTTATTGCTTTCGGCTGGACTCATTGGCAGACAACAGAACGACCTTCGTGGCACAGTCAACGTAATGCGTATATTAAAAATCATG
>JAQBPR010000021.1 GCA_028287395.1 Bacilli bacterium
GATTGCTAACCGGCTATGAAAGTCAATTGGTCAGCGTTTACGATCATGAAGATATTATTAAACAATTGAGCGATAAGTCGGGAACCTTACCCGATGATACGATCAACCGGTATCTGCGTGATTTTGTGCGGGGAAAGGATGATATTGAATCGATTTATTTGTTTCCCGCGAATAACCTATTTATCCAGCTTGTTTAAAGAAAATTATAACATCTCACTGCAAACCTTTTTATTGCAATATCGCATGAATCGAGCCTGCGAACTCATGTTTAACAGCGAGCTGACGATTGGAGATATCTCCAGATCGGTTGGATATCCAGACCCATTCTTATTCTCCAAGATGTTCAAAAAGACAAAAAATAATTCGCCAAGAAGATTCAGAGAAATACAGCATAAGAAATAGCTTCACTGTAATAACCTAGACATGAGGAGATTTTAGTTTTAAGGTGTGTTCAAAAAATAGCGGCGTGGAGAAATGGGTGTGCTTGTAAAGTTTACGTGCCGACTTTGAAAATGAGTTTCCACCTTCGTCAATTCAAGATAACTCATTTTCAACTGAGGCTGGAAAGCACATTCATTTCGCAACATAGCTATTCTTTTTGAACACTCTTTAAGCAATTCTTAACTCCTCATGGAGGAGGGAAGTAGATGCTGCATATTTTGAAATGGATCGTTATGTTTATTATGATTTCCATCGTCACTCCGAATTCGCAGACATGCCCCTTTATAAATATCCCCAAAGAAATGAATGTCATGGATTTTGGTGTAAAAGGGGATGGGATTACGGACGACACAGCAGCTTTTCAAGCGGCCATAGACCGAAGTGCGGTGTTTAATAAGTGCCTTTTTGTTCCCGCCCTAACCTATAAAATTTCATCCAAATCCATGAGATATGCCAATTATGAGGCACCAGACGGCTACATTGGACTGCAATTCCCCACCAATACCAGCATTTATTTTGAACGAGGAGCAAAGCTTGTTTTAGCAAATAATTCGACCCCTTGGACGAATGTGATCAGCATTCAAAATGTGAAAAATATACATATTTTAGGTTACCTCGAGATCGATGGCCGGGCATCCACCGTAACGAATGGAAATGAACACATGACGGGATTGTTCCTTTATCAAGCTGAAGACGTAGTGATCCAATCTGCGAATATACACGACAATTATGGAGATAACATTTTTGTTGGGGGAACGGAAGATCATCCCTCCCTGAATGTCACTATTCAATACATTACATGTACAACAGCAGGACGAAGAAACTTTGTGGTGCATTACGTAGACAAGCTGCATGTGGGTACGGCAATATTAGACAACACCAGAGGGGGAACACCATCTCAATCGGTGATCCCAGCTTTTTCGGGGTATTATTCATTAGATGTCGAACCGGATGATTATAAGGGCACTAAGCATTTTTATCAACGTTTTGATGCCCTTTCCACCATCGGGCAAGGAAATAGCATTTCAGTCGGAACATCCGAAATCAACGCAAAAAATTGGGTGTTCGATGTAGGCGTTTTTGAGATGAAAATCATCAAAGGAGCTGTTCCGCAGCCGGCATTTTTGCATTATGGGATTACATTCTATGCGAATCAGGTTTCGATTCAATCTTTAGATCATCTGGAGCCGGTTGCTTATCAAACAAACTACGCCTCTTTTGTGCAAATTGGGCAACTCTCAATCGTTGGATTTAACGGCAGAGCCATGCTGCTTCAAAGCAATGGAATGAACGGTAAAGCACATTTTACCGTCGAACGTTTGCAAATAAACGGGGAGGGGTATCCTAAATCAGCGGGAGTAAGAATAGAAGGCAGTAATTTGCATGTTTCTAAATATGAAGCTATAAAGGTAGCAGGTCCAGTATTAGATGTATTCACCACCTCCAATAACAGTTCATTTAAACTGGATGAGATGACAACCATGAACAGCGGCACCGATCAATTAATTCTTCTTTCAGATTATCAGAACAATACTGTGAAAGGTGAGATTAAAACGATCAACGTCTATGATTTAAGAGCCGTTAAAGTAAAACGTATTGTCGAATTTCAAACTCTACTGGCGATGAAAGGCACAACAATTGGCAAAATCAACAGCCCTTATGGGATTACAAAATATACGACGACATATGGAAATTTTCAGCTGGAACTCAAATAATAACCAGGATGAAAACTAATGATTTGCATTGGTGATCGAAAACATCAGACCCACAGTGGGATCGCTTGAAGCGGAGTATTTAATATTATTTTTAACAGCTTCGCCCTGAATATTATTGGGATCGGCGTCGGCTGAAAGCCCTAACTCTTTTAATATTTTTAAACGATCCTCTGCTTGAAGGTCTGGATTGGTTGTTTGGATCAGAATACTAACCATCGGAATAATCTCGGAGCCTAGTTTAGCTGCGTCATCGCCTGAGCCGATAAAATCAACGCTGCTTAAGCTGTTATCCGCTGTATTCACCAATCCGATCAAGGTTAGGTATTTATCAAAATTAAAGTTAAATGCTTTACGAACGCCTTCATCGTCTACCTTAACATCTTTCATAACATAGGCTGTACCAAAATCCTTTGCTGCTTTGTTAAAGCTAACCGTAAAATCATGAACGCTTTTAGCTATTGGAATTACTTCTGTTGGTTTTTTTTCTATTTCCGGAGGTGCAAATGTAGGGGCGTTTTTCAGTTCGATTTTTGAAGGTCCATCCCAATTAAACATACTTAATACAGAAAATACTACGATGACCAGAGCAATGTAGAATATTATATTTTTCAATGTGAATTCCCCCAAGTAAATAAGTTAAGAAGATGCAAAAAAATTCGGGTCGGGATAAACGTAAAATCCGCTGTCCGGCTTTGAAATATTTTCAATGCTGCTAGGCTTAATCATCAGAACATCTTCGTTGTTGAATTTTGTTTTGCTGATGGTTCCTGTAATCGACAGCCAAGTATCTTTGGAATAAGACATTGTACCTGTATTCTCGATAATAACACCGTAGGGGGTTGCATCTGCAGTACAACAATTGACCCCAATTCGTCCTATGATGAATTGATTATTATTTCCATTATTATCTGGATAGACAAAGCCTTTGATTTTAATTTCTTTTCCAATAAAATTTTCGAGATATAAACTAATAGAGGAGAGAGTTTCCATATACTTGTTATCAGGCACATCAATCGAAGGTTGCTGATAAAGCCTCATGCCAAGCTTTGCATAACTCGCCATAACCCTTACAGGGAATTTTTTTGCGATTTCTTCATTCGTTGACGAATCTGTTGATCCACTTTGGTTCGTTACAGTATCGATACTGTTAGGTATAGAGGCATTCTGAGTAGAGGAAGCTGATAAAGAGAAATTGCTTCCCGTCAAATTGATCCCTCTTTGTGAAACCATAGAACTTCCCAGCACTGTATTGGGGAGAAATAGTCCTGCAGCAATAGGGAGAGCAAAAAGAATATATAAGGAAATGCCTTTCAGCCAAGACTTAGGCGCTGAATGCTCGCAATCGCAGGTTACGTAAGATTTACTGAATAATAAAGTTAAGGTTAAATTGCATTGATAGAGAGCGACTAAAAACAAAGCAACCACGGTCCATGTAACGTAATCGACCATGCGCGGGGCAATATAGTATTCAATATGCCCTGTTTTAATTAAGTTTGCCATATACAAGGGGAAGGAAAAAAGAATGAACGTTCGAAATAACGAATGAAATAGCTCTGTTTTATTGGTGCGCATGATAAACCCTCCTCGATCTTTATGCTAGGAATCCAATATAATGAATAAGCATGGAGCCAATAAAAACAAGCATTGCTACAAGCAGGATTAAGATGAGAACAAATCGTTTCTTGAAAATGGAAAGCAGCATTAAGGTTACCTTTAAATCAATCATCGGCCCAAAGACGAGAAAGGTGAGAAGCGATGTCTTTGTGAACATCGTGGAAAATGAAGCGGCTACAAAAGCATCAGAAGTTGAACAAAGAGAGAGAATAAAAGCAAAAGCCATCATAAACAGATTGCTTAGAATTGTATGATGCCCGATGGTCACTAAACTTCCTCTTGAAATAAAGGTTTGAATAATTGCAGTTAATAGCGATCCGATAATTAAGTATTTGCCCATTTCAAAAAATTCATCTGCGGCATGTTTTAACATAGCCATAAGCTTATTTGATTGACCATGATCATGATTGTGGTCATGGTCATGGTCATGGTTGTGCAGGTGGGTATGTCCGTGTTCGTGATCATGCGTAATTTGTTGGTCCGATAGTTGGAAATGTGGTGTCAGAAGAGGACTGCTTTTAACAAAACGATAAAGTACTAATCCGAGGACCATCGCTACAAGGAAGGATAAACCCATTCTTGCGTATGCCATCGCCGGGTAGACCTGAAAGGCTAAATGGGTCGAAGCATAAACAACGGGATTCAATACAGGTCCGACAACAATAAAAACTACAGCAATAAAAACGGGCATGCCCTTGTGAATGAGTCGTCTGACCACGGGGATCATGCCGCATTCGCATAGGGGAAAAAAAATGCCAAGCAAACATGCGAAAAGTATGCCCAATAAAGGATTTTTTGGAGTAAATCTTTGAATCGTTGTTTCCGAAACGAATATTTGGATTACGGATGAGATGAAAACACCAAGTATGACAAAAGGCAATGCTTCTAATATAATACTTATAAAAATGGTTTTTATATTTTGGATTTGGTCCGCAGTAATCTGAATGCCTTGCTGCAGATTAACGAACATAATAACAACTATAAGTAATGCGCTCACTATGAAAAGGGAAGATTTACGATTTAAGCTTAGGTTCACAAAAATACGCTCCCATTGTTTCTTACGTCAATACACATTATTTAATTTTATAAGAGCTTTTAATTAAAGTACATGCATTAACAGTATTTTTAACCACATGGTTAAATTAATTGTCTGTTGGTAATTAGTAAAATAGGTATTCCGGCTTAGCTTCTTAAAAAACCTTCTTTCAAGAAGATAAGTCGTTTCGCGAATAAACTGATATAATCATAAATATAGAAAATGAAAAGAGGCTTCATTGTTGTGGCTGGAAAAATGGTAGCGAATATTACGGAGCTTATTGGCGATACGCCTGTTGTGCGAATTAACCGTCTGACAGATCCATGTGATGCTGAGGTTTATGTTAAGCTGGAATATTTCAATCCGAGCGGCAGTGTGAAAGACCGCGCAGCCTTTAATTTAATTGCTCAAGCGGAAAAGGACGGTCGGTTAAAGCCGGGCGCGACGATTATCGAACCGACTAGCGGCAATACAGGGATCGGGCTTGCGATGAATGCGGCCGCTAAAGGCTATCGAGCAATCATGATCATGCCGGATAATATGTCAAAAGAACGCATTAACATTCTGAAGGCATATGGGGCAGAAGTCGTCTTAACTCCGGCATCGGAACGGATGCAAGGAGCCATTCGCAAAGCGCTGGAATTAGGAGAGGAAATTCCCGGAAGCTTCATTCCCCAGCAGTTTGAGAACAAAGCGAATCCTGACATACACCGGACTACGACGGCTTTGGAGATTTTGCAGCAGATGGAAGGGAAGCTGGATGCTTTTGTTGCCACTTCCGGTACGGGAGGAACGATCACGGGAACAGGAGAAGTATTGAAGGCGAAGCTTCCCGGCATTCGTATTCTTGTTGTCGAGCCAAAAGGATCACCCGTATTATCTGGAGGAAAGCCAGGTCCGCACAAGCTTGTAGGAACGAGTCCTGGATTCATTCCGCAAATTTTGAATACGGGCATTTATGACGAAATTGTGCAGGTGGCGGATGAGGATGCGATAAATACCATTAAAGAATTGGCGGTGCGAGAGGGAATTCTCTTGGGACCATCGGGTGGCGCATCGGTATGGGCAGCTTTGCAGGAAGCACGTCGACTTGGTCCTGGAAAGCGTGTCTTGTGCATTGCACCGGATACGGGAGAACGATATTTGAGTATGAATCTATTTGACTGAATCGATAAAACGATCATTCATTTTCGGTTGCGGCATCGTGACGGAGCATTTTTCGATACTGTTCTGGCGTGCAGTCAACCAGCTGCTTAAATACTCGACTGAAATGTGCATGATGTTTAAAACCTACCTGATAACAAATCTCGGTTATTGTCTTGTTTTTCTCTAGTAGAAACGAGACTTTGGCCTGGTTTATTCTGCGTTGATAGAGATAGGTGAAAATGGTGGAGCCTGTGACTTCTTTGAATATTTTAGCTAAATAATATTTACTCAGATGAAGACTTTGCTCCATGGCTTCCAGATGGATATCTTGCTGATAATTCTCTTCGATATAAAAAATGATGCTTTGCACATGATGTTCTTTGGATGATGGGAATTCCAGTTTATTTTCCAGTGGTTTTTGGCAATAGCTATAAATGATAAATAATAGATCGAGAAATAAAACATGAAATCGGTTAAATGAGATTAAATCTCCGCGTTGATAAAACTCCTGAAGTCGCTGCAATAAATCTTCTATTTGTTGTTTATCCTGATCGATTAAATGTAATTTGTGATTTCGCAGCTCTTCAAAAGGCTTGAGGACGTTAATCGTATAGGGGCGCTGCAGCATACTTTGCACATAGGATGGATCAAAATGAATAATGGTACGGCTATATTCTACATTCGGGTCCACGTTGGGGCAATGCAGTGTCATTCCGTGCATAATGATTAAGTCTCCAGATGAAAGCACATAAATTTTATCCCCAATTAAATAAGTCACCTTGCCCTCATGGAAGTAATAAATTTCGTAATGTGGATGAGAATGGAACTGCATTTGAAATTGTTTATCTGATGTAGTGCCAATTTCAATGGGCACAGCATTTTGTTGGAACATAGTCATCCATTCCACCTTCTTTCTATATAATTAAATATATGCGATTTGAGCCGAAAAAGATAACAACAAGAGTTAAATTATCCTGAAAAGTGACTAACGGGAATAAAGCTTGTACCTCGAGGCCATGTTACAATATTTGTAATCAAATAAGGAAAGGCTGGCGATATTCACGATGAGTAATATGCGTGTTGGGATTATAGGTCTTGGCAATATGGGGACAGGACATGCTAGGGATTTAATCAATAAAGAAGTTCGCGGAGCGCAGCTTACAGCTATATGCGATAGTCGTCCGGAGCGATTGCAATGGGCCAAAGAACATTTAGGCGACGAGGTGCAATTATTCGACAATTTGGATGGTTTTTTTGATTGTGATAGTATAGACGGCATTATCATTGCGACACCTCATTATTCTCATGCTGAATTAGCAATTCGCGCTTTTAGCCTTGGTCTTCATGTGCTTTGCGAAAAACCCGCGGGCGTATATACAAAGCAAGTGCGCTTGATGAACGAAGCTGCGGCAGCTTCGGGAAAAGTCTTTAGTATGATGTATAACCAACGAACGAATCCGCTGTATCAAAAGCTGCGGGATATTATTCTCTCTGGTGAGCTTGGAGAAGTACGACGGACAAACTGGATTATTACGAACTGGTACCGCTCGCAGAGCTACTATGATTCCGGCGGGTGGCGCGCAAGCTGGGCTGAAGAAGGCGGGGGCGTGTTGATTAATCAGGACCCGCATCAGTTGGATTTATGGCAATGGGTGACTGGCATGATGCCTAAGCGTGTTCGTGCTTTTTGCTATTTTGGCAAATATCGCAATATTGAAGTCGAAGATGATGTAACTGCCTTCGTTGAATATGAAAATGGGGCAACAGGTGTATTTGTGACCACAACCGGCGAAGCTCCGGGAACGAATCGCTTTGAGATTAATGGGGACCGTGGAAAGCTTGTCGTTGAAGATGGTAAGCTGACCTTTTGGCGATTGCGCATCCCAGAGCCCGAATTTAATCAAGCCTTTAAAGGGGGATTCGGACAGCCGGAGTGCTGGAAATGTGAAATTCCCGTTGAAGGGAAAGAATTGGGACATAAGGGAATCACCCAAAATTGGGTCGATGCCATCGTAAAAGGGACAACTCTGCTTGCTCCAGGAGAAGAAGGTATCAGAGGATTAATGCTGTCCAATGCTATGCTGCTCTCTACTTGGACAGACAATTGGGTCAATTTGCCGATAGATGAAGATTTATTTTACGAACATTTACAGCAGAAAATCAAAAACTCACGAAAGAAAAGTTGATTTCAATAGAAGAAGGTGTTGATTATTATGGAGAATAAGGACGGAATGAATTATGCCCCGCAAGGTAAACCGAATCCGGTTGTCAATCGAGGGGACTTTGTATTCGCGGCGATTGCGCTTGATCATGGGCATATTTACGGCATGTGCAATGGACTGATCGAAGCGGGAGCAGATTTGAAATGGGTGTTTGACCCAGACCCAATCAAAGTCAAGGCTTTTTGCCAAACGTATCCCCAGGTCAAAGCGGCTTCATCTGAACAAGAAATTTTTGCGGATCTGGACGTGAAGCTGATTGCAAGTGCGGCTGTGCCGTCTGAGCGTGCTGCGCTTGGGCTGCGTGCGATGGATCACGGGAAGGATTATTTTACGGATAAAGCTCCCTTTACAACGTTGGAGCAATTGGCGCAGGTGAAAGAAAAAACAATCGCAACCGGATTGAAATATGCGGTTTATTATAGTGAAAGATTGCATGTGGAAAGTGCGGTATTTGCCGGGGAATTGATTCAGCAAGGGGCGATTGGTCGCATTGTGCAGGTGATCGGCCTAGGACCGCATCGATTGAACGCTCCTTCTCGACCGAAGTGGTTTTTTGAGCTGGAGAAGTATGGCGGGATTTTATGCGATATCGGCAGCCATCAAATCGAACAGTTTTTGTACTATGCAGGCTGTGATGATGCCCAGGTCGTTCATAGTAAAGTAGCGAATTATAACAATAAAGCTTATCCGGAATTAGAAGATTATGGAGATGCGACGCTCATTGGCGACAATGGAGCAACGAATTATTTTCGCGTAGATTGGTTGACACCGGCAGGTTTAGGAACGTGGGGGGATGGACGAACGATTATTCTTGGTACGGAAGGGTATATTGAATTAAGAAAATATATCGATATTGCTCGCGATACAAATGGAGATCACTTATATTTGGTCAATCAGCAAGGTGAAAAGCACTTTGAATTGCAGGGCAAGGTGGGGTATCCGTTTTTTGGAGCTTTCATTCTGGATTGTTTGAATCGGACGGAGTACGCAATGACACAGAAGCATGCTTTTAAAGCAGCAGAATTGTGCTTAAAGGCTCAGCAGCAAGCAGTAAGGATCGTGTTATAGCATTTGAAATGGGGAGGACTTTGGAGATGAAATTATCTATATTTACTGTGGCAACACCGGACTTCACGCCGGAGCAGCTCGCAGCATCCGCTCAAAAGGCAGGATTGAACAGTATTGAATGGCGCTATAAGGAAGTGCCAAAGGAGCTTAAAGATGATAAACCCTCTTTTTGGGGAAATAATCGCTGTTCGATAACTCCGGATGGCGGAGACGAGCATTATGCGCAATTCAAAAAAATAACGGAGCAATACGGATTAACGTCATTGAGTGTAACGCCTTATTTGACTGCAGGTGACGTGGAAGGCACGGAAAAGGTTTTATATGCTGCGCAAAAGATTGGAGCCCAATTTATTCGCATCGGCGGAGCAAGCTATGATCGGAAACGAACGCATAGAGAGCTTTTCGAGCAATCGCTTGCTTATATGACTGAAGTCCAGCCCCTATGCAAGCGATATGGGATTAAAGGTTTACTCGAAACACATCATGGCACCATTGCCGCAAGTGCAAGCGCGGCCTATCAATTGTGTGCCAAATTTGATCCCGATTATATTGGGGTGCTCTACGATCCCGGCAATATGGTGCATGAAGGCTTTGAAAATTACCGAATGGGCATGGAAATATTGGGTCCCTACTTAGCGCATGTGCATATTAAAAATGCAGTCTGGCTGCAAACCCCTGATTTGGAGACGGACGGAAGTACGAAGTGGAAAGCAGTTTGGAAGCCGCTTTTGCAAGGGATCGTACCGTGGAAGCAGGTTTTGGAAGACCTTGAATTTGTCGGCTACGACGGTTATCTCGGCCTCGAGGATTTCAGCGGCGAATATGCGTCGGATGAAATGATGCAGCGATTTGCTGATTATATTCGAAGCTTGGCATAGTCGAATCGTTAACAATGAACCGTATTCAAGTGCGAAAAACAAAATTAACCGCGTTTTCTTTGCTGATAAGCGAAGTGATTGGTGGGGCCGTGCCCGGCCCCGAACCCTAATTGATTTTCAATGGCAGCTTGAATAAAATCCTTAGCTGTATGGACTGCATCAATAACGGATTTTCCTTGAGCCAGTTCTGCCGTTATCGCCGCTGCAAAAGTACAGCCTGTACCATGCGTATGTCGAGTCTCGATTCGTCTGCTCTCCAGGCAAGTAAAGTCCTGTCCGTCATAAAGAAGATCAATCATTTGTTCACTAGAAATATCATGCCCGCCTTTCATGACGACATAACGGGTTCCCATCTGATGAATACGCTTGGCAGCTTCTTTCCGCTCATCCAAGGTGGATATGGACAATCCAGTAAGCACTTCAGCTTCAGGGATATTGGGTGTAAAAACCAATGCCAAGGGAAGCAAGTGCTGAATCATCGCTTGAACGGCTTTATGCTGTAAAAGAGGCGCTCCGCCTTTGGCAACCATAACCGGATCAACCACCAAATTACGCCACTGATACTGCTTTACTTTCTCCGCGACGATTCGGATAATTTCACTGCTAAATAACATCCCCGTCTTTAGGGCATTGGGCCCTAAATCCTCGCCTATCGAGTCCAATTGTTGGATAACGGCAGCCTCTTCCAACGGGAATATACCTTGAACTCCAAGTGTGTTTTGAGCAGTCACTGCAGTAATTACGGACATTCCGTAAACGCCTAATTCCTGAAAGGTTTTTAAATCCGCTTGTATACCCGCTCCGCCACCGCTGTCCGAGCCGGCGATGGTCAAAGCTTTAAAAGTCGCCATGATTTACTACTCCTCCCAATCCACATCGTGCTATTTCATAGGCGCATTGTTAAAGCGCATTTATTTATCCGAGTAGAGGGTCCGCTACAGTTTTATTTTTGCCGCTGTTTTTGGCTAAATAGAGAAGGGAATCAGAGTTAACAAACAAATCGGATTTATTCGAGCCCTTTTTATAATCAGCCAGTCCTATGCTAACCGTAACTTGCTTTCCTTCCATCTCCATGTGATGCATATTGGAGATACTTTCGCGGATTCTTTCGGTTTTTTGAAAGGCTTGTTCAAGTGTAGATCCTGTGAAAATCACAGCAAATTCTTCTCCGCCGTATCTAGCGACTATTTCCTCAGAAGTAACGGATTCATTAATAATCGCTGCAACTCGTTTTAAAATCACATCCCCAATGGCGTGGCCAAAGGTATCATTTATCTTTTTAAAGTTATCGATATCAATAATGGCTAATTGCAAAGGGAGATGATTGCTTTCACTTTGTTCCACTAATTTATCTAAGTACTCATGAAATGTTTTATGATTATATAGTTCCGTAAGGGCATCTGTTTTCACAAGCTTGTCCATAATAACCGTTCTGATTAAAAGCTCTTGTTCAGACTGAATTGTTCTTTTTAAATCATCTAATAAATTCATCCCTCTTTTGACGATTTCCAATTCCACGGCAAGGGCGCCAAACATGATGAATACGCTTGCAAAAGCCTCGTAAAGGGTTGTATTCGCTCTTAGAATCGGCAAGAAGGAGTATAAGATAATAAGGCTTATAAAATTCATAATAAAGGCAAAAATTAATTTTCCCCTTTGGAAATACAATAATGAAATTAATAAAGGAAGCAGCAACATATATTGCAGGCCATGAACGAGTGGATTAACGGCAATTAATACGGAAGCAATAAATGTACCGTTTAAAATAAGTATATAGGGATTCTCGATTTTTTTTACTCGCTCTAAATATTCGTTAATGCACATTAAGAAAACTAGCAGTGCTGTAGGAATCAGCATGATATTAACAAGGTAATAGTTGATATAGGCAGGATATTGCTGAATCGTTATAAATAACGCTGCAAATTCGGCAATAATGGATATCAAGATAACAAGCCAATAGGCATTTAAAATTTTTCTGTGTAAATAACTATGTCTGCTTATCTTGGCTGTATTTTTGCTCATAAAAAGCCCCTGTGCGTTGAATTTTATTGGATATTAAATAGAGGTATACTAATCCACTAAGTATAGCACAGATCCACAGTACTGTTGTAGTGGAACTATAGATGTACGAGAAAACACGAAAAAAAGCAGCCGCGGCGTCCTGCCGAGCTGCTTTCGATCGAGTTCCTTCATTTTTAATCATACATGTCATAATTGGGCGACCAATTGTTGATTTGACCCAAATGGCTTACCTTATAGTACTTTCCATAATTATCATCCACATAAGTAAACGTCATGGGCATCCCGTTAAAATAGAATTGAAAAGAATACTCGACTTTAAATTGGATGAGAGCAGGATAATTAAGCGGGTTGTAGGGTATGAGCTGTTTATAAAAAACCCATTTTTGCAAGTTGGTGCTGTTAGCTTCATTCCGCAAAAAACTAGGTTGGATCACACTTTGATTCGCCCAATTGTCAAGCGTATAAATCACCTTAACTGTCTGATTATCGTTGAAATGTTTAGTTTCAATAGAACCATTAAACCATTCAGTGCCATCATAAAAGTGTTCTTCATAATTAGCGCCCACCAAGGCAACATCTGCTTGCCCAAAAACCCATGAGGGTGCAGTCGAGTCTACGCTTCCCGTTGTATAATAAGCGCCATTGTTATCGTCATAGTATGCATTCCCGTCTACAGTATATTTGACAAAAACATCGATAACGGGTTTATCGAGACTTAGTGGAACGTTCATTGTCCAAGCTTCGCGATTATTGGCAATGAGTTGTTTATTACCTGCAATTACACTGTTCCAAGTACCTTTGTTAATTCGATAGTAAACAGTCACTTGCTGCGTTGTGCCGAAGTTATCCGTTTCGATCAAAGCGCTTAAATTGTCATGATAATGATAATGAATCCACTGCACATACACATGACTGCGATTGATACCACCCCCTGACATAGCGGATACGGAATTAGCGATTAGCATAACGGCTGCCAAGACAACGAAAGCCATCAGTTTCCATTTCTTCATTTACATGCTCTCCTTTATTTTCATTTTTAAAGAATAATAATTGGTTTACTAACGATAATGATACAATACGTATCAAGATAATGCAATGCACAAAAATAAATGTACACAAATAAACTTAAATGAACTAATAAAGCAATAAATAAACCTCGCTTTCTAACAACGGACGATACCCATTTTGAAATAGATACGCTCACAGGAACAAAACTTGTATTGGCTTGGGATGCTTCAGGAAAGTTGTTAGAACGAACGGTCAACG
>JAQBPR010000060.1 GCA_028287395.1 Bacilli bacterium
AGCTGCATGAATGGCCAATTAAGCTATAAAAGCAAATGGGACTGTCCCTTAGATCTTTTTAGACCTTTTGGGAAAGCCCCTTCACAATTTCTACTATTCAACAACCTCTTTGGATGCGATTAAAAAAGTCACTCATCTCCTTTTGATTCTATTTGAATCATTATGGCTCACCTCACTGTTATTTTCCTTCGTTGACGAAGGTTTGAATACGATCTTTAATGGAATCACGAACTTCGCGGAATTTGGCGATGATCTCTTCTTCCGTCCCTGTAGCTTTGGCAGGATCATCAAAACCCCAATGCCATTTGATCACGTTTCTGTTAGAAATAACAGGACAGTGTTCATCCGCATGTCCGCAAAGCGTGATTACGAAATCTGATTGGTTAAGTATTTCTGGATCAATAACGTTCGATGTATTATGACTAATATCCACCCCAGACTCATGCATAACTTGAACTGCTCGTGGATTTAAACCATGCGCTTCTAATCCTGCGCTTTTCACTTCATATTTATCAGAACCAAGTGCATTAAGGAAACCATCTGCAATTTGACTTCGACACGAATTACCTGTGCACAAAAAATAAACCAATTTCTTTTCCAATATAAACATCTCCCTTTAGGATTAATCGTGAAGTATTCGAAACACAAATGCTGAAACAACAGACCCAAGAATCGTAGCCGCTATGTAAATCCATAAATGATCTGTGGCACCTGAAATTAATGCAGGTCCAATGGAACGTGCCGGATTCATGGATGCTCCGCTAATAGGTCCTGCGAACATCGCTTCTAGACCTACTGTTGCACCAATGGCAATCCCCGCAAACGATTGCGAAGCTTTTTTATGAACAGCTGACCCAAAAATAACCATCATCAGTACAAAGGTTAAAATGAACTCTAAAACAAAGGATTGTTGCCATGAATGAGCAGGGAGAGTGGCCCCAAGGTTTGCAACATTACCAAACATATAGAAAAGGGATAGACTAGCTAATAGTGCCGCCAGCAATTGCGTTACAATATAATTTATGGCTTCAAACAATGTGATATCTCGATGAACCCAAAACCCAATAGTTACGGCTGGATTGAAATGAGCACCTGAGATATGACCGAATGTAAAGATCATAGCCATCACCACAAGTCCAAATGTCATGGCAATTCCCATGTGCGTCAAGCTTTTGGTCATGGCATCAATCACAACAGCACCAGTACCAGCGAAAACCAAAAAATAAGTACCAATAAATTCTGCAATAAGCTTCTTCCGTAGCATGAAACAATCCCCTTTAGTTACAACATTCCTCGTCTGAACAGGATAATTGTTCAATCCTCTCCTTTTGCGAAGGAATTTGTTTAAATAAATCTAAAATGTATGGCTTATCGTTAATATTGAGGGAGTAATATACCCACTGTCCTTTTTTTGATTCTTTAACTAGACCGCCATCCTTTAGTTTCCGCATATGTTGGCTGATGTTTGGCTGACTGGTCATTAATATGTCCACAATTTCACACACGCAAAGTTCTTTTACATTTAACAATGCAAGAATTGTAAGTCTCGTCTTATCCCCCAAAAGTTTAAATACATCCGCCATTCTTTCAATTTCATCCATTTATTTCACTCCTTTTTATCAACAGGGACATTCACCCCTTTCAACAATTCGATAACCTTATCATTTCCTGATTCATTTGTAAATTATTATATAATCAATTAATTATATATGTAAAGTAAATTGATTGTAAATGATATTCTCTATTTATTTATCGTTGGCCTTTTTCTCAATCTGTTCAATAAAAAAAGAAAAAAAGAGTGCTGTGTGAATCCAGCACTCCATTCGTTATAATAGTTATTTTTTGTATTGCTTGCAAATATAATATAGTTCAATATTGATTCCCATTTGCTGGCATAGCACGAAGTGAAATTCATCTAGTGTAGAACAACTAAATTTACGGTGCTGCAGCTATGATAAATTCTTCCCAACCAGAGGCAGAAGCCCTATTGGCATATAGAACAGAACCTTGATTCAGGTCGGCGCTTACGTATTGATTGTTCGCCACTGCCTGAAGAGCCACTTTTCCGCTGCCTCGATCGATTTTCTTAAATTTTTCCCATCCTAAAACGCCTTTAGCGCTCGCGATAAGTTTACCACTCTGGTTTAAATCAGCCGTAACATATTTATTATCGGCAATGGATAAGAATGATACTGTGCCGTCGGGATTGTTGATTACTCTATATTTCTCCCAAGTCCCTACAGCTGTCCGGTTTGCAATCAACGGGTTAAGCCCAGCGTTATCCGCAGATACAAAGGTATTATTTGCCATCGCCTTAATACTGGAAGTCCCCGGTACAGTGGCATAAGTTTGAACTAGGTTTTTCAATGCAGTGTTCACTTGGAAATAAGATGTACTAAATTTGCTCCATTTGGACGCAATCGTAGCGGCACTATCGTTGTAGATATCTGGAACCGGATTTGAGTTGTTAGTATAGAATCCCCAATTTCCTGAGCCGGTAACTTTATACGACCAGTTCGACCACGAAGCGTTTAATGCATTTAATCCCGTCAACCATTTTTCCCACAGGTCGTTTTGTCCAAAAGCGTATTCTCCAGCATAAACTGGGATATTCCAATTCGCTTGATATTGAGCCATTTTGGTAAGCCATGAGTCCATCATAGAATTTGTCGTATTCCAGTCATCGTAAGCGGACATATTATAGTGATGCGTTTGATAGACTACATTTGACCAGCCATATGTCGAGGGCGCTAAGGCTTGCTCCCAGTCAAAAAATGCTTCAACAATAATGATATGATTAGAATCTTTGGCACGAACGGCATTATAAAGCCTGTTATAGTAGTCATATTTTTGTTTAACCTGTGCCGGACTATCCGTAGCCCCGGAAGTAAGCAATGGTTCATTCATCAAATCGTAGCCTGCAACAGTTGGATTACCATTATAATGAGTTGCGAGTCTCTCCCAAATTTGTACAGTTCTATCCTGAAATGTTGAATTGACCCAGAGTTGATTCGAATTCATTATTCCGCAGGATTGCCATGGACAATCTCCACCCTCTATTCCGTGAAAATCTAATATAACGTAAATGTTTCTTTGCGCACTTTGGGTAACCAACCAGTCGAGTTTTCTAAAAGAAACCGAGTCGGCTTTCATGCTGCCATCCGGATTCATAAAATCTTCCCAATACATCGGAACGCGCACAAGATTTAAACCCATATTCTTGATATTATCCAGATCACTGGCTTGAATCCATGTATCCTGATAACCGCTTTGTAAACTTTGATTGGTATCTGTTCCGAAACGATTCCACAGTGTTTGCGTCAAAGTAAATTGATCAGGCGTGTTCATAGGAGACATCCAGCCTTCTTGCATCAACCAGCCGCCAAGGTTTGTTCCGTGTAAAGTCACGATAGATCCAGTCCCGGAATTATTTTTAATCACTGTACCGCTGGTTTTCAAAAAATCAGATGCGCCAAAGGCTGCATTGACTGTAGGTTGTTCAAGGACAGTAAGCAATAATCCTGCTAAAAGAGCAAAAGAAAGTGCGGTAGATAAAATTTTTTTCATCAAATTAATACCTCCTCAAATTAGAAAACCGTCTTGTAATTGATTTATTACGACATTTTCTTTTCTCATCACCCCACAGTAATTTTATTAGCGCATGTTAATTAAACAATGACTACTAAATCATTTATGAAATGCTCAGCTCCGGATACCGAGCTTTTTCATCTTTAGGAAAGTACATTTGAATTATGAAATCGATTACATTTAAAAGCGTTTTCATAAATAAATTTAAATAAAATTCATTACATAATATAGAGCAACATATATTAAACTTCAGCAAAATAACTCATATAATCGCTTTATTAGGATTATTTTCGAATAATTTGAAAACGATTACATTTTTATAATAACAATAATTTATTCATTTTGCAAGT
>JAQBPR010000063.1 GCA_028287395.1 Bacilli bacterium
CAGCATTGAGGCCTATATACGAGCGGCTGCAGTAGCTACTCCGAATTATCCAACTGGTATTTATGGATCATATGCGGTTATTGAGGAAATGAAAAAACGAGGTGCTTGTTCTCACTTTTGGCAAACAGTCGCTTGGAGTCACGGGCAGAAGTCGCTTCATAACAACATCTATCAAGCTGATTGCGGATCCGATGGAAATGGATTGTGGATACACGGAATTGGCGTGGATCTAAATGAATCTTACGGAAATGAAGGGTGGTGGAATACAATGTCATTGATTTCAAAAGAAGATGCAAATAAAGTTATTGGATTATTGGGCGAAGCCTATAAATTAGGAGTAACTAAAATACCTCTTCCGGATGGGACGTTGGCTACAGTCGATCAAGCAGAAATTCATCGTTTGGCAAATGTTCAACGGATAGCTTCAGGACAACCAACAACATAGCATATCGTTGAAAGGCCATTCACGCTATCATATGTGAATGGCTTTTTGTTCAGTTTTAATTGCAATTTAAAGCGTAATATGTGCAATTTCTTTACTTTCGATAAAAGCATGTGCGTTGATCTTTTTATTACTATATTTTTTTTTCATCATATTAGCATATTTTGTGGCCAAATCTTTAGTAGTTTTTTCATCCGTTCCTTTTTTAATAATAATGACAGCAACGGCATCATTTCCTGCCAAATACACTTGCCCGCTTTGTACGATTTTTTCACTTGTTAATTTTTTTGTCAAGTCTTGATCTTGTTGTGTATCTGTGGCAGATGGACTAGGGCTAAGACTAGGGCTCGGACTCGGGCTTAAACTTGGGCTTAGGCTTTCCTTACCTTGAGTCGATGAAGGCGCTTGGGATTGGTTTTTTGAAGCTTTAGAACAGCCAGTGGGTAGTGTTAATATCGAAACAGCCACAAAAGTAAGTATCAATTTTTTGGTGTTAAAATGTTTTGTTAATGTCATTTGGCATCCTCCCTTTTAGATGTATACTTACCCATCTTAATGATATTTAAACAAAATTCCATTAAATCTCTACACATTGAAGAAAAGATATTCATAATGAAATTAGCTTAAACAATGGGTAGCTGGATGTGTACATAAGCCCCTCATGCTATCACAGGTGATAGTTTTTTTATTTTGGGATATTCACATCTAAAATTAATGTATAGTTGTTATATTTTTTAGAGACACCTTAGATTCGACATTATAAAAATAAAATATGGAGGTGAGATACTTGCAAATTTCCAATGTGAACGCTGGTCAAATTCAATCAGCACAAAAAACCCAAAGCGCAAAAATTGAAGGTTCTAAATCAGAAGAAGCAAATGAAGGCTCTGCTGAAAAAGCGGCTGAAGCACTGAAGAATGCTGTCGCAAAAACTAGCGGCGTAGGAATAAATTTTGACAAAAGCGCTTAGATTGGTACAAGGTCCCTGATTCTTAACATTCCCTACAGCCTTCACAATAAGATTAGCCCTTCACGCTATCATAGGTGAGGGGCTTTTTGTCTATAAATGTAAACAGGTTATCGAATAGAACCTCTAAAGATTCCCAGTAAAAAAATATAATTGTTCTCATAAACTCACTTTTAATCAACTATGAATCTCTTTGAATATTAAAATAATACGTTGGTCATAATGAATACTAATTGAAATAACGAGGAGAGAGTTAGTCTTGGAAAGAACAATCTTGTGGGGATTTTTATTAATAGGAATTGTGCTAATGATATTTAGTTTAAGAAAGGCACCAATCAAAGAGTCGATTACAATATTTTTATTGACAGCTTATTTTTCAACATTTATTGGTGTTATTGTAGAGAGGAATAAAATGGTCGAATACCCTGTAAGGAACTTACAGAACTATTTCGAAACCAGTATTCTTTATGAATACTTACTACTTCCCGTTGTTTGTATTTACTTTTATAAATCAACTTACAATTCTAGATATCCCAGCATTATTCTACAATGTGCATTGTATACCTCAGTTTTAACGATAATTGAAGTTCTACTCGAAAGATATACCAATTTAGTTAAATATAATACATGGACATGGATGCATACGTTTGTAAGCCTCTTTTCTCTAATTCTTTTTGTCCGCATTCTTATGCAATTAATAAACAGAAAGGATAGTAGTCATTAATCCTATCAAATCGTTGAATAACCCGCATTAAGTTTTGGGAATCTGTAGGACGTTGTACGTGGTGTATGCGGGGCTTAAACGAGGATTCACGTTACGAAGTTGAATTTTTTGTTTAAAAGCAATGTCGGCCTCACTTTGAGTAATAGCTTTCGAGTCCACCAAATTCAATAATACTTCATGCTGGCGTTCTTTGGCTAAATTCATGGCCACGTAAGGATCATAAGCGGAAGGCGCATTTGGTAAGCCGGCAAGAAGAGCCCATTCAGCTAAAGATAGTGAATTTAGAGGTTTTCCAAAGTAAGTTTCCGCCGCTTGATCTGCACCATAGGCACCATGGCCGAAATAGATTACATTGAGGTAGTCCTCCAAGATTTGATTTTTACTCATGAAACGCTCCAAAGCAACAGCTAGAATGATTTCTTTTACTTTTCTGTAAAACGTCTTTTCCGGTGCAATAATTGTGTTCCGTATAAGTTGCTGAGTTATGGTACTACCCCCTTGGCTCAAATGCTCACTTTTCACATCGGTCCATACCGAACGACCAATACCTATAAGATCAATACCGAAGTGGGAATAAAAACGTGTATCTTCCGTTTGTATGATTGCATTTTCGAACAACTTAGGGATCTTGTTCTGGGTCAAATAATTACTATTATTAGCAGCAACCTGTTTGGCTACAGCTTCTTTAACCTTGTTTGCAATGGGGTAGATCGTAGAGAATGTAAACAAAAATAAAAGCCATAGGGCTGTGAAAAATATCAATAATTTAAACAATCGTTTTATGGATTTCAATTAATTCAACTCCATCAAGAATATCTTTGTATAAACCAATTGTTGTTTAGTTTATGCCTCCTGGGTTTTAATGTCCAGAAGATGTTCTTATTTTGCTCCTTTTCTTTATTTACTCTGCAAACAAAATTATGTGGCAAATAATGTCCGCCCCTGTTACAATAAATTCCGACAAAGCTTGCAGCAAATACTTCAGCCAACGAGGGATATTACAGGCGCGATTACCAGCTCGTTTAAAAAATGAACGAGAATATACAATCTAGGCTTCAGATAGAAAAATAGTTATATCTGGCGAAAAGAGAGGGTTTTAGATGAAACGTTTTAATGATTGGTTAGGTAATAAGCTGGCTCTATTCCTTTCTACAATGGGTTGTTTTTATCTGATTTTTGCACTTGTGATTGTGCCGCTTTTCTTCCAACATCCCAATGATCTTGTAACATGGGTACAGTACATTGTTCAGAGTATTTTTCAAGGCGTAGCCCTTCCGATATTGGGCTATGTGGCTATGAAAGCGGGAGAAAATCAAGAACGGTTGTTAAATGAAACTCACGATATAGTTATGGAAGAATTGGCGCTTGTTAAAGAGGAATTAAAACTGGCGAGAGAAGAGCGCACCGCACTTCAGGAATTGATCGAGGAATTACATCAGCATCATATTAGAAATAAGTTTCAATCCTAAATTTCATGTTTTATAACGGTCCTGCTCATTGAGTAGGGCTTTTTTTGTCTTTCTGGATCTATAAATGTAAAATAAGAAATAAGCAATATTGGGAGGCTCAAAAATTGAAGAAAATATATTTTGTGTTTTGTATAGCTGGATCATTAGCACTTGGGGGTGCAATTAACACTTTTGTTAACTCTCCACTGAGTGCGAAGAATTACGGAAGCACAAATCCAACGATTATAAAAACGGCAGAGGGTGGATCTAACTTATCCTATGCTTTTACTCAAGCCGGCGATCATCCGGATAATGAACTCATTGGCGTTATAAATCAGGCTCAAACATCAATTGATGTCGCAATCTATAGCTTAACGTATCCAGATATAATTAATGCGATTCTGGATGCCAAAAGTCGCGGGGTCGCAGTTAGAATAATTTCCGATAAAACTGAGGCTAAGAGCAAGATTCAAGCAGATGCTTTGAAACAATTAAAAAAAGTGGGAATACCAATAAAAATTAATACTCATTCCGGACTTATGTATTTAAAGGTTTCCATTATCGACAAGAAGATTTTCACATCAGGTTCCTATAACTACTCTAAGGCAGCAAGCACAATAAATGATGAAGTTTTGATTATCGATCGGGATCCTGTAGCAGCAACAAAGTGGGATGAGGAATTTGAAACGATGTGGTCAGATAACAAAAAGTTTGCTGATTTCTAAACTCAAGCCCTTCACGCATGGAAGACACAATAAACCCCCTCATCAAATGAGGGAAAGATGAAAGCCAGATTAAATTTATATGGATTTAGACATACAGCCTGTTGCTGTGGGTCTCTTTTTTTGTATCCTAAAAAATTTTCTCATCAAATTTTCATTTGAGTTGTCTATACTTGTAAAGCAACTTTCTTTACGTTGCGAAAGAGGGATGGAATTATTCATGCGTGAGTATAACCTCCAAACCCTCTTGAGCCAATTTTACTTAATGGCCGTTCGTATGAGGTATGTTATGTTTTATGATATAAAGGGCAATGAGGGTGGTGGCGTATGGAAAATTTTATAACTAAGTTGAAGACAAAGATTGCGAGTAAATGGCACGAATTGCTCAATGACCCTGAAGGACCACATTTAGTAGCAATGAGCTTTGCTATCGGGGTAATCTCAGAAATGTTGACCATACCAACAGTAGGAATTGCTTTTGTGCTAATGATTGTTATAGTCAAGTGGTTGAAATTTAGTATGTCATCAGCATTAGTAGGCTATTTCTTTACTAAGATTGTATACATTCCATTAGCACCATTGGAATTAAAGATAGGAAAGAGTTTGCTTCATGAAAACTTCAATCCGCATGCGCATAAGTGGGCGTGGGCTAGAGGTGTGTTACACAAAGACGCTGAATTGTTGCTAGGATCTGTTATTATTGGAGGGGTTTTAGCTGTCATTTGTTTCTTTGTGATCAGACAAATCCTCGTACTAAAGTTAAAGCGCAAATCAAAAAACGCTCTTTCCTAAGGGGTATGGGACTGACATGTAATACAATGGAGGAAATAATTGTAGTAGCATCAACTGGACACCAGCATTTGTATATTCATTTGCCGCAAACGAGGGGAATTTTGAACTTATATATCCCTGAATTTATTTTGGTGTTAAATTACTTGAATATCCCAAATTTGAAAAATTCGGAAAGGAAAAAACGATGATTATATTTTATAATTTTCCTCTGTTTGTTGCGTTAATCGCCAATGTTTTGGCACAATTGTGTAAGGTGTTTGTTCATTATCTACTTAACCGATCGTGGAAATGGTCCCTTCTGTTAAGTACTGGTGGTTTACCGAGTAGTCATGCAGCGACTGTAGCGTCATTGACAATGTCTATTGGAATTACAGAAGGGGTGCATTCTTCGACTTTTGCCGTTTCTGTTGTGTTTAGTACGATTGTAATGTTCGATGCTGCGGGGGTAAGACGACATGCTGGTGAACAAGCTGTTGTCTTGAATCGACTCATTAAAGAGTTTAAATATTTGTTTGAGGACAGGCAAAATTCAGACAAAGTATTAAAAGAATTGCTAGGACACAAACCTGTTGAAGTATTAGTGGGCGCAATTTTTGGTCTAATGATTAGCATTCTCATTTTCTGGTTGATGCGCTAATTTTTTTTGAGAATTAGTTTCGAAAGGGATTACAATCAAAATCATCTCCGAAGAGTGAAATAAGTTTTCCATTCGAGAAGCCTTCTGTACTAAAGCAGTCAAAGGTATCCGTCCAACGCAGAAGAATCCCTCGACCGGGCAAAATTTTTTCCTTGATATTTATCCTGTTTTTTGTTTGAATGTAGAACATCAAGTAAATAACAGGTAAAGAAGGGCAGTTAGAATGTCTGAATATAAAAAACGAAAAGGAATTATTCAATTCACCCAATTCAGCTTAATTGGCATTTTGAATGGAACCATTGATTTGGGAGCGTTAAATCTGCTGTTATTGATGTGGCCTACCCAAACCGTAATGGGTTTGTTTCTATTCAATTCTATTGCCTACGTACTAGCCGTTTTAAACAGCTATTTCTGGAATTCAAGATTGACCTTCCGGTTGGACGTCTTTTTTAGTGTAAGGGAGAAAATAATATTCGTGGCCCAAGCAACCGTCAGTTTGCTAATAAGCAACGGCGTGTTCTTGCTATTTATATACTGGTTCGGCCTTTTCCCTATACCGCTATGGATAATCCATAATGCATCAAAAGGGCTGTCCATGGCAATCTCCTCAACCTCCAGTTTCTTTTTTATGAAATATTTTGTATTTAGTGGAAGTAGATCGCGTGGATAAAGATTCGGTTATAAGATGTTGGCGTTTTCAAATAAAATTTCAACCTTTACGAAACAGGTTCCTCATTATGGCTAAATTAAATTTTCTGTAGTCATGGTTCTGTCACCGAATTTTAATCTGTCTTTAATTAGAATCTGTTATTTTAAAAAAGACAATGCTAGTCAGTCATAAGAACTAGACTGCAACCTAAATCGTTGTAGTCTAGTCCCTCATCCCTTCACAATAATCAGTTTTATTTGGTCTTCCGTTACGAACGGGCAGGAATGTACAAGAAGCCCAACTCAGAGATAAGAAAATATGATAGACTTTGCAAATAATTTAATTTGCATCCAAATTGAATTTTTTGTGAAAGAACGGATCATTAGGGGGAAAGAGCTAGCTTATGAATAAGTCCTTATCGGCCACCATGCATCACGCGCAGCGAATCTTTATTAAGGTTCCGGAAATTACGGTCTACTTCTGGATCATCAAGGTGCTGACCACTGGAATGGGCGAGGTGTTCTCTGATTATCTAGTCAAGCATATAAATCCACTAATTGCGGTAGCTTTTGGGGGAATTGGTCTAGTATCCTCGTTGGTACTGCAGTTCTCAGTACGCCGATATGTGACATGGATCTACTGGTTAGTTGTCGTGATGGTTAGTATATTTGGCACGATGGTTGCTGATGTTATGCACGTTGGGTTGGGCATCCCATACCTTGTATCAACCACGTTCTTTGCGGTGGCGCTGACCATTATCTTCATAACCTGGTACGCGATAGAGAAGACTCTGTCTATACACAGTATCTACTCCCGTCGCCGCGAGGCTTTTTACTGGTCCACTGTACTGGGAACGTTCGCGCTCGGCACCGCTGCAGGAGATATGACCGCGTACACAATGCACTTGGGATACTTCTCTTCGGGGATACTGTTTACCGTCTTACTTGCTATTCCGGCTCTGGGCTATTGGTTGTTTGGTCTAAATGGAATTTTTGCCTTCTGGTTTGCCTACATAATGACGCGTCCGGTAGGTGCTTCGTTTTCGGACTGGATCTCAGTGTCTCATAGTCGTGGCGGTCTTGGGCTGGGCGAAGGTCCGGTCAGCTTTGGCTTAACGATTATTATCCTTCTCTTTGTCGGCTACCTAGCAGCTAGCCGTAGAGATGTTAATGCTGAACCTACTGAGTCTGTGATGCGGTAGCAAGCTTACTCGTCCATAGCTCTTCAGCAATAGCAATATCATGTGCGGCAGTATTAATGCAATTGACATTGGCGCGACAAATATGACTATTTCTATGGAGGTGAGAAGAATAGACAAAGTGAAACTTTTATTCGTAGATCAAGATGGAGTTACTGTTGCTGTCCATTTGAATTGGATAATTTTTTTACTGATAAAAAAAACAACTTACAATTAGTAATTAATTTAGAAACACAATCTTTCAGACAGAAGGTACATATTCAATGGATGTTTCAATAGATGGTCACCTACTGGGATCGACCAATCTGTATTTAGTAAAAATGTAAATCTAACACTTAAAGCACCCTAACCGGTGCTTTTTTTAATACAAAAAACCTCTTAGTGCATTTTAAACTCTCAGGACGCTTTGACATAATATGCATCATTGATTCGGACACATTCTTCCGAAACCTTTTCTATTTTTCAGCCATAATCAATTATGTATCCGTCTTGCCGGACAAGTACATTTAACTGAAATATGGTAAAACACTTGCAAAAAGGCTGCATAATCAACGCAAAAACAACACTCTTCTTCTGCTCAGATGAGAAATTGAAAAAAATAATTAATAATGCTGTCCGAAGACACAAACATGGGCCGATTGTTCTCTAGTGCACCATCATTTATAAATAACGAAAGTGATCTTGGTAAAGTGCGCTAGACGACGATGCCACTCATTACGTTTTTAGAGTAAAATTACAAATTAGTGGATAAAATGTAAAGGACTAATTAATTTAGGGGGTTGGGAATTGAGGGCTATTGCTGCATTATTTTCAATACTTATGCCGGGAATGGGACAAGTTTATAATCGTCAATTTGTAAAGGGCTTTATCTTTTTAATTATAGAGCACTACGATAATACTTTAGGTCACATAAACGAGGCAATTCACTTAGATTTTAATGGATTTCATCAAGATGCCATAAACGTGACCAAGTTTGGATACATGCTCTTTTACCCGGGGTTTTACGTATATTGCGTTTGGGACGCTTGGTTTTTCGCGAAACTTGGTGCTGACAAAATAAAAACAGCGGTCCCTTTTTTGATCGGTGGATTTTTGGGATGTTTTGCAGCCATTTATTCGTCTCACATCCCCATTCCCACGCTAACAACCGGTTTGGTTATGATTATTCCGATGATCTTTTCAATGATTGTTTTTCGAAAACAATAACTTAGTCTAGGAGCGCAATGAGGACGTCAAATATCAAATCAATTTCACTTACCTGAGATATCGTATCCGTTCGGAAGAATCGATTTATAGTCCATCCCGATTCTCTAACGTAAGGGACATTGCTTCGTCGTTGGCATCTTACCATATAATATTGTCGGACGACACAAACAGTATCCCATAAATGACACAAATCTATTTAAGCTACACTATATAAATAATGTGTCTTAACTTTATAATTAGCGAGGATAAATATGAGTGGATTGCTTTGGGTGATATAATGAAGGTGATTACATAGAAAAGAGCCCTGAGAGAAGGGCTCTAATTGAATTACATCGTATAATCCACTTGGTACTTAATTGTTTTATAATCGGTTAAGTAGTCCATTGTCGAAAAATCAAAATAGAACTAAGGTAAATTTTCCTGACCTCATCGATCAAGTTAATATCAATAAATTTCATATATCTTGAATATTTTTTTTGGTTAAACAAACAATAATCGCATACTAACACCAATGGAGGGCAACTAATGCAAAACCAACATGAAACCGGATTGACAATAACAGAAACAACAAACCTTTGGATGCAGTACAATACAGAAAGTATGGACATATGTGTAAAAAGATATATACTAGCACACATGGAAGATATCGAAATTAAATCCGTGATCGAACATGCTTTAAATTTATCAGAACAACACATTCAAAAAATAAAAAACTTTTTTGAACAAGAAAAATATCCTTTGCCTACTGGTTTTACAGATGAAGATGTAAATTTAAACGCACCTCGTTTATTTTCAGATACATTTTGGTTAATGTACATACAAATAATGGCAGCGATTGGAATGCCAGACTATGCACTCGCATTAAATAC
Source organism: Bacilli bacterium (assembly GCA_028287395.1). GTDB lineage: Bacteria > Bacillota > Bacilli > Paenibacillales > NBRC-103111 > Paenibacillus_AC. Next base: position 9,655 of record JAQBPR010000063.1, read on the forward strand.
ATCCAGCCGTTCTGATGTTCGAAGTTATTTCACTCAATGCATCGACGAAGCTGTAGAACTTTTCAATAAATCAAAAGATATTTTATTATTAAAAGGTTTACTGGTCGTGCCACCTGCAACTCCAATGCATACTAAAACAGAAAAAATCAAAAAACCAGATTCATTAATAAATTTGTTTAATAAACGTAGACCTTTGAACGGATTTGAAGTCAGCCATATCTTCTATAACCTACAGAAAATAGATGTATCAATCGCCTTAAAAATTGGATTTATACAAGTAGTCCGGTCAAAAGAGATTAAGGAATTTATGACCAGAGTGCTGAATGATGCAGGTAAAAAGCATAGCCAAATTCTTAGTACTATTTTGCAGGATGATAATATCACTCCCCCTAAAACATGGGAATCAGATGTCTCGAATTCCACAATCGCACCATTCTCAGATAAGTTAATGATGAGTCATGTCGCCGTGTTACTCAGATCCGCAATACTTTACTATGGTGCTGCTTTATCAAGTTGCATAAGAAAAGATTTAGCCGCTAATTACATGGCATTTATCACAAAGAACTTAATGGTTTCTGAAGATGCTGCAGAGATCATGATTAGAGAGGGATGGATGGAACAACCACCTCAGGCAATAGATCACGAAGCTTTATCAAAAACATAAAGTTTATGAATAGACCAGTTTTAAAGAAGTGTTGGAGCAAAGCACATCCAAAGGAGAGGCAGATTAAGTCAGCAGAGCACACTAACGCCAAGTTAGGTATTAATCCCATGTCGCGCTGCCTCTGCGTACTTATTGGGGGTAATGTAGTAATCGTATACGTTAATCAGAATATTCCCTCTTTTTTTGGAGTCTTATATTGACATGAAAGAGGGAGATTCCTCCACCGACATTAGTACCAAATAGAGAGCCAAAGAATGATTTGGTGTGATAGAAGGAAAACACAGATGTAATAGTCGCTTTAAAGATTGTGATTATGAATATGAATGGATGGCTCAAATTGAACAGGATGAAAGATTGCCTATTTATCAAGTGGAGACTTTCGACAAACTAGTAGGCACCATAATTGAAACTACCAATGATAAATATGTATTATCTATTTGGTCCCCGGAATGCAAACAAGCAATTATAATATATCGTCGTTATTTGTATGAAGAAAAATTGAAAAAGTCAGGAATTTATGATGTCGATAAAATGGATGGCCGTGAGTTCGAACACTTTCTCGGGCATTTATTTAAAGGGCATGGATATGTGGTAAATGTAACGAAGGTATCGGGTGATTACGGTGCAGATCTTGTTATTTCAAAAGACGGAAAGAAAATTGTTGTACAAGCAAAGCGCTATAGTAAAAATGTAGGTATTAAGGCGGTTCAGGAAGCACAGGCATCAATAGCGCATTATAGTGCTTTGGAAGCTAGGGTAGTATCTAATAGTGACTATACAGAAGCAGCTTCTTACCAGGAGTCAAGCCCTTTCGAATCGTCGGCTATTTCTTATTACGGATAGTTATAACCAATGCGACAATGCTAATAACCAACGCTGTGAAAATGACCGTCCAGAAAGTGTAGACCATTGTCATCCCTCTATTTAATTTATTTGTCATATATGTTAAGTTTGAGTGAAGAGGTCTTACGACCCCACCGAGGAATTTTTAACGTCTGCGCCGTACGCGTCGATTGGTTCCTTTTTGATTTTCCTTACGGATGTTGAAAATCATCATGATTGCAGTTGTGCATTGTTTAATCGTGGTTTGAGTAACCCTACGTCCGATGATTAGCCCTCATACTATTATAGGTGGATGGCGTTATTTTTTTATTGTACCGGCAAAATA
>JAQBPR010000069.1 GCA_028287395.1 Bacilli bacterium
ACTTCGCCAAAGACAATAATATTGAGGATATGACAGCAAGAGAATTGGCACAAGCAATCAAGGATAAAAAAGCCCTTGAGAAGCAACTAGAGGAAAGTAAAGAAGAAATTGAATTAGCGCGAACAGATTACAGCGAACTTTCTTTCGAAATAGCAGAACAAGAAGCAGCGGTTAATAAACTGAAAGAAGAGCTCAAAGCAGCTATTGAATTGAGCGAGAATTCCACCGCAAAGAAATTAAGAGACTCATTGAAAAAAGCTGAAAGTGATCATGCTGAATCTGTCAAAAAAGTTAAGGAGTTGGAGGCAGAACTCAAAAAGAAGCCAATTGATGTACCTGCGACAACAACCGTTGAAGTTATTCCAGAAGAAACTCAAAAGGAATTAGAAACACTCCGCAAAGCGAAAGAGGAGCTCGCAACTCAGATCCTCCAGGCGAATCAAGAAGCTGATAAGAAGATTGCAGCAATGCAAAGCGAGTTGGAAAAGAACAACAATACTGAGTTGATCAGCGTTAGAACTGCGGTGAAAGCATTGTCGCATCATTTCGAAGTAGTCCTAAGTGCTATTGGTGAAATCAAAAATCCGGATGAGCGAGAGGCACTTAAAAATAACGTCAAGGTTCTACTGGATAGATTAAAAGAAGCTGTTGTGTAATGTTCTTCTTTTTCAATAACAAATTTGAAAAAGGTAAAATATATGAAGTTATTAGCGTCCATCATCCGGCCCTTGCAGATGCAATCGGCCGGAGATTTATTGTAACAACTGTAAATTCTCATGGTCGTTCAGCTTGGGCCCATGATGCCAAACCTGTTAGATATCGTGAAAATCGAAATGGTGTAAGAGTTACTGAATATGATCCTAGATGCTGTTCTTCACTTTACTGGATTGATCATGTAAGAGAAGTCAACCCAGCAGTAGCTGAGGAACTACTTGCTCATATGGGGAGATCGTGGAATTAGGGGGCATGCAACTATGGAGGTAAAAAAAACAGAACGCATTTTAGACGCATGTTGCGGGAGTCGGATGTTTTGGTTCGATAAGCGAAATGATGATGTTTTGTACATGGATAATCGTCAATTAAGCGACACATTATGCGATGGTCGAAAATTAGAAGTAAATCCCGATGTAGTGGCAGATTTCAGAAACATACCATTTGAGGATAGTTCATTTTATTTAGTGGTATTTGATCCACCGCACTTAACGAAAGCTGGTGAAGATTCATGGTTGGCCAAGAAATACGGAAAGCTTGGACAAGATTGGCAGAACGACATTGCCCAAGGTTTTAACGAATGTATGAGGGTATTGAAACCGAATGGCACACTTATATTTAAGTGGAACGAAGAACAAATTAAATTGCAAGAATTAATCAAGGTGATAGGTAGAAAGCCGCTATTTGGAAATCGTCGAAGCAAAACACATTGGTTGGTGTATATGAAAGATTAAAGCGGAGGTATGCAATATGAACCAGCACGACTTAAAGCGCCAGCAAGATCTAATCAAAGCATTAAATAAAGCAAAAGAGAAAGCCAGGCTTGCTCGGCTTTACTTGTCAGTCAATGCAGACAACTGGGAAGAAACCGCAAATGTGACACTTGCAGCAGAACATATTGAAATTGCTCTAGGCCATCTAGGAATTGAAATGAATATTGAATAGGAGTGATGTAACGTGACAGAGGTAGTCGCAACAAAGGAAATCGAAATGGTTTACAAAGGAGTACGCGAGAATAGTAGAGGGAAGAAAATTCATTGTTGGTCACCAGTTAAAAATTATCGGAGCTCGTTTACTTGGGAAAAGAATCCGACTCCAGCAAGTGTAGGTGGCGTTTACTCATTCAGATCTTCCGAAGATGAAGATACCGTTTTTGCATCTAAGAAAATTCCTCCCAGGTATATTAGACGCTTGGAAGATAAGGAACAGGTAACAAAATGGGCACTTGAAGAAGAGCTCGTAATTGAACATTTTGCATTGAAATCTCTAAATACAAAAGCCGCTAAAGTCGAACCGTTAGATGATGTTTTGAAAAATATCGGACAGATTGCCGGGACATTGAACAAACAGGAAAAGAGAGCTTTTCTAACTAAAATATCTGAGAGAATATTTCAAATGGGAATGTGAATAGGAGGATAGATCAATATGACAAAGCAAGAAAAATTGATACTGCTAAACAGCATGCCAGTTATCGAATATGAAGCAGATGGTGAATCCTTATATTATGCGCACGTCGATAACACGTTGGAGAATCAAGAAAAGATAAAAGCAGCAGGTGGAACTGAGAATCAAATCGGCGAATTTCTTTGCGACAATGGCGCTGTAATTGATATAACCACCCTCGCCTTAACAATATTTGAAGCCAAGTGGTATGCACCAGGTCTAGGTGGATTTATTGATTATATACCTGAAACTTATGAATAGGAGGATAGATCAATATGAGCGAAGTAATGAAGAACCATTTACAGATTCAAATTAACAGCATGAAAAAATCATTGGAAGAGTTAGAATCATTCAGAGCAAGTAACACAAATCTGCCAGAGATTGCTCTAGCTGCAATTCGTAATTATCGCGGAGAACTTAATTCCGCGATAACAGACATGGAAAACGAAATAAAAAATGAAAATGAATAGGAGGATAAATCAATGAAGTTGATTAATAAATTAATGCCAACAGGCAGGAGAAGCTTACTCTTCGGAGTTCATCAATTTATCTGGCATCCATGGACCGTATATAGAGCATGGGTATATCTATATGGCCGCCCCACTTTTAAAGAAATTAGCTGCATAATTATCCATGATTGGGGCTACTGGTTTTGTCCAAACATGGACGATGAGCAAGGACAGAAGCATCCACAGACAGGTGCGCAAATCGCAATGAAGTTGTTTGGTGAAAAGTACTTTTGGTTAGTTTTGTTACATTCCAGACATTACGCAAAACAGTTTGACTATGAGCCATCTAAGCTATGTTGGGCAGACAAGCTCTCTATTCTTTACGATCCAAAGCAATTCTATTTATTCAGAGCTCGATTGAGTGGAGAGATCGAGGAGTACCGCAAAAATGCAGAGCAATGGATACCTCTTATTGTATCGGATCGCATTTGGTTCGACTGGATCCGAGAAAAATTTATCAAACTCGCAAAGGAAAAGAAAGCCGACGCGGTGCCGTATATGAACAAAAAGGCACAATAAACATAACAAAGCCCCCGAAACCTTTGGCTAGGAGCGCGGGGGCAATGCATTAATACATAATAATCCTGTTCCAATTATATCATCTGTGAGGGGTGTATGGGAATGGGTGCAGCATTATTAATAAAAAAAAATGTCGAAGAATTAGTAACCGAAGAACTAGCCGAATATAAGCGACTAGCTAATCGGTTACGTGTATTAAATAAACAATCCATAGGTATGGGGATGCACATGGAGTTTACTAATACCGAAGATAAATTGCAGGACCTTCATAGTAAATTGAAGGTTCTTCCTTCATATATGTACCTATCACCAAAAGAGCAAGCACTTGAAACAATTGCTCATGCCTATTTGACAAAATATTCGCTGGGCACCAGAGCGCAGCTGAATGATATAAGATCCATTGAAGGCGTAGATGATGAGGATCGCAAGCTACTCAAAGAGTTAGCGTACAAAGTAGAAAAAGTTTATGACGCCCGGCATGGTGATATTGATGGGTATGAGGCTGTATTGAACCGCATGGTTGAAATCCAAGACATCCAGAATAAAATAGAACATGTTGAATCAGTATTCGACATCATGGATGAGCATAAACCACATTATGTGCTACTCCTCAAAATGCGTTTTGTCGAAGAGTCGGAAATTGAACATGTCATCAATCATTTAAGTACATCCAGAAGGGTTTTCTTTAGATGGAGAGAGAAAGCAATCAACGAATATGCTGCTTTATCAGGCTTAATATAAAACGGCACTTTTTTGGCACTAAAATGGCACTAAAGTGGCACTAAATCGGCACCAAAACGCATAATTACCGTGTTAATATGATAACGTGGACAAAATAAGAAAAGTGAATAACGGATGTTGCAAGGGAGTTGCTAAACAAGCAGCTCCTTTACTGCGTCTAGGGAGGTGAAAATAAGATGAGCGTAACAATTAATTGCGTACTATCTGGTGATCTAGATAATCCTAGACATCGTAAAGTAGCTGCTGAAATATCACAAGCAATTCGGGATGTTATTGCTAAGCAAGAAGGTATAAGACATTTCCCCGACAGCTTATCCTCTACCGAAACTAAGACTTCGTATCAAAGGAAGACATTTGACGAAGTGAATGAAACTGAGATGAGTAACGGCGGAATGAATCATACCATCACTATCAATACTGGATTTCACCTTAACCCGTAAATAGTAAGGGATTCGTCCCTTGCTCATAGATACGACATCGCATTTATGCGGAGGGGATGAACTTGAATATAGAGACTATTGCCCGAAAAGTTCAACCTATGAAATGTAGGAGATGTGTTTGGGGCAAATGGCAGGACACGACGCAGCTATGCTTTCGTGTTATTTGTGTGAAACCAGATAGCGAGGTGAATGATGAAAAAACTAAGAAATTGGCTCATTCGAAAACTCGCACCTCTGGCCGTTAATCCAAAGAATAGATCCGAACGGAGAACAGCCAATAAAAAATAAACCAAATTCCCAAGCGATTGGGAATATGAAAGTTAATCTTATATATGAAGTGGCGAGGTGGTGTAAATGAATTTCGTTCAACCGATTCGAGATCCGGAAATATTAGCGGATATTAAGGACCATTTGAAGGATACGAATACACGGAATTATATCATGATTCTAATAGGCCTTAACACAGGATTGCGAATAGCGGACATATTAAAACAACGAGTGCGTGACGTTTACGGTACACACATCGTAACAAAAGAAATAAAGACAAGGAAGCAAAAACGGGTGTTGATCACGCCTGAGCTGAAGCGTGAGCTTGAAGCTTATATAAAAGATAAACCAGGCAATGAGTATTTAATTAAAAGCCGGGAAGGTCTAAATAGACCGATCACATCGAGCATGGCGTATAAAGTCATGTGCAAAGTAGCATTTGAGTTTGGTCTTCAGGAGATTGGTTGCCATACTCTTCGGAAAACGTTTGGGTATTTCTTTTACCAGCAATACAATGACATTGCCATGCTGATGCGGCTGTTTAATCACTCTTCAGAGAAGGTCACATTACGATATATTGGCATCGAGCAAGACACGATGGATGTCCATTTGAAGCGTTTTAAAATCTAGCGGGTTACTTATAATGAGGATTCTCGTAACTGGATTTACTCAGGGTCCATCAATCCTTATACTCCAAGGATTCAAAGCGCCTTAACGAGTTACATTCCTATATACATATAGATAACTCAAAGGGGTCTTAATCGTAAAATATAGGGGTCTTAATCGTAATGAGATTCGGAGGTGAATGACGTGCCAGAAGCACCATTAAGACCGTGTGGTAAGGTGGGTTGTACGACACTTACGAGGGCACAATATTGCCCAGCTCATGCCCAACTAAAACAGCAAACATATAACAAAGAACGAGGCACAGCAGCAGAGAGAGGTTACAACGCTAGATGGAAGAAAGCCAGGATCATATACTTGAAACGAAATCCTTTATGTGTATGTGAGGATTGTAAGAGAACTGGATCTGTTGTTGCTGCTACTGTAGTGGATCATATCATTCCTCATAAAGGAAACTATGAGTTGTTTTGGAATCAGAATAACTGGCAATCAATGAGTGAGGAACACCATAACAGGAAGACAGCTAAGGAGAATGGAGGTTTTGGTAATGGATTTTAAGTTTAACTTCAATGATACTGTGAAGGTAAGACTGACTGAGCTCGGTATAATCTTAGAAAGAAGAAAGCATGATGGACTGAGAGAGTCGCTCAAGAATATCTCTAATCACGATATAGGTGATTATGTTACTACTATTGATGCAGAAGGATATACATCCTATGAGATATGGCAGCTAATGTATACGTTTGGTAAGTATATGGTTATGGGATCAGAAGAACCATTTCATGGGGATATGATTATTACCAATGGTGAGCCAATAGTTAAGATGGACGATGTTAAAGCTAAGTGGTTGAAACGTAATGGTTACTTACCTGTTACTGATGCAATCATACGTGAATGGATGCAATGGTTCTATACCAATCCTTTTTTGCCTGAGAGAGTTGAAGAACAACGTTTGATTTATAAAGCTAAGTTCTCTTATTACAAACGATTTGATAAGAAGATCGTATTGTACACATCACATCACATTGAAACGAAAAGCATTAATGAGATCAAACAAGGGGCTCGTAAGATGTATAGGCAGCATGTATTGCTTGAGTTGTGGCCAATCAAACAGATCCATAGAATCTATACAAGATGGCAGTTAGGTTATTATGGCGCCAATGGTAAGCCATGAACATAGGGGGTAGGGGGGTGTAAATCTCTAAACCCAAAAGCTTTAAAGACCGCGTGGGCCTCAAACGTGCAAAAATGTCCCCACGAAGATTTCGTATAGAAGGGAGGCAAGGAAAATGGGACAAATTGTTAGTTTTAAGCATATGCGCATTGGGGTTAAAGGCGGCGGCAAGCATTGGACAGAACAGGAAGTCAAGGATCGTGAAGAAGCAGCTAAACAGTTTCAACGAAAAAAGAAAAAGAAGCTCAAGATTCCAGAATGGTTGAATGATAGTGCTAGGAAGGTTTGGCGCAAGACAGTCAAGGATATGGAAGAATTTGAAGTTTTAGATAAAGTAGATGAGGATGTTCTGGCAGCTTATTGTGATGCAGTCGAAAAGCATAAAGCTGCAAATGAACTGATAGATGTGAATGGATATACAGAGATGAGTGCTTCAGGTACCCAAGTCGTTAGCGCATATGTCAAAATGTCTCAGAGCTATGCGAGGCTTATCCTTGCTTACTCAAACAAACTTGGATTAAACAGTGAGTCCAGGGTACGCTTATCGAAAAAGGTAGCAGATCAGGAGGATGAGAATGAAGACCTCTTCAACTGATTGGGAAGAGGTTCATCCAACGCATCAGTATGCTGCAGAAGTTGTCACTGGTCAAAGGCTCACCTGTCGGATGGAATCCCTTGCTTGCGAACGTCACCTTAATGATCTTGAGCGGCAAGGCACTGAAAACTTTCCCTATGTATTTGATGAAAGCCGAGCGGATCGTGTATTCGATTGGTTTGAAAAATGCTGTAGGCATGTACGCGGACCTTTCAGCGGTCAACTTATTGAGCTTCTACCCTTTCAGAAATTTGACTTGGGTGCCGTTTATGGCTGGGTTCATATGGATTCTGGCCAGCGTCGGTTTCGTAAAGCCTTCCACTTAAGAGCTCGTGGGAATGTTAAATCAACGGAAATGAGCGGGCTTACTCTATATGCGATGTGCGGTGATTGTATGTATCCGCCTGGCATGACTAAAATGAAGCGATTTGAGGATAGTCCAGAAGTCGAGTGTGCAGCTGTCGATAAGCAGCAAGCCAAGCGAGTATGGTTGGATGCAAAAGCCATGGGAACGAAGAGCCCTGATATTTCCAAGCGATTGCGAATTAAACGAACCTATATAGAACACGCCACTCGTGGCGGCTGGCTGAGGCCATTATCGAAAGAAACAAAAAATAAAGATTCAGGCGCTCCTTGTTTCGTTGTTATTGATGAGTGGCATGCACATCCAACATCGGAAATTGTAGATGTTCTATATTCCGGATTTGGTAAAAGGCTGCAATCTTTGATGCAGATCATTAGTACAGCCGGTAAGGATGCGGAGAACAATCCCTGTAAGAAAGAATACGACATTCTCTGCAAGATGTTGAATGGCGATTCACCTATGCAAGATACGTATTTTGTCATGATCAGAGAAATGGAAGCCGGCGATGATCCACATGATGAGAGCTTTTGGGTAAAGCCAAATCCAGTTTTGCAAGAGGATAATGCGTATACGCAGGAATTACTGAAGCAAATCAGGACAGAACACAACGAGGCTTACGACAGTCGGGATCCTTCAAAAATCCGGGAATGGTTAACTAAACGGGTTAACATTTGGCAAGCAGACAGTGAAAAGAAATACATGTCTGGCATCATGGATAAATGGAAGGCGCTAGCTGTTCCTCGTAACGAATTTCTGGAATTGGTCAAAGGCTTGCGCTGCCATGCCGGTATTGATCTTGCTAAAACAACCGATTTAACAGCTGACGGGTTTGTATTTAAGCTAGACGATGGTCGGTTTGCTGTATCAGCTCATGGTTTTATGCCTGAAGAAACGGCAACAAAGCATGAACATACTGACAGGGTTCCTTATAGAGCTTGGGCAGACGATAACTGGTGTACCCTTACAACAGGATCTGTAACCGACTATCTAGCAATTAAAGCTCATATGCAATTTGCAGAAGAAGATGAACAGTGGAAATTCATTGAAGTTTGTTATGACGAATATAATGCCACTCATTTTGCTCAGGATATGGAAGTTGACGGTTATCTGATGGTTAAGATTCCACAAATCATGAAGATCCTATCAATGCCGACAAAGTTCTTCCGTGAGTTAATTTTGAAAGGTTTGCTTGTACATGATGGCAGTCCACTCCTTACCTGGTGTTTATCCAATGCTGTTGAGATTCAGGATACCAACGAGAATATCAAGTTATCTAAAAAAAATAAAGATGACAGTCAGCGAATTGATCTCCTCGCAGCTATTTTAAATGCAATGGCAAGAGCAATGTTTATGGAAGAAGAAGGCTCTATTTATGAGAAACGGGGGTTGAGGCAGCTTTGATAAAAGTGAAAATTACAGATGAAATCATTCGCGAAGCTTGCCTAGTTGCAGGCTTTTTATTATTGGCTATTGGGCTTTGGTTAATCTATCCTCCAGCCATGTTTTTGGTTTGTGGCCTTCTTCTATTGTGGGTCGGCTTCCCTTCCGGTCCAAAGAAAGGCGGTAATGAATAATGGGCGTGCTGAGCAGGTTAGTTGTTAAAAATCAAGGTCTGAACATTGATCAATTTTTTGACCAAAAGCTTTCACGATATTTCGGAGGCATTAGCCATTCAGGTGTTATGGTCACTGAAGAAAGTGCGATGAGATTTGTTACTGTTTATTCATGTGTTCGTGTTCTGTCAGAGACATTTGCCTCTCTCCCTTTATCCATTTTTAAAAAGATGCCAAATGGAGGGAGTCAACCGGCAACTGACCATCCCGTACATGGATTGATTCACGCAGCTCCCAACGACGAGATGACTTCTTATACCTGGAAAGAATCACAAATGGTCAATTTAACACTTTCGGGGAACAATTTTTCGATTATTACACCGAATCGTCGCGGACAAATCACAGATATATTTCCGCTTACTTGGTTCCAAGTAGATGTTAGGCGGGATCTCTTAACGGATAAAATTCAATATTGGGTCACAGATCGAGGGAAATCGGAATATTTTCCACCGGAAAAAATATTCCATGTTCCTGGTCTTGGATGGGATGGCTTAAGAGGATATAGTCCTATTCGAATGAATGCCCAGGCTGTTGGTCTTGGAATTGCTCAATCGGAATTTTCAGAACGTTTTTATGGTCAAGGAATGAATATGGGCGGGGTCCTAGAACATCCTCAAACATTAGGTGATACGGCATTTGACAGACTTCAAAAAGATTTAGAATCACGAGGTTCAGGACTTGCAAACTCATGGAAACCTCTTATTCTCGAAGGTGGAATGAAATATGCTCGAATGCCTATGCCATTAACAGAAGCGCAATTCATAGAAAGTAAAAAACTCACTAAAGATGACATATGTGGTATATATCGTGTTCAACCTCATTTGATTTCGAATTTAGCGGGTGCTACTAACAATAATATTGAACAACAAAGCCTTGAGTTTATCATGTATACAGAGTTTCCCTACATTACAAAGTGGGAGCAGACGATTAATTGGAAGCTATTTACGAAAGAAGAAAGGCAACAAGGATATTATGCTAAATTTAACCTGGATGCATTTCTCCGTGGGGATTCTGCTGCAAGAGGAGCTTATTTAAATCTCAAACGTCAAAACGGGATCATTAATGCAAATACATGGAGGCAACTCGATGATGAAAACCCAATTGATGGACCAGCTGGTGAGGCGTATATTGTCAATGGAAATATGATGAGTACAGAAAATGCAGCAAAAAACATGCCTAGAGCTGCGACGTTGGCAGCTCCGGAGGGAGGTGATACGAAAAAATGAGTAAGTTCTGGAAAATGAGCAAAAAAGCAGACAACTCAGCCGAGTTGATCCTTTACGGCGAAATTGCAGATCAAGAATCATGGTGGGGCGATACTGTCACGCCTAAACAGATGTTGGATGAACTAAAAGCATTAGGCGAGGTGACTGAGATCACCGTTCGAATTAACTCAGGGGGAGGCGATGTCTTCGCAGGCGTGGCCATTCACTCCATGCTCAAGCGCCATAAGGCCAAGATCATCGTGTACGTGGATGGCATAGCGGCATCTATTGCTTCGATTATCGCAATGGCAGGTGACGAAATCATTATGCCAAGTGGCGCGATGCTCATGATTCATAATCCTTGGAGTTGGCAAGTGGGTGAAGCAAAGGACTTCCGGAAAATGGCAGATACATTGGACACGATTCGCGACTCCATGATCCCCATATATGCCGAAAAGACAGGGTTAAGCGATGAAGAAATCATTGTTTTGCTAGATGCGGAAACATGGCTCACTGCTGCGGAAGCTGTTGCGCAAGGGTTTGCTACGCAGATCGAGGATACACAGAAGGTAGCAGCGTCGATTCGCGGCAAGAAGGCGATTGTAAACGGTTTGGAGATGGATTTATCCAAATTCCTGAACATGCCGAACATGCCTGTGGTGGAACCGGAAGTTGAGGACGATGAAGACGGCGGGCCACTGTTCGATGTAGGAGATTCTGTGGAAATCACGATACCAGCAAGAGTTGAAGGGCAATCCACCGGTGTTGTCCGGGAGGCTTTGCTTACCTACACTTATGGAATCCTGTTTGATGGGCAAGAAGACGCCGGCATCTTTCACTGGTACACGGAATCAGAGATTAAGGAGTTTATCGAATCTGGATCGGGAGAGTCTACTAATCCAGAAGCAAAACACAAGCAAAAACAACCGAAAGAAAAGCTTCCCAACAATAATGGGCAGCTTTCTTTATATGCAAAACAGATTCAAATTAACAAAAACAAAATATTAGGAGGTAAGTAATCATGGATTTGCTAGCTCTCATGCAAAAGCGTTCAACGCTTTGCGACAAGCAACAGGCTTTGGTAAACAAAGCAGTAACAGAAAGTCGTCCTATGTCGGATCCAGAAGATTTGGAGTTTAATAATCTTCAAACTGAAATTGATGGACTAGCAAAAACCATTGAAAAGGCTGAAATAATGGTTAACCGCGCAAAGGATTTGGATCAACCAACTGATCCTCTACGCAGACCAATGCCTGATGGTGGGGTTCAGAAGGATAAGTTAGATGATGGTGGTTTTAAAAACTTGGGTGAATTCTTAAATGCAGTCAAATTTGGCGATTCATCAGGCAGAATTAAAAACCTTGGTACAAGTGATGTCGGTATCTTAATTCCACCGGCATTTAGCCAGGACATCTTAAGAGTTTCACCTGAAAAGGAAATTGTTATGCCACGCGCAAATAATATTCCTGCAGGGGATCCTCCGGATGCAGAATTCACTATTCCTTATTTTCAACAAGGAGCTTCAGGTGCAAATGGCGGCGTTTCTTTAACTTGGAGTGCGGAAGCACAACCAGTTGCTAGTGTTAATGATCCAGTTTTAAAGGATATGACACTTAAGCCACAAGAAGTGAATGGGATGGCCACAATTAACAACAAAACCCTGATCAATTGGCAAGCATCGGGCTCATTCGTTCAAGGATTACTACAACAGGCTTTTGTTACCGGCCGTGATTTTAAGTTTCTACGTGGAAACGGAGTCGGTTGTCCGCTTGGCGTAACAAATGCACCCGGTGCAGTAAAAGTTCTGCGAAATACTGCATCAACTATTAAATTAGCTGACGTAGCTTCGATGCTTGGAAGTTTGCTTCCTGAATCCATGTCATCTGCAGTTTGGGTAGCTTCGATAAGCGTTTTACCCGTATTAGTGCAATTGAGCGACGCAATGGGTCGTACCATCTTCATTCAAGGCGATGCTACAAAAGGAATACCTTCGATGTTGTTGGGAATTCCAGTTCACTGGACTGGAAAAACAAAGACACTTGGAAATGAAGGAGATTTAATGCTCATTGATTTCCAATATTACCTCACGAAAGCGGGCTCTGGTCCGTATATCGCCATTTCCGAGCATTATAAATTCAACACGAGCCAAACTGTATTTAGAATTACTGCTAATATGGATGGTCAACCGTGGGTAAAAGATGCACTGCTATTGGAAGATGGCGTAACTTCTGTTAGTCCGTATGTAATTCTCAAGTAATCAGCTGATTTAAAGTAAAATTTCATGCAATAGCCGGCTTCGGCCGGCTCCAATCCAATTGTGAGGTGACAGAAAGTGAAAAGAATGTATAAAGAGAACAAATACGATGTCGGGCTGGCCCCGCAATCGTTGGCCGCAACGAATGGCACGGGTAAATATTATCCGATGACCAATTTTCGCAGAGTTTTGGCTTTTTTAACTGCGGGAGCTATGGCGCTCACAAATACTGTAAAAGTTGAGTTGTTGCAAGCTCAAGATGCTCTTGGAACAGCAAGCAAAGTGATCGCGAATGCATTTGCTATTATTACGGCCAATACACTTGTCACAAAAGCAACTGTTACTCTAGCGACCATGGTTGCAGGCACGACAGTTACCGTGAATGGGCTTGTTTTTACAGCACATGCTACGGTTACTAACAAAGCTATACGTCAATTCAGTATAGCGACGAGCGACACTGCTGCTGCGGTGGAATTAGTTTCTTGTATCAATGATGCAATCTATGGTGTGCCTGGAGTAACTGCTTCACCAGTAGCGGGAGTCATAACACTAACGGCAACAGTCCCAGGGGAAGCAGTCATAACTCTTTCCTCAAGTAGCGCACCCACTGGTGCCTGTGCAACATTGGAAGCCATTGCCTATGTTGAGCTTGATGTTTCTCAGTTGGATCTCACCAACAATTTCTCCTTTGTTGCAGCCAAGGTAACAACAACCGGTACGACAATAGTAAATGCTGATCTGATTCGGGGTACTTCTCGTTTTGAACCTACGCAGCAAGTTGGGGCGTCAGCAGTAATATAAAATATCGATAGAGGGGGAGAAATCCCCCTTAATCAATGGAGGTGCAAATATGAAGTTTGTAAAAGTCGAAACGCTTAAACCTGTTAGATTGAATGGATCTGACATAGAGGCTGGCGAGCTCATTGATTTGGAAGAATCTTTGCTTACCATTTGGTTACTTCATGGAAATGCTAAAATTCCAGATAAAACAAAGTCAGGATCGAAAAATTCCAGCAAGAATGCCATTAATCCAGAGGTAGTTATTACCGAACTGCCTGTTGATCTTGTGCCATTAGAAGATGATTTTTTCCAACTGCCTAATGGTGACAAGGTTCAAGGTAAAACGGAAGCTTTAGCGGCTTACGAAGCATTGAAAGCAGCTGCCGAACTGCCTGTTGATCTTGTGCCATTAGAAGATGATTTTTTCGAACTGCCTAATGGTGACAAGGTTCAAGGTAAAACGGAAGCTTTAGCAGCTTACGAAGCATTGAAAGCAGCAGGCGGTGGTGTTGATGGCGCTAAAACGGACAACGCCTCCTAGTATTGAACCGGTAACTTTAGCTGAAGTGAAGATTAATCTACGCATTGATCCAGATGATACTTCACAAGATGCGACTCTTAACGGTTTGATTAAAGGTGCGCGAGAATGGTGTGAAGGTTTTCAGAATCGGACATACATTACCCAGCAATTTGAACTAGCGCTGGATAAATTTCCGTTATTTAATCATCATTTTCCTTTTCATTCTCATTTTAGACATCATCATCATTCTCACTTACATGAAATCGAAGCGATTAAACTTCCAAGACCGCCTTTACAACAAGTCCTGTCACTGAGTTACATCGATAATTTGAACGTCACAACTATTTGGGATACAGCAAACTATATTGTTGATGATTTTTCAGAACCAGCTCGCATTGTAAGGGCTCATGGGGTTTGTTGGCCAAATGTTTGTTTGGCGCCAGTTAATGGTGTAAGAGTTACCTACAAATCCGGGTATGGTGATACTGCTGATCTTGTGCCGCAACTGGTGAAAAACGCAATTAAGTTATTAGTAGCTATTCGTTATGAAGATCCGGATAGCGGAGATGACGCTTCCTATCCAGCTGTAGAATCGCTTCTTTGGATGGATCGCGTGGTGCCAGTATGAGCAATAAAAAAAGCTTTACCGGCAGCTTGCGACATCGCATTACTATTCAAAAATTTACAGTGACCAAAGACCGAGAGGGTCTACCCGTTGAAGCATGGATAGATTTTTTGACTGTTTCTGCAGATGTTACGCCGATCGCTTCCCTCAGACAAAGCGAATATTTCAAAGCAGCTGCTATGTTTTCGGATAGCGTTTATCAAACAACGATTCGCTACAGGGAAGGAATAACACCTGAAATGCGTTACCTCTACAAATCGCAAATATTCAATATTCAGTCGGTTGTAGATGCGGACGAAAGGCGAGTAAAGTTAATTTTGATGTCCAAGGAGTGGGTTGGGGGTGAATAGTCTTAGTCTGGAAGGCGCGGATAGTTTGCTGGCTGAGCTTCGAAATAGACTCCAATCAGGTGCAGATCGAGTAGAAAACCAAGGCATGAAAGCAGCTGGCGAGGTAATGGCGAAGGCGATGCAAAGGCATGTCAATCGTTCTAAACTGGAGTATGCCCATTTAAGAGATGACATCAAAGTGAGCAAAATTGTCCGAAAAGACGGGATGAAATATGTTTTAATCGGGCCGTCTCGCAAAACCGGATGGCGTGGCCACTTTCTTGAATGGGGAACCAGTAAGATGCCGGCTCAACCATTTGCGCATCCTGGGTTTAAGGAGTCGAAAGTCGAAGCGCTGAGCATCATGGCAGATGAATTCAGGAAAGGGATGAGGAAATGATCGATCTCAAACCAACCATATTAACTGCTCTAGAAGCAAACGCAACGTTAACTACTATTCTTGGACTGGATAAATTCAATATCATACCGATTTACCAAACAGTGGCAAAGGATCCTGAAAAGTATCCTAGGGTTACTTTTTTTGAATTGAGCAATATTGATCCGAAATACGCTGATGATGTAGCCATTACCAGTGAAATAGGCTATCAAATCGATGTTTGGTCTTTAGGGAGCACATTTGAAGCCGCCGCTCAAATTGATTTGACCATGAAATCACTCAATTTTAAGCGCATAAGTAGTCAGGATCTTTACGAATCTGATATGAAAATATTTCACAAAGCTATGCGTTATGAAACAATTATTGAGTTATAGCAATCCGCATTCCTAACAGGGTGCTTTTTTATTGCAAACAAATTGAAAAGGAAGTGATTGATTTGCCAGAAGGTGTAATGGTAGCACTAAAAAATGTATATGTAGCATTAATGACATCTGATGCAATCGGTGTAGTGACAACCTACTCCGAACCCGTACTACTCGCACCCGCAATTATGGCGAGTATGAAGCCAAAGTCTAGCACAACTGTTCTATATGCGGACGATGGCGCGGCAGACGTAGCAACTGCAGTAGGTGAAATCGTAGTAACGCTCGAAGTTTCCAAACTTCCGATAGCGATGCAGGGTTTAATACTCGGGCATACCGTTGCAGGCGGAGTTTTGACAAGAAATGTTGGAGATATCGCACCTTTCTTTGCTCTTGGATTTCAAGCTGGGAAAAGCAATGGTAGTGCTCGCTATCGGTGGATTTTTAAAGGAAAAGCTGAAGTTCTTCCCGATGATTACAAAACAAAGGCAGACAAAGTTGATTTCCAAACGGTAAAGATTACAATAACTTTTGTTAAGCGCGATTACGACGGCGCATATGACAAAATCGCTGATTCGGACGATCCTGGCTTCTTGGCTGCCACTGGCACAAACTGGTTCACGGCAGTACAAGGTGCGGCGGACGTTACACCTCCTACGGTAACGATCGTTCCTGCTGATGCTGCTGCGGCAGTTATCGTTAGTTCTCCGGTTACATGGACGTTCAACGAAGCGATTCAGGACTCATGTGTTACAGGCGCGAACTTCGCACTCATCGCTGACGTTGCAGGCACTACAGTTTCAGGAGCGTTGTCTCTTGATGCAACCAAGAGGATCGTTTCCTTTACACCAACTGGAAATCTTACGGCAGCTACGGTTTACCGGGCGATCGCAACGGTTGGAGTCAAAGATCTTGCAGGAAATCCGCTTGCAACGAACAAAGTCACGAAATTCACAACGGCATAATTTCAATACAACGGGCGGCCTAATAGGTCGCCTATTTTTATTGTAAGGGGCAAATTTGAGAGAGAAGGCGAAAAAAATATGTCAGAAATCAAAAGCAAAGCAGTCACGATAACACTTGATAAAGAACGTAATCTAATATTTGATATGAATGCTTTTATTGAGCTTGAAGATAAATTCGGCTCATTAGATGCAGTTATTACCGAATTATCAGGACGCAAATTAAAATCAATGCGAACCATTTTTTGGGCTGGCTTGGTGCATGAGGATGAAACGCTAACTGAGAAAAGAGTTGGCGAAATAATGTCTCTAGACGATGCAACTGGACTTGCCGAAAAAGCTATGCAAGCCATTCTTGAAGGGTTACCTAAACCAAAAAACCAAGTGCCCAATCCTCGGACGAATCGGAAAACAGTCAAGTAGGCTGGGATTGGGCTTGGTTGGAATATATAGGTACCGTTCTTTTGAATATGTCAGAATCAGCCTTTTGGAGATGTACGCCGAGAAGGTTTTTTGCGCTGTGGGACGTTTACAAGAAATATAACGGTTTAGACAAAGGCGAGGAAGAACAGCAAATAGGCTTTATCGATGACATGATGTAGGGGGTGGGGTGATTGGCTGACGATATAGAAGTAGGTACGTTAAGAGCGAAGATTGAAACCGATGACACGGGAATTAAGGGTACGCTAGACGGGCTTACTCGGCAATTGAAAGTAGTTCAAAGTGAATTCGCAGCAACATCCGCTAAACTAGGCGCATTCGCAACTTCGGAAGATGTGGCGAAAGCAAAAGCAGATTCACTCACGCAACAAATGGAGATTCAGCAACAGA
>JAQBPR010000076.1 GCA_028287395.1 Bacilli bacterium
TGAGAGTAAAGCTTCATGATATGCCACAAAATAGGTCTTTCGCCAATTTCTATCATCGGCTTCGGTCTAAGATGTGATTCTTCACTAATTCTCGTTCCATAGCCACCTGCAAGAATGACAACTTTCATTTGATGCCTCCTGTCGGGCAAATTACTTTTTGAAGACAAATTTTTTATTTAGTAGAAAGGAAACAATTGCTAATGGGAAAATTAATATTATACCGGATATATATAGGTCTACTTTCAAAAGATTTAAACACTTTAAAGAAAATACATTCAACACATAAACAATACCATAGACAGCGAAAAATCGCACGAGTAGTCTGTTGTCGTTCGATTTGAAAACTAATTTACCTGTTGTTTTAAAGTTAAAAAGAACCCCTAATATTGTTGAAAATAATGATGCAATCGCGTAATGCAAATGCAGAAATAGAAATAAGGCAAACATAGCGTAACCAAATAAAGTATTAATTCCTCCTACAAATAAAAACCGAATAAATTGTTGATCTAATTTATCGATAAATTTTCTCATACAAGTAAGACTGCTTCTTTTATTTTGTAAATCATATAATCAATCATCTCGTCCGAAAGTCCAGGGTAAACACCAACTAAAAAAGTGTCATTCATAATTTTATTAGTATTTTTTAAATCCCCAACTTGTCTATATTCAACCCCATGAAAAGCAGGTTGCTTAATTAAATTACCTGCAAATAACATTCGAGTTTGTACTCTATTAGCTTCGAGGTATTCTGTTATTTTATTTCGTGAATGTTTTGAACTATCTTTAATAGTAAGTATAAATCCAAACCAGCTCGGATCACTATCCGACGTCGCCTCTGGTAGGATTAGAACATCCTGAAGTTCGCTAAGTCCTTCCTTAAGGCGATTGAAGTTATGAATACGTCGCTTGATAAACGAAGGCAGCTTCTTTAGCTGTTCGATACCTATGGCCGCCTGCATATCGGTCACTTTTAAATTGTAACCAATATGAGAGTAAGTGTATTTATGATCATAACCGTACGGAAGCTCACCCAGCTGCCAGCCAAAACGCTTTTTACAAGTATTGTCACAGCCTGATGGACACCAGCAATCGCGTCCCCAATCGCGGAACGATTCTAATGCCATCTTCAATATTGGGTCGTTTGTGTATACAGCCCCACCTTCACCCATAGTGATATGATGAGGAGGGTAAAAGCTAGATGTCGCTATGTGACCAAAGGTGCCTGTTAACAGCCCGTTATATCGCGATCCTAACGCATCACAGTTATCTTCTATAATCCATAGATTATATTTTTTAGCGATTCGTACCACTTCGGATAAGTTAAAAGGATTACCCATAGTATGGGCAATCATAATAGCTTTTGTTTTTGGCGTTATGGCTTCTTCTATTTGATCAACAGATATATTATAAGTACCAAGATCTACATCGATAAAAACTGGAATTAATCTATTTTGTACAATGGGTGCCACAGTTGTGGGGAAGCCCGCAGCTACAGTAATTACCTCATCACCTTGCAATAATCTGCGATCACCTAACTTAGGTGATGTTAATGCAGAAACTGCAAGCAGGTTAGCCGATGACCCGGAATTCGTTAAAAGAGCATATCGCACACCAATGTATTCTGCCATCTCAGTTTCAAATTGCTTACAAAATCGACCAGCTGTTAGCCAGAAATCTAATGAAGCATCAGTTAAAGCAACCATTTCCTTCTTATCGTATATTTTTCCAGCATAGCTTAAATTCGATTCACCTGCTGCAAAAGGCTTTTTCAGATGGAATAAGTCGTGGAACTCTTCAACTTTTTCGAAAATGAGTTGGCGTTTTATAAGCTCGAAATTTCTGTCATCCAATTTGCCTATTACCTCGACTGAAGCCAGTTGTTCTGTTAACCATTCGCGATTAGTTAATAAATCAACTGCAAAATTACTATCTTTCTCTTTTGTACAATTGAAGGTTTTTGTAGTGAATGCGTTCATTTCTGCAACAACATACAATAAATTATTTTGTTCGAAAATAACTTTATCCTCTAGCATTCCTTTATTGCCCCTTTGTTATTTTATTATAGTCTTCCATATTTATAAACAGTAGTCGTTTATTATCACTCTCAAGTGGCTTTGACTTTAATAAAGCTAACAATTTGTTTTTAATTTCTACTCCACCATCAGCATAACCAAATCGATCAATATAGATTCCGTTAAAGCCTTTTTTAGAGATTTCACTTAAAAATTGCTCTAATGGCATTGAAGTAACTTCCTTTTGCCAGCTATCCCCTTCTCTACCCTTCATTGCGCCATAACTCCACTGCAAGTTTTTAGAATGAAGATATCCTTTAAACAATTCGTAATCGTTCATTTTGTTTACCCCAGGACTTTCAGGATACGCAACATATGGTAACTGAAAGATTTTCGAATTCTTAGGAATATTTGACTCAATGGATTCAACAAATTTTTGATCATTATTGAATTCAGCTTTATTGATTTCATAAGGGGGGATATAACTTTGATTAGTTTGATCAAATAATCCAAAACATAGTACTATGAACATTCCTCCAAGATACATTAACTTGGTATTTCGAGTTATTGCAAAGTTTTTATATAGTTGATCAGATAAAAAGAAAATTGTCAAAAGTGAGAAAAAAGCAATAAATACACTTATTCTATTATACGCACGAATATCTGGAGTAACAAACATCGAAATAAGTGATCCAAATCCCCCTATAGTTGCTAATAAAATAGCA
This sequence comes from Bacilli bacterium, assembly GCA_028287395.1. Taxonomy (GTDB): domain Bacteria; phylum Bacillota; class Bacilli; order Paenibacillales; family NBRC-103111; genus Paenibacillus_AC. Next base: position 2,738 of record JAQBPR010000076.1, read on the forward strand.
GCAATATTAAGTAGGCTTAAATAATAGAGCAACCCACTTTTTTTTCTAAAAAACAAAATTGCAATTAAAGTTAAAAAACCCAAACTGCCTATCGCTCCTAACGTTGAAAATGTATTTTCATTATTCGATAAAGTATGATCAATATATTTCCACTTCAACTCTGCAATTTTTGCAATACGATAATTATCAGCTGGCAATAATAATTGTGTTAATTTAAAACCATAAATTTCAGCGCCTACCGAACCTCGTGATACTGCTTCAGCGTTCTGTCCATGATTTAAGTGATATATAAAATTGGGTAGCAGGTTAACGAGTAACCCTAAAACAGTTACAGTTACCAATAAAGTCATAGTTATAAATCGTTTTTTAGATTTGTATAAGATAGCTGTAGATATACCTGCAATGGCAAAAAAGAAACAAGCAAAAAAAGCATAATATACACCGGTTGATGAAACGAGAATGCAAATAATAATACAAAATAGTGTCCGCTTATTTAATCCAAAATACCTTTTTTGAACTGATTTTTCGAATATATTTGGTGTTTCTGAAAATAACCAAAGAACAATTAAAGTAATAAAAGGTATTAAAGAATAATCCGCTAAGAAGAGATGTCCTTCACCTCGTAGAAAATGATAGGGTAAAAAAGTAAAGAGTATACTACCTGTTATTGCGGTAAAGTTTGATTGGATATATTTTTTCATTACAAAGTAAGATGATAATATTGTTGTTAAGAAAGTCAATAAGTAAAAAACATTTAGAGTTTGCCTATAATTGGGGAATAGAAAAGAAATCATTTTTATTATAAAAAAGTGCAAATTATTTGGTATAGGGTAATCAAACATTTGATGTCCATATGGAGCACCGATGTTAATATTATTTAAAAACCAGCCGTTTTCAATAGTTCCTTTAATCATAGCCATAGTGACAAGAGTATCACCTTGATAATTAAAAGGAATAGATAGATCAGCATGCCATAATTTCATTATGTAAGTTAATAATAATGATGTTAGTAAACCGGGAAATATATAAGAGGTTTTTCTCATATTAATGACTCCATCTTAGAATTGGTTTTTCTCATCAATTATAATTTCATATTATTGAATCTATCAACGTTATTTCGAATTAATTTCTTTGTTAAAAAAATCATATAGTTACCTGCTATGTTTGTCAATTTTAGATTACACAAAAGTTCATTTCGTAAGTGATAAAACATATTTACTAAATATAGTATATGGACATCTGTTTTATTTGAAACGCCATTGTAAATATACATTTCTTAAATTGTCATATCGTGTATAATAATATCGTTAGATAATGATAGGAGGATAAGGAATGTGCTAAAGAATGTGAAATTTATTGGTTTTATTGTCGTTTTCTTTTTAATATGGTTATATGGTTTACACATTTCGCTTACCAATTTTGTTTACGATTCAGCCCAATATTGGGAATTGGGCAAACAATTTACGACAAAAGGGGAATTTTCATGGTTAACATATAACGAACCCCTGAGAGGTTACATACTTCCATTTTTCAGTTTTATTTGTATTACGATTGCTAAGTTTATTGGAATAGAAGAAATGAGTTTTTTTAGGTTCGCTTCTGCCTTAGTTTACTCCTTTTTCTTAACTATTTTGATTCCGTCATTATATGAAAAAATGACCAATCAAAAATTGAAACCATTTCCAATTTTCGGATTTTTTATATTGATTTTTTATTTTTGGCGCGGTTTCTTCCTATACCCGCTTAGTGATTTCATTAGTTTTTTTCTGATTATTATAGCAATATATAATTTGGTGTCATATTTTTTGAAAAGGAATTTTTTACATATTTTATCTGCTGGTTTTTTTATTGCATTATCTACTTCAGCGAGACCATCATATCAGATAATATTATTACCGATATTTATTCTTTTTGTCGTTCACTCTTATATGAAATTAGACTATAAAAAATACATTCCACATTCTCTTATAATTATGATACTCGGAATGAGTATCGCCTATAGTCCACAATTATTTATTAACGCAAAAAAATATAATGTTATAAGTCCGTTTATACAAACTGGAATCGCAATGAAAGGAAATTTGTTTGTGCAGCAACTATTCTGGGGGATTTATCTGCAAAGGTATGAAACAAATATAAACACCGATACATACCCTAGTGCATCTGTATATTTTTATGATAAACAAGGTATATCAATATTAGACAAAGAACACATGATGAATTCGAAAATAAGTGGTGTAAACTTACTCGAAAACTACACTTTGAATGATTATTTAAAAATACTAATAAAATATCCATTGGATATGTTGGTTATATATATTAAACATATATTTAATGGGATGGATTTAATGTATCATTCAGGTTATTTAGACGAGGTGTATAACAACAGGATTTTGTTCAGTCTATTTAACTATACAATGTGGTTTATCTCATTTATTAGTATATTTAGAATACTAAGAACTGGAACGTTTCTTAAAGAAAAATATTTTGAATTATCAATTATTACTATTGTTATCCTACCAACCATATTGTCTATACCATCAGCAATAGAAACTCGTTTTTTTCTCCCTTTTTATATTTTAAATTACATTGTTATCTCATTCTATATGTTAAATCGACGCTTAAAGTGGGGGGAAATAAAAAGTACAACTCATAAATATGCGCTTCCTTACATTATTTTTATATTGATTTGTTTTACTTTTTCCGCCATTACATTCTCAAACATTTCAGACGGTCACTACTTATTGAATAATTAATCAAGTAAAATAACTTGAGTGTTACGAATATCTCTGTAATCTATGAAAAGTACAGACTTGTAGCACTAACAGGCAAATCAAAATCTTGGACCAAAAGCTTGAACTACTTTGGAATGTCGAAAAGTGGTTTCATCCATTCTAAATGTTGAAACTCTAAATTGTTTTGCGTCAAAAACAGAATAGCCCAAAACAGTTGAATGTCACTAAAGGAAAGCCGAATCAATTAATCCTTATTCAGCCTAGGTTTTCATTCTTTTTTATGCTATCATTATGCATGATAAAATCATTGATGATTAAAAGCCTAAGTAATCTACAGTATTAAAAAAGATTTTTATAATGTTTTAGGAGGACTTCTGCATGAACGAAGTTTCTAAATTAATCCAACTTAATGAGCTTGGAGATCACCGTGGATTTTTAACAGTGATAGAAGGAAATACCACTATTCCTTTCGACATCAAAAGGGTATTTTATATTTATGGTAGTAAATTAGAGGTAAGAAGAGGCTCACATGCTCATTTTAAAACAAGACAAGCATTAATTTGTGTATCAGGGCATTGTGAAGTATCTTTGGATAATTTAATCCGAAAAGAAAACATTTTGCTTGATTCTCCTGTTAAAGTATTATTATTGGAAGCTAATGATTGGCACGATATGTATAATTTTTCAGCAGACTGTGTTTTACTAGTTTTAGCTTCACACCACTATGACCCACAAGATTATATTCATGATTATAATATTTTTGTAGAAATATATAGGAAAGGCGAGATTAAATGATTACATTTCTAGACTTAAAACAAATTAACATGAGACATGAACAAGAAATTATGGACCGCATTCAAAGCTTTTTGAATTCAGGTTGGTATATTCTAGGAAAAGAAATAGATTCATTCGAAACGGATTTTGCTAAATATTGTGGGACAGAATATTGTATTGGAATGGCGAATGCATTAGACGCTTTGGAATTAATTATAAGAGGCTATAATATTGGCGTTGGTGATGAAGTTATTGTTCCTTCTAACACATACATAGCTTCTATTTTGGCAATTTCCGCTAATGGTGCAACGCCTATCTTAGTTGAACCTAATTTAAATACTTATAACATTGATCCCTTTAAAATTGAAGATAAAATTACTCCAAACACTAAAGCGATTTTGGTTGTCCATCTTTATGGACAAGCTTGTAACATGAATCCAATTATTGAAATAGCAAAGAAATATAATCTTAAAATTATTGAAGACTGTGCTCAAGCACATGGAGCGATTTATCAAGGCAAACGAGTAGGTAATATCGGTGATGCTGCTGCTTTTAGTTTCTATCCCGGTAAAAATTTAGGAGCTTTAGGTGATGGTGGAGCTGTTACTACTAATGACAAAGAATTAACACTGAAACTTAAAGCTTTGAGAAATTATGGTTCACACAAAAAGTATGAAAATATCTATAAAGGTGTCAATAGCCGATTAGATGAATTACATGCAGCTGTTCTTAATGTTAAGCTTAAATACCTTGATGATGATAATCAATATAGAAGAGATATTGCTAATCATTATTTAAAGAATATCAAAAATACATTAGTAACTTTACCAACTCTCGAAGAGAAGGTACTTTCACATGTTTGGCATGTATTCGTATTAAGAGTTTCAGAAAGAGAGAGATTTCAATCCTATATGTCGGAAAATGGAGTGCAAACACTTATCCATTATCCAATTCCTCCACATAAACAAGAAGCTTATATAGAATGGGTTGATCAAAATTATCCTATTTCAGAATTAATTCATAATGAAATTATTAGCATTCCTATTAGTCCTGTTATGAGTTTGGATGATGTGAAGCTTGTTTCGGAGGTTATTAATGGATACAAATAAGCTGAAATTCACAATAGTTATCCCAATTTATTATAATGAATTAAATATTCCACATACAGTGCCTAGATTACAAAATCTACAAAACTTACTTCCCGATTTCACTTTAGAATTCATTTTTGTAGACGACGGTTCAAAAGACAATTCTTATAAACTACTTTTAAAAGAGAAACAAAAAGATAATAGGATAAAGATCATTAAATTAAGCAAAAATTTCGGATCCATGTCTGCAATCCAAGCTGGTTTAACTATAGCTTCAGGAGATTGTGTTGGTATAATTGCAGCTGATTTACAAGATCCTCCAGAGTTATTTATAGAAATGATCAATAAATGGAAAACTGGAAAAAAAGTAGTTATGGCTACAAGAACGGATAGAGAAGAATCCTTATCTCAAAAAATGTTTTCAAATAGCTTTTATTATTTAATGAAAAAATTCGCTTTAGAAGATTATCCAAACGGTGGTTTTGACTTTGTATTACTTGATAAACAAATCGTAAACGAATTAAATCACGTTCAGGAAAAAAACACTAATATTATGAGTCTTATTTTTTGGTTAGGACATGATAGAGAGACAATTCCTTATGTTAGACAAGAACGGAAATTCGGTAAATCCCGTTGGACTTTCTCAAAAAAAATCAAACTTTTTATTGATTCTTTCGTAAATTTTTCATATGCTCCAATCAGATTTATGTCATTTGTTGGTGTAATAACAGCTTTACTAAGTTTTATGTATGGTATCTTCATTATTATAAACGCAATATTTGGAGCAGTATCGTTACAAGGTTGGACATCAATAATTTCACTCATAAGTTTTCTACTCGGACTAATAATGGTTATGCTTGGAATTATTGGTGAATATCTGTGGAGAATATTAGATGAAACTAGAAAAAGACCTGGCTTCGTTATTGATGAATTACATGAATGAATGTTATTATGAGCTTCTGTCAATTTAATAGACACCATCTTATGAAGGTTGGAGTTGCGCGTACTAGCTTTTTTCGAACCCTTACGGGCTTTTGTAGCCTAATGTAGAATGGATGCGAATTCGGTTGTAGTCGAGTTCGATATATCCATGAAGTGCTTCATAAGCCTGTTTCTGGGTACGAAATTTCGTCTGGTAAACCAACTCTTTTTTTAGAACACTGTGAAACGATTCGATACAAGCATTATCGTAACAGTTGCCTTTACGGCTCATGCTTTCTACCATCTTGTAGTGATCGATCCTGGCTCTGTAATCGTTCGACGCATACTGGGAACCACGGTCGGAGTGGTGAATGACTCCCTCCCGGGTTGCTCACGCTTGTAAGCATCGTCAAGTGCAGCCAACACCAGTTCCTTTGTAATCCGCTCCCCCATGGCCCATCCAACGATCTTGCGGGAGAATAGATCCATTTGCGTGGCCAAGTAAACCTAGCCTTCGGATGTGGCCACATAGGTGATGTCGGATACCCAAGCTTGGTGGGGTTTGTCTACCTTAAACTTTCGGTTCAACACATTATCGTAGACCGGAAGATTATGCTTGGAGTTGGTAGTGGCTTTATACTTCTTGACGATACACGAAACCAGACCCAGCTCTTTCATGAGCCGGGCTTTGGTCTTAGTAGACACTATCCAGCCATCTTCACGTAGCTTGGCTGCTACCTTCGGGCTGCCGTAACGTTTTTTGTAGCCGTAGCGTAGGTAGCGTAGAAGTGATAACGAATACGTTCTTTCAGTTTTACTCTGCGCTTTTCACGCTCACTTGGTTTCTTGTTGATCCATTTGTAATAGCCGATTCGGGACACGCCCATAACGCTGCACAACTTCTCGATCCGGTACTTTAAGCGGTGTTTGTAAACAAACGGATAGATCAGTCCCGGTCTTTGGTGAAGAAGTGCATCGCCTTTTTTAATATGTCGTTTTCTTCCTGTAGTTCTTGGTTTTTTTGTTCGAGCTATTTCATCCGCTCGTAATCCACCAGTGGCTGCGTGCTCTTGTCCTTTTTATTATTCCCACCATAAATTTGTTTCCAATTACTCAGGGTCGTCACCCCAATATCTAACTCCCTAGACAACAATTGAGTCAATGTCTTGTGGGTTTGTTCCAAATGTTCAATCGTTTTTCGTCGGAATGCGTGTAATGCTTTCGTTTTTCTCTCATTTCTCCCATGGCACACCTCGACCTTTTTGTATTTTAATTATACAGGTCTTCCATTACAGTGTGTCTACTAAATAGTCTAACTCCATAATAACCTAAATGGTTCCGCTATCCACATGAATTACTTGCCCTGTTATTGAAATAGCACTATCACTTAGTAGAAACTCTACTGTTCTGGCAACACTTTCGGTACTTGTTTCTGTTTTTAGAGATGTTCTTTTATAAATACGATCTTTTTGTTCAGAAGTAAGTGTTTCGCTCATTGAGGTTTCCATAAAGCCTGGACAGACACAGTTAGAGCGTATACCAATTCCCCCCCACTCGCGAGAAACACCTTTTGAAAAAGCCTCGATTGCTCCTTTTGTTGATGCATACATACTTAAACCCTTATATCCAGTATGAGCACTTACCGAACTAACATGTACAATTGAACCTTTAGTTTTATTTAGCAGCATATCACGTATAGAATATTTTGTTAGTAGTATCGGAGATAGTGTATTAACTCGAAACATCTTTTCTAACGACTCTAAATTAGCATTAGTCGCTAAGTCATCATAAGCATAGGCTGAATTATTTACCAAACCAAAAATAGGACTAATTTTTTTTATTTCTTTAAATATACTTTTTATTTTATCAGAATTCTCTAAGTCAAAACAAATATGAAAATATCTAGCTGGGTAGAGAACTTTAAATTCATCGGTTACTTCATTTTCCCGACGACTGATACCTATAACACCATAAACGGAACTCTGCAGTAAAACTCTAACAATTTCACTTCCTAAACCACCAGTATCCCCTGTAACAATAATCCACTTCATAATCTCACCTTTTTGCCCGATCTAGTAGTATCAAAATGATCTACGAATTTAATTATACTCGGTATCTTCCATTCTTGTAAATTATTTTTCAAGACCTCAAATATATTCCTTTTGAGTTCATCATCATCTAATATTTTATTCTTAATTATGTCAGCAGCTAAAATATTTCCCGTAATTTTGTTAGCACGAGCATAAATCAATACGTCCAAAATTCCCGGAATAGTTCTTAAAATACCCTCTACCTCATGAGGGTTCACCTTGTACCCTCCAATATTTATTGCCTCACTTTTGCGCGATACAAAGTGAAATTCAAAATCTCCGATAAGCTCAATTAAATCTCCAGTATTATACCAGCAATCACTAACAACACCATCAAAATATTGTCCCAAAAGATCCTGGTGAATAAGTAATTCATTTTCTTTGGAAATCATTATTTTGCTCCTAAGATGCTTCGGGATAATAAAATTATCTCCGTTTGAGGCAAAAAGGCTCCCGGCTTCTGTTGAAGCATATATGTTTTTAATACGACAGTTAGGAAAAGCAATCATAATTTTGTCTTTAAGACTTGAATCAAATTTCTCCCCACCTACGGTTACGGTATGAACAGATGGTATCGAATCAAATAAATATGGTATCAACATTCTGTAAAAAGTAGGAGTTGCAGATATGTTTGTCACTTTATTTTCAATTAATAAATTTGGAACCTCGGATGGTTTACAACCAAACATGTAGACCATAGGATTTCGGTTGAAGAAAGCTTGTAAAAGCAGTTGAACACCAGCAATATGTGTTGGATTATAAGCATATGACCAAATGTTATTAGAATTATTCGATGATACTTTAACATACCGTGTCAGTGAATCTAGACTATGAACTACTTTCTTCGGCCTACCAGTTGTACCCGAAGTATATATCGATAAAGCCCAGGTTTTTTTTCCTTCATTGATCCTTGATATCAGGTCAGAAAATGAAGAAAGATTTAAATAAGGAACTTCACTTTTATATGAAATTCCCTCGATATCAATTCCCAAATTCTCAATTTCTAATTCCGAGAAATCTCCATCTAATAATATCATCTCAATTCCCGCGGCAAGCCCATATATAATTTTAAGCTGAACCTGATAAGAATCATTAGTATAAATAAATGTGCTAATATCTTTGATAGAGTTTAAATCAGTTATCAAGTCAACGTAGGTTTTTATACAATTGTTTTTTTTATCAATCCAAAACATAATTTATTCTCTTCCCTTGTTAATTTTATTCTCGATTTGATGTATTGTATCAACTATCCCATCTTCAAATACATCCACTTCAAATTCATCTTCAATCATTACAGTTAGTGTCGCTAAATCAAGAGAATCAAAACCTAAGTCGTTACGAAGTGATAATTCAGAGCTTATATGTTCTATTTTTCCATTGTTTTTTCTTTCTCTGATTTCGTTTATTATTGATAATAATTTATCCATTCAATAACCTCCTAAATTATCTTTTCATATATTTGGGAACTCTAGTAACAATCTTAGCTGGGTTTCCAGCAACTATTACACCTTCCGGCACATCATCTTTCACAACACTTCCTGCTGAAACAATACTTCCATTTCCAATTCTAACTTTTGGCATAATTACAGATCCGACACCGATAGATACATTATCTTCAATCACCGCTCCTTGGACTTCTCCACTAAATCCATTTCTTCCAAATAAATTATCGTTAGCCATTGTTACACCTACACTTATAAAAACTCTTTTTCCAATGGTAACTCGTCCAGTAATATGGGAGTTATCCATTATTCTTGTATTATCACCAATCTCTACAGAAGAGTTGATAGTGACATTGCGACTAATTAATACTTCGTTTCCAATTCTTACATCTGACATTATAGATGAGTTATCACCGATTAAAGAATTTTCACCAATGCTTACATTACCATAGACAATTACATTAGCACAAATAGAGACTCCTTTTTTAATCAATGTAATTGTATTTGTCATTTTTAAATCCCGAACAACAGCTGAGGTTGGCGTAGGCATACGCCCTATTACAGAATGTTCTCCAACCTTCACATTATTCTCCAACACGGCATTTTCGTATATTATCGCAAAATCTCGAATTTCTACTTCTTCACCAATAGCAGTCGAATAAACCAGAGCAGATTCTTTTATCATTTTTATCCTCTTTTTTTTATTTGGACTAAGCTTTAATTATATCAGAATGGTTGTAAAATAACGATACCTTATTACAATATATTATACAGATTGTTGAGAAATTTTGATAGCAAAGACTCTTTCTTAGCTCGTTGATAACAAAAAACTTTATTCTTTACTAGCTGAATGAATTTCACAATTCGAAACCCTTGCCGAGCTTTAGTTTTTAAGACAAGAAAAAAGAAGCAATAGAGGATGTCTACAATAAAGGGAAATATTTTGAACCTTCCACGATGATATTCAAGGATTTTTCAACAGATTGGCTGAACAACAAGCAAGATATCGGAAGGCAACTGTGGGAACAATCTAAAGAATATTCAACAATATCAATACTTCATTAAACCAAGCCAAAAAGATGCAGTTAATCTCAAAATATGTTGCTTCTTTAATTGATCGCCCATAAGTGAAATAAAGGAATTGCAAGTTTGGAATCTTGACGAATGCAACAAGAAGTTTTTAAAAGAAGCACAAAATAAAACGAGGTATTACTTACCGTTCTTTCTAGCGATTCATACAGGCATGAGACAAGACGAAATATTAGGTTTACGATGGTGTAATATTGATTATGAAAACATGGTTATACGTATTAAACAAACATTTTCTAGTCTGTAAAATATATTGTGTAAACTCCCAAACCTATTAAAATAGAAGTATAGGAAAGGTTGGGGATTACACATGGGATTATGGACAAAAGAACAACGCAGACAATTTATTAAAGAGAATAAGTTAGTCTCCGCTCTGGATGTGCAAAATGCATTGAAAGAGTTATTTGCAGAGACGCTGCAGGAAATGTTAGAAGGTGAACTAGACACGCACTTGGGTTACGACAAGCACGATACGAAGAACAAGCAAACGACGAATAGTCGCAATGGTAAAAGCAAAAAAACCGTCGTAAGCGAATACGGTGAGCAAGAGATTGAAGTACCTCGTGATCGGCAAGGCGAGTTTAACCCGATTGTGGTGAAGAAGCATCAATCCAACGTCACCGGCA
>JAQBPR010000085.1 GCA_028287395.1 Bacilli bacterium
ATGCCTAAAGTTCAGGCCTACAGTGAAGCAAGAAGGTGGATCGAACGGGTAGGACTGAAAGGCTTTGAGGGACATTTTCCCCATAAGTTGTCAGGTGGAATGAGAAAACGGGTTGGCCTAGCCCAAACGTTAATTGTATAGTGGGTGTCGTTTTGTGGTATTTTTGTACATTTGCCCTTGACACTTACCTACTAGTAAGTTATTTTTGATGAATGGACAATCGAAGATCACAAATCATTGAATTGGCGCTGAAATTAATCCAGGAAAAAGGATATGTCGCTTTTAGCTATGACGATATTTCCAAGCAATTGGGCGTAACGAAGGCAAGCATCCATTACCATTTTGAAAGAAAGGAGGATTTAGGTCTTGCGATATGCGATCACATTGAACAAGCGTTAGCAAAGCTGTTTGTTTCCACTGAAAGTATATCGACCATTGTCGAAGAACAGTTTTGGCATTACATATCAAAAAGAGTGGAAAAGCTGCGAGATATTGAAATTTGTCCAATTTCATCTTTTCAAGCAAATTTTGAATCTCTGCCTGCGCATTTACAACAAAAAGTGCAGCGTATCAGTCAAATGGAATTAGATTTCTTGGTACAGCTTCTTTCTAAGGAGAAGAAAGCAGGATTGATCAGAAGTCCGGAGGAAACTCAGGCTTTAGCGGCGACGATGCTCGCTTGCGTTAAAGGATCTTTACAGTATAAAAGAGTACTAGGCAACGATTTTGTTCCGCAAGTTTTCAGCCAATTGAAAAGAATTTTAAATTGAAATTCTTTGTTTCATTTTTAACTTATCTACTAGTAAGTTTTCTACCATTCAGGAGGTCATGCATGAGTACAGCAGATATTAAAAACTTTCGTTTTTGGCCTATTATGGCAGCTATATTCTTTGGGTCATTTTTAAGTATTTTGGGGATTAGTATGATTAACATTGCGCTTCCGATTCTAATGAAGGATTTCAATACAAGCTTAAGTACCATTCAATGGACATTAACGGGATTTATGCTTTCCATGGGAACCATTGCCCCGCTAACAAGCTATCTCGGGGATAAATTCGGCTATAAAAATGTATATTTGTATTCATTAGTTGGCTTTATTGCTTTTTCATTGCTTTGTGGTTTCGCTTGGAGTGCTATTTCATTGATTATTTTCCGTATTTTACAAGGCATATTTAGTGGTTTGGTGCTTCCAGCCACAATGACGATTATATTTCAAGTCATTCCACGTGAAAAACAAGCTTTTGCAATCAGCCTTTGGGCACTTTCTGCTATGCTTGCTCCGGCTTTTGGACCTACTATCAGTGGTTTATTAATACAGGGCTTAAGCTGGCAGTGGTTATTTTTTATTAATGTTCCCATTGGTATTATCGCCATATTCTTCATTATCTTCATGATTCCTAATTATCGAATGAGTACCGCCAAGTCGCTTGATAAGCTTGGATTAATTACCGTTATGATCAGTAGTATTGCTTTATTGGTTGGTTTAAGCGAAGGTCGTGCTTGGGGATGGACTTCTTGGAGAATAATGGCGTTGTTTATCATCGGTCTTATCTCTCTGGTGCTATTCATTCGTCGTGAATTGACGACAGCGGAACCGATGCTTGATCTCCGTGTATTTAGAAATTTTCGCTTTTCAATTACTTTGATTACGAGCACGATAATTACAATCAGCTTATATTCGGGTACGCTGCTGATCCCATTGTTTCTCCAAAATGTTCAGCATGTCACACCTTTAGATACGGGCCTAATTTTATTGCCAGCCTCTTTAGTTATGGCGATTGCGATGCCGTTTGCTGGTAAAATATACGGTCGAGTGGGCCCGCGAGTTCTAACAATCGTCGGTGTGGTGCTGATTGCTTTTGGCAGTTTAGAGGTCAGTTGGTTAAGCAATACTATTTCTCATGGCTATATTATATTTTGGATGACGGTTCGTAATCTCGGCGTTGCCTTTGCCTCTATGGCGTCAAGCACGGCTGGAATGGCAGAAATTCCAGCGGTAATGTCAGGACATGCTTCAGCGGTTAACAACTGGATTCGTAATGTGGCAGGTTCATTCGCCATTGCTTTATTTACGACGCTGCTTGCTTCCAATATGACAAAGCATATCGCAACTGAAACGCAATTAGGTGAAAAGAATCCACTAACTATTCAGTTGTTTTCTTATACGATGAGTATCAATGACGTATTCTGGGTCGCTACGATTATTGCGTTGATTGCGATTCCATTCAGCTTAATCATAGGTAAGAAGTATAAAAAGCTTGATTTCGTGAATACTGTTGAAGCAGCATAATAGGTTATTGTAAAAATTTAGAATTCGAGGTTGCGAGGTTTATCTCGCAGCTTCGTTTTTTTTGTGTGTAAGCTAAGGGAGAGCGTAGTGTATACAAAATAAAGCTGCAGAAGTATGATATTTTAAGAGTGAGTTCAAAAAATGACGAAGAGGAGTAATTTATGAATATTTTCGATATTGCTCACATAGCTAAGGTTTCACGAAAAACAGTTCAAAGGGTTTTAAACAATACTTCGAATGTTCATCCGGATACAAGAGCGCGAATCCTCAAAATCATGGAAAAAAATCATTACGAACCGAATTCAGCCGCACGGAAGCTTTCTTCCAAAAAAACGAACACACTCGGTTTATTTGTTATTCAAGATGTAGAAAAATATTCGCTTTATTCCGATGATTTATTTTTTGGCGCTGTAATCGGAGCTACCATTAGTCAATGTGCAAAAAGGGGATTTAACACACTTGTTTCCATTCTGGATATTTCTAACATTGAGCACATGCTAAGCTTGTATAAGCAAAAAAGTATTGATGGCGGTATTGTAATTAGCTGGTCTAATATTCAGTGGGTGGTAGACAAAGTGATTGGTGCGGGCTTCCATATCGGTGTTTTCGACCAAAATAATATAACCCATCCTTCCAAGATCGTTCCAGTTCCTATTCTGGATAATCAAAAAAGCGCCTACCTCGCAACCCAATATTTACTTGAACTTGGACACGAGGATATTGCAATCATAACGGGCGATATGAAAAACGCAAGTTCTGTCGATCGTCTTCAAGGGTTTATGAACGCAATACAAGAACATGGTTTAGTCGTTCCGGATTCGCGTGTTTATTATGGCAATTTTACAGAGGAAGCAGGTGCGGCGGCAGTTGCAAAGTGGATGGAAACAGCTTCATTGCCCAAGGCTATATTTTGTTCGAATGATTTAATGGCTTACGGGGTCTTAAAAGCTTTGGTTGGCTATGGCATTTCCGTACCTGAACAAATATCCGTTATCGGATTTGATGATCTTCTAATATCGCAATATACGCATCCACCGTTGACAACTATGAGGTTTCCACGTATTGAAATGGCAGTTTCTCTGGCAAATCGTCTCATTGACAGGCTTGAAAACGAAGTGGACGAAGTTCCTGACGATTACTTCCAAGCTGAATTGATTTTACGCAGTTCTTGTAAGCATTCTCCGAAAATTTAATTAGCACCATGATTGACAAACTTGACGGCTTTATTATATGATTTTAATATTAAATGTCCCATATGAGACATTCAGTTAGTAAGAAGATGCAGCGAATTTGGAAACGAGAAAAAACTTAAATTCTCTTGGATTTATTATGCTGCTTTTTTTTATACTATGAATGTCCCACATGGGACAAAATTCGCTATTATAATGTAAGCGCTGACAAAAAATGACGGGAATGAGAAAGGAGGACATCAAATGAGTTCCCGCAGCAGTTATTAATCGTACTTAAACATTGAAAGGGGATTTACTTTATTATGACGAAGCGTATTTTTAAACGACAAATTTCTATACTGTTAGCTATCTTACTTATATTCATGTCCCTGCTGCCAACAGCTAGTGCAGCTAATGATCTATCAGCTGACCAACACCAATACCAATACCAACAACAATACGAACACCAACATCCAACACCAAAGCCAAAGCCAACACCAAAGCCAAAACCAACACCAAAGCCAAAGCCAAAGCCAAAACCAACACCAACACCAACACCAACACCAACACCAACACCAACACCAACACCAACTCCAACTCCAGATCCATGGACACTTACATGGTCGGATGAATTCAACGGCACGCAAATTGATACTTTAAAGTGGACCTATGACATTGGAACAGGATCAGGCGGTTGGGGTAATAATGAGCTGGAATATTACACGGACCAACCTGGAAATGCAAAGGTAGAGAACGGCAATTTAGTGATTACGGCTAAAAAAGAAGACGTTGGCGGCGCGCATTATACATCAGCACGTCTTAAAACATTAGGCAAGCACAGTCAGAAATATGGGAAGATCGAAGTAAGGGCAAAAATGCCTGTAGGCAATGGATTCTGGCCCGCTATTTGGATGCTGCCAGATAATAATGTATATGGTACTTGGGCCGCTTCTGGAGAAATTGATATCATGGAGAATAAAGGAAGACTGCCTAACGCAGTTTATGGTACGCTCCATTATGGCGAGCAATATCCGGGAAATACGTATACAGGTAAAGAATACGACTTTCCGAACAATGGCACCGTCGCAGATTATCATGTATATTCTGTGGAATGGGAGCCGGGTGAAATTCGTTTTTATGTAGACGGTAACTTATATCAGACTCAAAATGACTGGTACAGTAAGAGCTTGAATCAAGCTGTTAATAATACGTATCCCGCTCCATTTGATCAGGACTTTCATCTGCTGCTAAACATGGCGCTTGGTGGAAACTTTGACAGCCCAATAGCATTTGACGATTCCAATTTACCGCAGACCATGGATGTCGATTATGTCCGAATGTACGATTTAACAGGCAGAGCTTATCGTACGCCTACTCCACCAATCTTAGCTAAAGAAGACTTACCCGCCGATGCAAAGTTACCTTTAGCGGATGGGAATTTGATTTATAATACTAATTTTGATCAGGATGATGTGAATATTCCAAATCTGACTAATCCGGATAGCAGTATAGTGCCAAATACCGACTATTGGTCGCTTTTTACAGGCGCTGGGGGAGTCGGTACCGTATCTTTAGAAAGTATCGGTGGAAAGAATTTTGCCAAAACGGTCATTTCAGCGGCGGGCAGTCAAAACTATTCCGTTCAGCTTCTGAATACGCTCTCGATAGCCAAGGGACGATATTATACATTTAGCTTTGATGCAAAATCAACAGATGTCAGAAACATTACGGCTAGAATAACAGGAGGAGCTAGTAGAGGCTTTGCCGCTTACTCGCAAGCGAATACCGTATCTTTAAGCGACCAAGTCCAGCATTATGAAATGTCCTTCCAAATGAAGCAGGATACGGACATTGCAGCTCGCACAGAATTTAATCTCGGATTGGATAATAAAACAGTCTGGGTTGGTAATGTAAGAGTAGAAGAGATCGATGGAATCTCTGTGGATTTTGATGCACCAAAAACACCGCTGGATGGCGATGGAAATCGTGTTTATAACGGTACGTTCGATCAAGGAGATCAAACCCGTTTAAATTATTGGCACATTGTGACTACAGGCGGGGCAGCAGCTAGTGCAAGTGTGAGCGAGGCAGAGCGGAAATTAAACTTAAGCATTACGAATATTGGAGACGGAGCGAAAAAAGACGTCGATTTAGTTCAAAAAGGAATGTATTTAATCCAAAATCAAACTTACGTAGTCAATTTTGATGCCAGTGCGACATCAGCAAGAGATATTGAAGTAGAGCTTCTTAGTAAAGACGGCTTAATATCTTACGGTAAACAAACGGTTTCGTTAGACATCACATCTGCGACGAAGACAGCATCCTTTGCTGCACTAACAAATGCTACAGATCCAGAAGCACAATTGGCATTCCATCTAGGTGGAGCTGCAGGAACAATTAAGATGGATAACATCAAATTGCTGCAAACGAGTGTTTTTATTGATCCAAGCGTTAAGCTATTCCCGCTGATGAATGGAAATTTCGAAGGAACGATCCAGCCTTGGCAAGAGATAAACGTGGATGGGTCCGCCAGCGCCTCCTTGGTGAATGGCGAAGCCAAAATCGCCATGTCCACAAATGAAGGAACAGTGCCTTGGGGAGTTATGTTTATGCAAGATGGACTTCAAATGTCCAAAGGCATGACGTATACCGTCGAATTCGATGCTCGTTCTACTGTGGCGAGACAAATTGAATTAGATCTGGAAAACGCAAGCTATACACGTTATTTTGATCAAACGGTAAGCTTGAATACGACAATGACTCACTACAAATTCGAATTTAATATGAGCAAAGATGATTTGCTGGCTTTGAAATTCTTGATTGGTAAAATGACTGGCGCTGCATCTATAGGCATTGCGCATGATATCTTCTTTGATAATGTTGTGCTCGAAGTTAAAGGAGCCAAACAATATGCCAATATTCTGATGAATGGAACGATTGAAAATGACACCGCAGGTTGGGATTCTTTCTTCGATGGTACGGGCAGCTTAGCTTACGACCAAGGGGAATTGAAAGCTTCATTGAGCGGCACGGGCAACGCGAACTGGTCGGCTCAAGTGTATCAGAATGGACTTACATTGACGAAAGACAAGAGTTATATGCTAACATTTGATGCTCGTTCTTCCGTGGCAAGAAATATCCAAGCAGTAGTAGAGCAAAATGGCGGATCGTATACGAAATACACAGATCAGATCATTGCTCTGACCAACGATATGAAAACGTTTAGTTATACCTTTACCATGCCTGCAACGGATACTGCAGCACACGTCAACTTTTTACTTGGCCAGATCGGCGGCGCTGCGTTCGGAGCCCATGATGTATTCCTTGATAACATAAGCTTGGTGGAAGTGAATATGCCTGCTGTAACACCAGCCGAAGGCCATGCCTTGCAAAATGGTACGTTTGACACCGATATTTCCGGCTGGCAAACCTATTTGGCGGATGGTGCAGGGGATGGTAACACTACAGTCACTTCCAATACTTATCATCAATTGGAAGTCGCTTTCCCAGTCTATGACGGTTATTTTATTTGGTCCACACAGGTATATCAAACGGGTCTAAAACTAGAAACAGGGAAGACGTATCAGCTTCAGCTCGATGCCAGCGCTACAATCGGCAGAGATATTAAATTGGAGATTCTGAGAAATGATGGTTCGACGCATCTATTGAATCAACAAACCGTCACTCTGAATACCTACAGCCAAACGTTTACGTATACTTTTACAGTGACGGGTGATACGGAACAAAATGCTAAGCTGGCTTTCCTCATGGGAGGCAACGGGGCAATGGACGGCCCAGGCTTTATTAGTGCAGGCTTAGTAAACAGCAAGATTTTCTTGGACAATATTACTTTAGTTGAATTAATCTAAGTCTAAGGGATATTCTTAATGAAATGAATACAGCATAAAGGGGTTGTCTCAAAGTCTTTTAGACTTCGGAGACAGCCCCTTTGCTATATTATATTGTTATCTCTTACTTTTTATCGAAGTGAGTTCCGCCCCCAATTACTAAAATCGTTGTAAATTTATCCATTGTATATCAGCAAATGGGCGATAGCATAGGAAATAATGCTTTCTGAGCCCTGATTCAAATTAAGTCCGCTGGCATGTATACCGTCATAACAACCTCCAGATTGCGGGTCAATCAGCGATACGCGCAAGGAATTTCGCCCCAAAAACCATTCGTAGCATAGATTCATCTGTTCCAAATACTTGGAATCTCGTAGCACCTCGTAAGCTTCCTGATAAGCTAATAGCATTTCGCAAGCTTCGATTGGCTGTTCATCATACAAAGCTGCTTCACCATGGCGATGAAGCCAGCCATTGCTGCCAATGGGCTTTAGATAACCCTGCTCAGAAAAAGTTTTAGATGACAGGAAATCCAAGCTTTCTTGCGCCGTTTCCTTTAAATCAGTTCTTATAGTGATGCGTGCTGCTTTGAATAATGCCCAAGGAAGCATGGCATTGCTATAAGTTATGCTATCCTCAAACCAATGCCAGTCTTCATCTTTATTCATGTCATACTGCATATGGAGTCGCGAGGCTAATTCTTCGATAAGGCTAATAATCGCAGCTCTTTGCAGGTTTTTGGATGATTCGCTTTCATTTTCTCTAGTGGGGTATGGAAACGCATAGGTTAGTGCATGAGGCGTTTCCACTAAAAAACCTAAACCTACGATTGCATAGGCCATTGCACGGGGAGAATTCAATTTTTTTATGTGCGGCAATGCTTGGTTTATTAAAAAACGGCAGGTGTTTTGGATATTGTCTGGCACTGAAGATTCCGAAAGTGCAAATCCAAGGGCCCATAATGTACGACCAAGACAATCCTCAGAGCCTCTATCGTCAATAAATACACGATTGTAGTCCATAAAATTTTTAAAGCTGCCATCTTCATTCTGAGCATGATGAATAAAGGATAAGTAGGTGTGCAAGAGATCTAATGAATCTTTGTCTCGTATGTTTTTATATAGCAGCACAGCTACAATTAACGCCCGTGCATTGTCATCTGTTGTGTAGCCTTTAGTACGGTCGGGAATACCATACTTGGTATGTTGAAAGATTCCCGTATCGTCTGTCAACCTGCGTAGAAAATCGGTCTGTAAGGTTTTGATCAGCTGCAAGCTCATTAAATCACACTCCTAGTATAGAGATAAGAATTATTAATGTTTTCACGAACAAGCACAGCATACCGTTTAGCGATTTCGCTCCACATCATTGTACGACCTAGTGCTAACGTGCGAGTTTCCATTTCTCTTTTCAATTGAGGTTTATCCAATAGTTCCAAGATAGAAGCTTCCAAGGAAGCAGAATCCTGGAAGTTCGCAAGCATGCCTCTGCCTTCGCCAAGCATTTCTTCTGCGTAACGATAAGGTGTGGAAACAATGGCCCGGCCATATCCAACGCCATATGCCAAAGTCCCGCTCACCGCTTGATCTTTACCTAAATAGGGGGTCATATAGATGTCAGACATAACAAGAGATTGAACAACTTCTTCTTGCGTTAAAAGTTTATCCACAAATTTAACATTGTCGTGCAATCCAAGCTCTTTAACAAGATCCATTAGCTTCTGGCGATAAACTTCACCCGTTTCCTGCTTAATCACAGGATGAGTTTTTCCCCAAATAATATAAAGCGCCTCTGGATGCTGTGCAACAACTCCGCACATGGCTTTGATTCCAAATTCTATTCCTTTTCCCGGACTTAAAAAACCGAAGGTAGAAATGATTTTCCGATCTGCAATGGCAAAATTCGCTTTCAGCTTTTCTCTTGATCCCGTTCTTACAAAAGGGACACCATGATGAATGACGTCAATTTTTTGCAATGAAATATCATAACTTAAAGTTAAATCGATCATTGTATTTTGCGTCATAGTAATCGCTTTGACACTTAATTCGGCAAGCCTATTCATTATGTATCGTTGTTTCGAGCTAGGTTTTGTTAAAATCGTGTGGAAGACGACTAAAAAGGGAATGTTCAGTTCTTCAGCTAGATCTAAAAGGTATTCGCCGCTTTCACCACCATAAATGCCGAATTCATGCTGAATAATCAGAAAATCGACATTGGATCGATTTAACTCGTCAGCTACACGCGTATAATCCAATCGATTGTGTTGTTCGATTTGCATGATTACTTTATTGTCGTAAGCGTATGTTTTATTGTTGTTCACTGCAATTATTTTGGGCGAATTGAAATCCTTTATGAGTGCGAACTGGTCTACCAAATCCTGTGTAAAAGTTGCAATTCCGCATTCTCTAGGTAAGCAGGTACCCAAAAACATTACATTAAGTTTGTTGGTTTCCGTCACTACAATTCCTCCTGTTATTTGAATGATGTTAAATTCAGTAAATCATATTTCCATTTTCTTATTTACCCCAGAAGATGCCGATTGAAACAGCACTTTTCACAGGTGATTTCTGTATAGGCGGGCTTTATGCTTGCTGCAGCATTCATTGACTATATTTTTAGCGTAACCATTCATAAAACATGTAAAAAATTGTTAGAAGAATTTCAAATAATGATTGCATGAAAATAGTGGAGAAAGTTGTGTTTTCCGGTGTAGGTGGACGCAATGTATATATAATAGAATGGCTCCTTTTTTGGATGAGGGCGAGGGAAAAATATAGATGCTTTGTGCCACTTTGCATCGGGTCCAGTTACGATGAAAGATATTCGATCAATTGAATTATATGACGGAAGGATTTCCCTGTTGGACTTGGTAAACGAGCGGATATTGAAGATGTTATTTTAGCGGAGGATTAATTAGAATGAGTAATGGCAGAGCGATGCTTTCAGTTGGCGTAAGTGATGCGGAAGCCTATTATATTGAAATTCCCGACCCCTTTAGTGAATATGAATAAGATAGACCATACTAGGAAATAAAATTGCTGCATCGGACTGTATATTGGGGATTTTACATTCCAATACGCTTTTTTATGTGCCATTCAAAAATATTCTAATATAGCTGCGGGCCAATATTTTTTCCATCCTCGTCTTACCCCATAATAAAATTTGAGAATTTCGTCAATTGGCTAACAGGCACATTGGTTAACGCGGAGTAGACATGAAAGGTTAAAAAGCCAACTTCATCTTCAGGGATATCAATATTAAACGTTTCGCTCATAAGCTCAGCTGCTTTTTGCGCAATTTCAAATTCTTTGGGGTAACACATTTTTGTTTCATGCAAAAAAGGATTTAAAATATCCATACCATTCCGTAATCTGAAAATAGCAAATTTAATATGACTGGGCAATGCGAGATAAACTTTGTTGTGTACTTTTCGTTTGAACTGAAGTTCAATGAGGCAAATAATTTCCTCCGAAATATGAATCACCTCGGGCTCAATATCCTCAACTAAAGATTGATTTTGTCTTAATTGATCACGGTCATCCAATCGAAAGCGCTTTTCAATTCGCGGATCATGTGCTCGAATCCAAGCTCCCGTTTTTATGGAAAATCCAATCCCTTTCCCCAAAAGAACAAGTTCTTCGCCTGAATCCACATCCTTCGCTAAAATAACGTTATTATTCATCACACGGTCAATTTTGAGATTGCAGTCAAGTTCCACCTTTACTCACCGCCTTTTATGCTGACGTTAATTATCGATGCAAGAGAGGATTCCATCAAGGGTATAGCATAATTATAGTGTGCTTATATCGAAAATTCAACATAAATGTTATTAAATATAACATGTAAAAATTAATATGGGCAAATAATTTGAATTTTCAGTGAATTTAGGGAGTATAATGTTATTAAATATGACATAAAAACGGGGTTAATAAAGTACAATTCATTGAAATTTTTTTAAATAATTTATCGAAACACTATTTACGAAATCGGTTTCGTTTGATAATCTAAAATTGTACTTATAAATTTTAAAATTATTTTTTGTGCGGAAGTCAGTTGCTAATAAATTATTTGGAAGCGTTTACTTTGGATTGAATTATTTAGGTAAATCCCAAAAACAGAATGAATTTGTTTTTGGGTTACTATGGAAGATTATTTATGTATATTTTTTTTCAAAAATCGAAAGCGCTTTCGCAAATACATATTTTTAAGGAGGTGATATAAATAAAAGGGTTTTCAAACGAAAGGAGATGATTCATTTCATTATATTGGAAAAGTCAAATTATTTTTTTAAACATGGCTTCTACATTTCAATAGGAGGTTTAAATGATGTACTCAAAAATTAAAAAATCATGTTCATTCGGATTAGCTGCGCTTTTGATTGTTTCGATGTTCGCCTCATTTGCAGGGGTCGCCTCAGCCGCTACTGTATCGGTCGGAGCTGGAGGTTACACGACAACATTACCTGCTGGTGCTGCGGGTCCACAAGCGACTATATATAAAACATCCAATATTACCGGGGCTATGCCAACCAATGATTGGTGGAGTTCGGTTGCTTGGGAACAGTATTCAGACGTTATGTTTCCTCATCCCTTTGGTGTACAAGCGGTTACTAAAGGTTTAGGAGTGAGCTATCCAGTTCAATCTGCATCCGCGGATGCGATGTTCGGTGCTTACTCGAATGACTTTACATTAGGCTCAACCGCTTCGAGCGCTTTTCCTGACACAAAGGTAGACGGTTTTTCCGATTGGACCGTTTCCATGCTGTGGAATAATGGGGCTGGCGGAACCATGCGCGTCACAACCGGACATGGACTGCCTTATATATACAGCACCTATGCAGGCGGCAATCCTCAGCTAACATTTAGCGCGGTGCCTACGATTTGGTCTGGAAGTGCTTCGACACCAGTATTAGGCGTTACCATTGCTGGACATCATTATGCTTTATTTGGTCCGACGGGTTCGACTTGGACTGGAATCGGCACAACAACCTTAACGAATAATTTGAATGGCAAAAATTACTTTTCGGTTGCCGTGCTGCCAGATAATACAGCAGCTACATTGGCAAGCTTTAAAACATACGCGTACTCTTTTGTAACCAATACTCAAACCAGTTTTTCTTATAATGCCTCTACAAGTAATGTCAGTACTACCTATACCGCAACTACGCAAGCCATGGAAGGCACCCAAACAGGCACGATTATGGCTTTGTATCCTGCGCAATGGAAGAATACATCCAATTCACTCTTGGCATACAACTATGATAGCATTCGCGGAGTTATGAAAACGGTTGCAGGTTCCTCTTTTACGACGAATTTGACATATCAAGGAATATTGCCGGCATTACCTGCGGTAGGAAGCTATAACCAATCTACTTTAACAAGCTTGGTGGATACCGTTAAGAATGAAGCCAATCATACGGTCGGTGCAACCGATACTTATTGGTTAGGGAAATATTTAGGCCGTGTGGCAAACCTGCTGCCAGTTTCCCAGCAGATCGGAGATACTTCGGCATCCAGCAACTTTGAAGCTTATTTGGAAAATACTTTAAGCGCTAATTTCACTGCGGCAAATAAGACCGACAATTTATTTTATTACGATGCGAATTGGGGTACTTTAATCGGTTACCCTGCAAGCTATGGTTCGGACACTTCGCTTAATGATCATCATTTCCATTATGGATACTGGATACGAGCAGCGGCTGAGGTTGCGCGCAACAATCCAACCTGGGCTTCCCAAGCAAATTGGGGCGGGATGGTGAATCTATTGATTAAAGATTTCGCAAACTGGGATCGCACGGATACTAGATTCCCTTATTTACGTAACTTTGATCCTTATGCAGGGCATTCCTGGGCATCGGGGGATGCAAAATTTGCTGATGGGAACAATCAGGAATCTTCTTCGGAAGCGATCAACGCTTGGGAGGCAATGATTCTATGGGGCCAAGCGACTGGCGATACAACTATTCGTGATATGGGCATTTATCTTTATACTACAGAAACCAATGCTGTGAATGAGTACTGGTTTAATATTAATGGCACCAATTTTAAAACGGGCTACAACCACAACTACTCTTCGATGATTTGGGGTGGAAAATCCGTTTATGCGACTTGGTTTACAGCAGATCAGCAAAAAATTCGCGGGATTAATGTTTTGCCGGTAACTGCGGCTTCTTCCTACCTCGGATATAATCCGACATATTCCAGTTCTTTTATCAACCAGCTCAAAACTGAATTTGGTTCAAATAACTGGACTAGCTGGCCGGATATTTTATGGGAATATCAAGCCCTCTATGATGCGCCGGGGGCAATCAGTTTATACAATGCCAATCCGGGTTATACCCCTGAGGATGGCGAAACCAAAGCCCATACCTATAGCTTTTTATACAATATGCAGGCTTTAGGTCAAGTTGATACGTCTGTAACGGCCAATGTGCCTACGTTTGGCGTGTTCTTGAAAGGCGGAGTAAGGACTTATGTCGCATATAACGCAAGCACTTCAGCAATTACGGTAACATTCTCCGATGGTAAGACACTTAGTGTGCCGGCTGGACAAATTGTTTCCTCTAATGGTTCTGGTACAAATCCAACAATTTCAAGCTTGAGCCCTACATTCGGTCCGGTGGGAACAACTGTCACTGTGAGCGGAAATAACTTCGGAGCGACAAAAGGAACTTCGACGTTGAAATTCGGAACAACAACAGCAACAACTACTGCATGGTCCAACACGTCCATAACGGCAACAGTTCCGACGGGCCTAGCTAACGGCAGCACGAGTGTTGTCGTGACAGTAGGTGCTGCAGCGAGTAACGGAGTGAACTTTACTGTAGGCACAACAACTCCGACACCAACACCAACGCCAACACCAACGCCAACACCAGCTGGCGATTTTACAAAAAGCACAACGGAAACAAGCAGTAACACATTGAAATTTACTTTTACCCCGACGACAGTTTCGAACACACCGATACTGCATTATCAATCCACAGCTTTAGCTGGAGGGGCGCAACAAAATGTACTGATGACCGATGCCGGAAACGGATCGTGGATTTACAGTGTCTCGCCGCTCAATGCTGGTAATGTAGTCACTTATTCGTTTACGTATACTAAGGGTGGCATTCAACAACCGGAAACGGCACAATATTCATATACATTTGTAGGCGGTGGAGGTACACCAACACCAACACCGACACCGACACCGACACCGACACCGACACCGACACCAACACCAACGTCGACACCAACACCGACACCGACACCAACGCCGACTACCGGAAATTTGTTGTATGTAAACACAGGCGCATTGAGTACGACTGCGGGAACCAGCGCAACGACAAATACAATTACCAGCGCTGGCGGAGCCAATCATGATGGAACGCCAACCAATGCGACGACGTACTTGATCTCTGGATTAAGCGGTACCTATAATTCAACGAAGACGACGGCGTTTAACTTGTACCTGGATGCCGGTACAAATACTGGGGATGGAATCCAGGTACAGGTACAATATGACTTTACCGGCGATGGAGTTTGGGACCGCACGGAAACATACAATTACTTTGCAACGAACCCTGTAACGGATTGGGAGAATTATGCGCAAAGCCAAGGACTTAAATCTTCTTCAGGCAGCTTCGCCAATTTGGTAAATGGGAAGGTGCAGATTAAGGTATGGAATGCAATCGGCAATACTAGTACGACATTGCGGACGAACGCCAGCAGTACAAACGGACAGCAATCTGCTATAACGATTCCTTATAACTAAAAGAGTGTCAAATCGCCGCTTACCTGACAATCTGTTAGGTGAGCGGCGATTTTTTATGCAGGAATGGATAATCATCAATAAAAGATTTCGGAAAAAATTAGGCATCGTTTGCCCGGTAGAGTACCGGACTAACGTTGCCTAATGTCCTATCTTTGTCTACTTGGTAGGGGTAAGATCAAATATCATTCGACGTTGCTTTCAATGTTTTGGACCACAACCGAATTATTTAGGGGCTGACTTAGTTAGTTAATTAAGTTATTGATAAACCGCTAGTTCCCATAAGGAGTAACCGTATTGAGTCCCGCGCTGGCTGCCTGTCATACGTACAAACCTAGAGTTGGTCGACGGGAATGTAATATCATCGATCCCGCCGTCGCCTGTCGTTGTCGAGTAAACGTTCGTCCATGTCGTTCCGTCTGTAGAGACTTCAATCACGTAGCTTTTGCCGTATGCGCCTTCCCAGTTCAACACGACATGACTAATGGAGCTTGTCGTTCCCAGATCCACACTAATCCATTGCGGATCGCTG
>JAQBPR010000103.1 GCA_028287395.1 Bacilli bacterium
TTTTGGGGAATTGAATGTGATACGTACTGTACGGTCGACGGCAGGTGGATCGTTCACCACGATAAGACGGTCGACCGGATGACGGACGGCTCAGGGAACACCAAAGATTTCTCATTTGCTGAAATCCGGAAACTTAACATCATCTCAGGAAATAACATTGAAAGTTATCCGGCATTGAAAATTCCCACTTTGGAAGAGTTGCTAATGGTTTGCAAAAAATACGGGATGTACGCCTTTGTGGAAATCGAGGAATATCATCGTGATGCCGATTTGCAGACGTTGATCAATCTCGTTGAGAACAACGGAATGATGGATCATTGCAGGTTCATTTGCTTCAATGCGGATCACCTGCGCAAAGTCAGAAGCATTCACAAGGATGTAATACTTGGCTATTTGACGGACAAACGTCCAAATGAATCCGATCTCGTGTTCGTTCAAAGCTTGGGCCGGACCTTTCTTGATTACATGTATACTGTAACTTCTGCAGAGGACATTCGCAGATGCAAGGACGAAGGAATCGAAGTTTCAGTCTGGACAATCAACACACGAGAAGAGGCACAGCCTTTCATTGAAGCAGAAGTAGATTATATCACAACGGATGCTAAGCTTTTCGATGGAAATAAGCCTTGATATAGCTGAATAGAGCGGCAAAGTCATCTTCCCTAAACGGAAGTGCTCAAATCATTGCAATATCAGCACGTATGTTGGATGGGAGAAACATGGGTGAATATATCCGGCAGTTGGAAGAAGGCTATTAAACGTTGTAGCAAGATCCAAGTGCCGCGTTAGGTGTAGTTATTCGTTACAATTAATCTCTTATCATGCTATAATTGTTAAAGAAAGAAAGGGGTTGAGCCTATGAAAATTTCTGATTTAAATAAATCATTAATAATGATTTCAAGTGTATACCCTTCCCTTACAAAGTCGGAGCAAAAGGTAGCGGATACGGTATTAAAAGATCCAGAGGCTGCTGTCTTTTACACGATTACGGATTTGGCTGAAAAGGCCCAAGTGGGGGAAACCTCCGTCATTCGTTTGTCCCGGAAACTGGGATTCAAAGGTTACCAGGAATTTAAGCTTTCTATAGTGCAAGATTTAGCAAGCCCTACGGAACAAATGTACGGTAAGATTGAAGAAACGGATGACATGGAGACCATTGTAAAAAAAATTGCATCTCAAAATACGTTATCTATTCAAAACTCAACTTCTTTACTTGATAAACATAGCTTACAAATGGCGATCGATGCCATGATCAAAGCGGAGAAGATATATTTTTTCGGCGTTGGTTCTTCGGGAATTACGGCGATGGACGCGAAATACCGTTTTATGCGGCTTGGATATAATGTGGAGTCTAATGCGGATTCGCATATCATTTCGATGAATGCGGCTTTGACCAAAAAAGGCGATGTAGTCGTAGGCATTTCCACGTCAGGAAGCACCAAGGATCTGGTGGATGCCATCAAAATTGCAAAAGACAACGGTTCGTTTATCATTTGCTTGACGAGTCATGCTCGCTCGCCGATTACCCATTACGCCAATGTGATCCTGCTAGCCATTTCAAAGGAAACGCCGCTACAGGGCGGCGCCTTTTCATCCAAATTAGCGCAAATTCATGTATTGGACATTCTATCAACGGTCATGGCCATACAACAGAAGGATAAAACATATAACGCACTGACAAAAACCGCAAATTCCGTACTGGAAAAAATTTATTAACAAGAATTAAATGGAATGGAAATCATCATGGAATTTCGATAGCACGGGGTAGGAATGGTTTTTATCA
Source organism: Bacilli bacterium (assembly GCA_028287395.1). Classification (GTDB taxonomy): domain Bacteria; phylum Bacillota; class Bacilli; order Paenibacillales; family NBRC-103111; genus Paenibacillus_AC. The sequence goes on from JAQBPR010000103.1 coordinate 1,784, forward strand.
ACGGTAATCACTCTTGGTTTTTGAACGTGATCCAAAGCTAAAGATTTCTGAAAAAAAAGTTCCGCGGTTTTTGCATCTCTAAGTTCCGTTAGCAATATTATTTGGCCTCAAAAGGTTTCCATTTGAATATATTTTTAATCCCTTTACCATTTAAATTTAAATTTTGTTAGCATGGAGGAATTGTTTATGCATTTTCATATTGCCAATACGTCTGAAGAGATGGGTATTGCGGCTGCGGATAAAGCGGCCGAGGTCATTTGCGATTACATCGAGAAACAGGGATATGCAAGAATCGTACTCGCCACTGGGGCGTCGCAGTTCACGTTCTTGAAGGCGCTGGTTGACAAGAAAATCGACTGGAGCAAAGTCGAGATGTTTCACCTTGACGAGTATGTCGGTTTGCCGGAAACCCATCCCGCCAGCTTCCGCGGCTATTTGCGGGAAAGGTTTTTGTCTTATGCCCCGGTAGCACAAGCATACCTTGTGAGCGGCGAAGGTGATGTTGCGACACACATCGCGGAACTCAGTAAGGAAATCGGTAAAGCCACGATCGATCTGGCGGTCATCGGAATCGGTGAAAATGCGCATATCGCCTTCAACGATCCGCCGGCCGATTTTAAGACGACGGACGCTTACAAGATAGTTGATTTGGATGATGCGTGCAAAGCGCAGCAGGTGCGCGAAGGCTGGTTCGAATCACTTGATACCGTGCCCAAGCAGGCTATTACAATGACAGTGCAGCAGATCCTAAACAGCAAAACGATCATCTCCTGCGTACCGCATCAGGTGAAAGCGAACGCGATCCGAAATACGCTGCAGGACGGCATTACTAACCTGGTTCCAGCAACGATTTTGAAAACACACGGTGATTGGTGGCTTTATCTGGACAAGGCCTCGGCTTCCGAAATGGAACCTTCTAAGCTCATAAAGTAATCGATATCTAATAAGTCTGTAGCTAACCATCTTCGCCAACTCGGCAGCGTTGCTCCCGGGTTTTTCTCTTTTTATTCAACAAAACACAGGGCAGTTGTTTTATCTGAGAAGCTTACTATTACACGAGGGGTGTCAATATGAAATGGATGGGAAGACGGTATGACACAAGGCAGTGTGTGGAAATTTTTGTGGAGAATGGAATCATTAGGGCGATTGTGCCGATTAAGGATCAAGCGGAATTACCATGGATTTCTCCAGGTTGGATCGATTTACAGGTAAATGGATTTGCCGGATTTGATTTGAATGGCGAAACGACAACTTCCGAAGATGTTGCCGGAGTCACTCAGGCGCTGTTTCCACATGGTGTGACGAGTTATTGTCCGACGATCATTACCGGCAGCTTTGAAAGAATAAGTCAGGCGATGGGAGCAATTCGCAAAGCATGCGAGTGCGATGCTCAGGTCGATAAAGCCATATGCGGCATCCATCTTGAAGGTCCCTACTTGTCATCCGAGGATGGTCCAAGGGGGGCACACGATAGAGCATTTATCCACGATCCCGATCTCGACGAATTCAGTGCTTGGCAGCAAGCTGCAGGAGGGAAAATTGCACTTGTGACGATTG
>JAQBPR010000135.1 GCA_028287395.1 Bacilli bacterium
TATATTCCACTGTGAAGGCAGCACAAGCAACGAAGATTAATCCGGATTTAGCTCCTATATCAACTGCATTAGGCGTTCTTGGCATGACTGGTCTAACGGCTTACTTTGGTTTGTTGGATATCGGCCAGCCCAAAGAAGGTGAAACGGTAGTGGTCTCAGGTGCTGCAGGTGCCGTTGGCATGATTGTGGGGCAGATTGCCAAATTAAAAGGCGCGCGAGTCATAGGTATTGCCGGGTCTGAAGAAAAAATCGATTATTTAATTAATGAACTCGGGTTTGATGCGGCCATTAATTACAAAACAAGCACGGATATCGCTGCCGAGCTAAGGAAAGCATGTCCAAAAGGTGTCGATGTTTATTTTGATAATGTAGGGGGAAGTATTTCGGATGCTGTCCTCAGTCTTGTGAATAAACACGCACGGATTCCAGTCTGCGGCCAAATCTCTATGTATAATTCAGAGCAGGTGGATATAGGGCCTCGTGTGCAAGGTCTATTGATTACCTACAGCGTGCTGATGAAGGGATTTACCATTGGTGATTATGCCTCTCGTTTTCCAGAGGGAATTACACAATTAGCACAATGGCTGGTGGATGGAAAACTCAAATATGCAGAAAATATAATTGACGGATTTGAGAATACCCCTCAAGCGTTTCTAGGTTTATTTGCTGGAGAAAATTTGGGTAAGCAGCTTGTTAAGGTAGCCGATCCATCTTAAAGAACGGCATACCCTATACGAAGGATTTATAAACTAATTGGATGAAAGCTGAGGTACAACAATGAATACAAAATACAACCCTTTATTCAAGACAATCAAATTTAGAAGCGGTGTTCAACTGAAAAATCGGATCGTCATGGCACCTATGACAAACTGGTCATCCAATGAAGATGGCACAGTTTCTGATGCAGAAGTAAATTACTATGTTCGCAGGTCAAACGGAGTAGGTATGGTGGTCACTGCTTGCACTTATGTAACACCGAATGGGAAAGGTTTCAAAGGTGAATTCGCAGCAGATCGTGATGAGATGATCCCAAGCTTACAACGTTTAGCAACAGCGATTAAGGAACAAGGAGCCAAAGCTATTCTACAAATTTTTCATGGTGGCAGGAGTTGTCCGCCGGATTTAGTACCAAACGGCGATATAGTAAGCGCAAGTGCTGTTCCTGAGGAAAAAGAAGGCAGCGTAACTCCAAGAGCTTTAACAGCAGCCGAAGTCGAGGCGATTGTAGTTGACTTTGGAGAAGCGACACGCCGGGCCATTGAAGCAGGGTATGATGGTGTTGAAATTCATGGAGCTAACGGTTATCTAGTTCAGCAGTTTTTCTCCCCTCATTCTAATCGTCGTGATGATAAATGGGGTGGCAGTTTAGAAAAGCGTCTGACCTTTCCACTAGCTGTTGTTGATGAGGTTAAACGTGTTGTGGCTGAGCAAGCAAAAGAATCATTTCTTGTAGGCTATCGCTTTTCTCCGGAAGAAGCTGAAGAGGAAGGGATAACTATGGCTGATACATTAAAGTTGGTAGATGTTTTAGCGGACAAAGAGCTGGACTACATCCATGTTTCTTTATTAGAATTTGGGTCAACTCCAAGACGTGGGGTTGAAGACGATGGAAGATCACGTTTGGAATGGATTCAAGAAATAGCCGGAAACAGAGTGCCAATCATCGGTGTAGGCTCGATTCATACACCTGATGAAGCTATGAAAGCTCTGGAAACGGGTGTTCCACTCATTGCTCTTGGCCGTGAAATTATTATGGAGCCAGATTGGGTCTCGTTAGTAGCAGATGGACGCGAATCGGAAATCAAGACTACATTAACCAAAGAGGATCAAGAACGTCTAGTTGTTCCAATTCCACTATGGAATGCAATCATGCATGCTCCGGGATGGTTTCCGGTCGTTGAATCTTCAATTAAATAATGTACAAAGAGGAGCACTTTGAGCTTAGAGAAAACCGTTTATTCACTACAAAATGTAGTGAGTTAACGGTTTTTTTATATGGAGAACCACTAAATTAAACAAATTGAAGCTTTTGAGCAATTACCTATAAATAACTAAATTATGAAATAGTGCGGATTTATAGACAATAAAAAAGGGCAAACTGTCGCAACAGCTACCCCGTACCTATCCTTATACTTTATTATGTTCAGTTTTCTATCTCCGGTTAAACGAAACGGGATAATTCTTTACGCCAAACACAAAAGTACTCGGAATCGGCATGATGGAGCTATTCGATACAAGCTTTAATTCTTCAGCATGCTGGAGCAGTGATTGTAGGGCAATCTTAGCTTCGAGGCGTGCAAGTGGTGCACCTAGACAGAAGTGTATACCGAAACCGAATGACATATGAGGATTCGGCTTGCGCTCAAGATTAAACGAATCAGGGTTTGGAAACTTGGAAGCATCTCGATTTGCTGCACCTACCCAAGATATAACCTGATCACCAGCCTTAACGGTTTGCGGTCCGATCTGAACATCTTGAGTAGCAATACGGCCTATGGAAACAATGGGCGGGTAATAACGCAGCACTTCTTCGATAAAGCTTGGTATTAAATCTGGATTTCGGTAAAGCTCGGACTGAATAGCCGGCTCTTCCGTTAAAATTCGTATGCCATTGGTAATTAGATTCGTCGTCGTCTCGTTTCCTGCAGCCAAAAGGAGAATACAGAAACCGATAACCTCGCTTTCGTTGAGCTTTTTACCGTTGATTTCGGCGCTCAACAAGGCTGAGATTAGATCGTCTTGCGGGCTTTGGCTGCGGATTTTGAGTATGTTTTTAAAATAGAACGTCAGCTCCTCAGCAGTTTGCATTCTCTTTTGAGTGATTTTCTCAAATGCATCATTTGTTAAATCCTCTGCACTTTCTACAAGAACATCAGACCACCTTTTGAAATGGCTGCGATCCTCAGCAGGAACGCCAAGCAGCTCTGCAATAACAATGACAGGCAATGGTGTGGCAAAATCGCTTACCACATCCATCTCACTTCCGTTTATCTGCTTAAGCAATTCTTCTGAAATCGTTTGAATACGCGGAGCAAGCTCCTGTATCGCTCTTGGGGTAAATGCTTTATTTACTAAATCACGCATTTGGGCATGCTTTGGGGGATCCATAAACAGAAGATTTTGCCCGGAGTTGGCGCCACGTACAGAAGAGAAGGTAGCGGTATCCTTAAGAACGCGATGTATGTCCTCATAAGTGAATAGATCCCAGCAATTTCGAGCGCTATCATATCTAATCGGCGTCTCCTGTCTCAGTCTTGCCAAAATTTCAAAAGGGAGCAAACGCTTCTCTGTGGAATCAAGCTCGGTCATGCTCAGCATATTGGCATATTTGACGTTTTTCATTCGATCTAAATTCCTCCTTATGACAAGCGACAATAGTAATTTCCGCTATTTGCCACGGAATTATTCACCAATTATCCTATGTTCATGAGGATCATCTTATTCTATCCGATCACCCAGCTACTTCTTAGCAGCCAGCCATACGGATAAGGCACTAATTTCCTCCGGCTTAAGCGTCCCTTTAAAAGAAGGCATAACTTTTCTGCCATTTGTTATGGTCGTGGCAATCTGGTCTGCCGATAGTCTGGAGCCCACTTTTTGCAGATTCGGACCTACACCGCCTTCTAGATTAACGCCATGACAGCTGATACAGTTTTGCTTAAAGACCGCTTGTGCGTCAACTGTTGCTGTTCCTGCGCCAGGTGAAGCCGATCCTGGGGTTCCCGGACTAGCATTACCTGCACCGGGAGAGACTGTTCCCGCATTATTACCTGAGGGTGGTGTACCTGTCGGTGCGGGAGATGGGGAAGTTGTTTTATTACCACAAGCCGAAACCGAGAATGCAACGATAATCCCAATTGTTAAAACTAACATTTTCTTAAGCATTATATGCCTCCTGATAAAAGTCTATTTTCTGTAAATAGAAATTAAGTTAAAATAAGTTTGCCCAAAATCAGCTCCTTAATGCGTCCGAGCAGAAAATTCATTGCTAATGAAGGATGAATAAATTCAGGACCATTGGAAAATTATATTGTGTAAACAAATGGGGCAGAAGGTGCTGGCTTGGAAAAAAATGAAGAAATTATTTATCATTTGACAGAACTCAGAAAACGGTTAATTATCGTGATCGGTTGGTTTATCCTTACATTGTCCCTGGGACTTTATATTTCTCCGCAAATTTTGCTTTTTATTAAGTCCCAATCTGTTGCTTCGGTGATTGAATGGCATGTTTTTTCCTTAACGGACGGCCTCTTTATTTATTTGCGGTGCGCCTTTATTTTTGCCCTTTTATTTACACTACCGGTGTTGCTTTATGAGGTGTGGGCTTTTGTTCAGCCCGGACTGACGGATAGTGAGGCGAAGGGCACACTTGCTTATGTTCCGATTTCCTTTATACTTTTTTTAACAGGGTTGGCGTTTAGTTATTTTCTGGTTTTTCCGATGATGCTCCGCTTTATGGAAACAATGAATAAAAAGATCGGCGCAGTAGAAACTTACGGTATCGATCGTTATTTTTCTTTTCTGTTTAGTGTTGTGTTTCCGCTTGGGATCGCGTTTGAAATGCCATTGGTTATTTTATTTCTGACCCGATTAGGCCTGCTGACACCTGAAAGACTGAAAGTCTCAAGAAAATATGCTTATGTTGGTTTGGCGGTCGTAGGTTCTTGCATTTCACCGCCGGATTTCGTGTCTCACTTATCCGTCACTATTCCTCTGCTGCTGCTGTTTGAGCTTAGTGTCATTGTAGCAGTCAGATATTATAGAAGGATGGGAGCATTAGTTTCAAATACCTAACAAGAAGGAGGAAGGTCAATGCTTAACAATATCGGTGTTTCGGGACTAGTGGTTATCCTATTAATAGCTCTTATCATCTTTGGGCCAGCAAAGCTGCCTCAGCTAGGGAGAGCCTTTGGCGATACGCTTCGCGAATTCCGTAACTCGACCAAAGGGATTGTTGATGACGATAAAACGGATATAAAAAAAGAAGACCAGCACAATCTGCTTTAGAATCAAAAAAAGAGCTGTTCCCACAACAAAATCTGGGGAATAGCTCTTTTTTTGACTATTATACCAACGGGCCACCCTTTTGATGGTAAGCCAAAATTCCTTCCGCTGCCCGATAAGCAAGTGCGCCGACTGTACCTGTCGGATTGTAGCCTGAGTTATGCGGGAATGAGCTTGCTCCAACGACGAAACAGTTATTCACGTCCCACATCTGTGAATAAGTATTGACTGCAGATGTATCCGGCGATGCGCCCATTATAACGCCTCCGGTGTTGTGAGTGGACTGATAGGTCACGATATCGTACGGACCTAACTGTTTCATAGTATCGATGTGGTTGGCTCCCATTTCTTTCAAGATTGCGGCACATTGACCCGCTAAAAAAATGGCAAGCTCGCGATCCTGATCTTCAAAATCGAAGGTCAATCGCATCAAAGGATCACCGTAGGCATCCTTATAGGTTGGATCCAGATCAAGAAAGTGATGACGAAATGGCATTGATGAGCCTTGTCCTCCGACGGTTAAAGCACGGTTTACGTATTTGATGGAATTGGCCTTAAATTCTTTGCCCCAAGTAGCGGTACCAAGCGGAACCGGATTGTTCTGAATAGGCCTCTGACCCGTCTGCGAAATGCTGACGGAGCCGCCATGAATGAATTTTAACCCGGAATGGTCAAAGTTGTCCCCATTGTAATCATCTAAATTAACGCCTAAAGCTCCTGCACCGGCAAAATTGTTGAACTCTTTATTATCGAAAAAACCTGCAGCATTGCCTTTGATAACCTGATAAGCATAATTTTTGCCGATCACACCTTTGCCAGTTTGGGAATCATAAGGTCTGCCGAGCTGAGACATAAGCAGTAGACGGGAATTGTTGAACACATAACTGGTCAGTACGACAATGTCAGCAGGTTGTATGATGTCTTCGCCAGTCGTCACATCCGTATACATTACGCCTGTTGCCTTGTTGCCGGTATGCAACACCCGACGCACCTGTGAATGGGTACGGATTTCGAATTTCCCTGTTTTCTTAGCGACCGGAATGACCGTCACAACTGGATCGGCTTTGGCTCCGTATTCGCAGCCGAAACGTTCACAATACCCACAATATTGGCAGGCTACACGGGAAATACCGTCCGGGTTCGTATAGTTCTCGGACAAATTTGCAGACGGCTGCATATACGGATGAAGCTTCATCTTTAACGTCGTGTCTGCAAATAAATTTAAAGCTGGTGATTTTTTCATTGGTGGTGTTGGGTAGGGGTTTGAACGCTTTCCACCCAAGGGGTTTACTTCACCTGATATACCTGCCGTTTTCTCGAACCTGTCGTAATAGGGCTCAAGCTCATCATACGTAATGCCCCAATCTTGAATCAACATTTCAGCCGGGATTTTATTAGCGCCATACTTAGCGATCGTTTGGCTGCGGATTTGAAAATCATACGGCAAAAACCGGAAGGTTTGCCCATTCCAATGGACGCCCGAGCCTCCAAGCCCATCCCCAAGAAGGAAGGAACCATACTGCCGCATGGGTAGTGCACGGATTTTTTCATTGCTGCGAAAGGTAACTGATTCCCGTGAGAGATCCTGCATCAACTCGTAATGGGCAGCATAACGGACCTCGTCATGTACCATGTAATAATCTTCGGTCTTACGTTCTTTACCTCGCTCTAGCCCGACGACATTTAATCCTTTTTTGGTCAACTCTGAGGCAATAATACCGCCTGCCCAGCCTACCCCAACGATCACAACGTCTATTTTCGGTAATGTTTTTGCCATGGATGCGCCTCGTTTCGTTAAAGAGAAATATGATCCTGCAAGCTTTTTGGTGGTATTTTTGTGAAAGGCTTATCGATTACATCGGTATAACTCATTTGATTTCCAGGAAAATTCCGCATTTTCCAGCCGTCCATATTGCTATTGCCGCCGTATAAAGGATCGCAATAGGTGCCCTCTATGGTACTGCTTCGCAATATTTTAAAAAATCCACTGGGCGACACTGTTGTTAGCTTGAGCTCATCGGTCTCGAAAGCTTTCAATATGACATCCTGCTGTTCTCCTGTCAATTCAGTAAAGCTTTTGCTGAATTTACTCATGCTGTAGTTTTCCATTTCCTGTAAAGCGATTTCGAACATTTCCCGTCTCCGCAAGCGGCCCTGATACCCTTGGGTCTTCTCTCCCACAAAGAAAGGAGGTTCCATATACTCTTTGGCATTCAATCCCCAAGCCCCTGCCAGTTGATGGTCAATGTAAAAGGCTGCACCCAAAGCCTTCGCTCCTGGTCCATTCTCATCCGCAGGAAATATTCTTTCAGTCGCAGCTTCCACGATTCCGAATTGCCCCTGATTGAAAAACATTAAAGCACGATTGTAATTTTTGGGTTCTGCTGTCGGTGGAAGAGGTGCCGCCACAGGAGGAGATTTTTTTATTAAAGTTCCGGCTGCTCCCCCCAACACAGCTCCACCGATGACATAACCCGTATTAATAAGAAATTTTCGGCGGGAAAGCTGTTTAGGAAGCCCCTGATTTACCCCGGGTTGCTTTGGTTCATCTTCTTTAGCCAATGATTTATTACCTCCAGTATTTTCATGTGATGTTCCTAATTATTATTTTCCAAAATTAGGCGTTTATACATTTCTGAGTAAAGGTCATATTAAAAATATAAAAATTATGCAATGGAGGATGAAATATGAAAAGGCCGTTAATGCTTTTAGTGCTTTTTATTTGTACCGTTATGCTGTTAACCGCTTGTCAGATGAGGAGTGCTGATAATCAAATTAAAACCCAATCAGCACCTGCGGAGCATGCAGCGCATCTCAAACACCCCGACGTTATACCAAACCAATTTGGACCGAAAATCCGCACAACTAACGAGCAAGGGAATACGACTTATGGCTTAGGGACCTCCGTTTACAGTTTAATAGGCAGCTCAAGTCTGCACAGCAATGGATTTTCCTCTCATTTGGAATCGAGATTAAGCGGAGAAGGCGTAGACGGCATCAAAGTTTTTGTTTTTGATGATACAGTTATTCTGGCAACGGAAAATCGGCATGCAACATCCTCTCAGTTAGATCCTATGCAGAGTAAAGTATTAAGCCCTACTGGAGGCCAGTCAGCCAGAGGACCGGAACCAAACACCAATGTAGGAACACTGGGTTCCGGCAAAATAGCAGACGATAATTTAGCTCAGGCCGAGCAGCGAATCAGAGCAATTATGGGAGGGGATGTCAGAGTACTAACAGCAACGGGTGCCAAGGCTGTTCAAACCATCGACCGAATTAGAGCGAATACTACCTCTTCCGGATCATCACAAGCAATATCCAATGACCTTCTTTCACTCTTAAAGATGGCAAAATGAATGTAACTCAGCGTAGGCTTTGTTCAAAGTCTAACTTTTCGTTACAATATGGAAAAGGGAGGCGATATGAAATGAGTGAACAAACAAAGTCCCATCAACGAAATATCAAAAAGGTATGGAGCGCAGCTTTAAACCGAATTAGCGCTATTCACAGCAATAGTTTGATTTTGGAACCAGGGCATTGGGAGGAATATGACCCATTTTTGTTTCTTGCAGAGGATTGGTTTCAACGGGGATCGTTCGATGTTCATCCGCACCGCGGCATCGAAACAGTTACTTATGTGATGGAAGGCAAGTTAGAGCATTACGATAACAAAACTGAAGAGAAAGACGAGCTATTAGCTGGCGATGCGCAGTGGATGACTGCCGGTCGCGGTGTCATTCATAAGGAAGATCCTGCCGTAGGGGAAAAAGTGCACTCACTGCAGCTTTGGGTCAACCTGCCAAGCGTGGAGAAGATGACAGAACCTCGATACCAGAATCTGCGCAGCGGCAACATGCCGGTACGTACAGAAGAAGGCGCGAGTATCGTGATCTTCTCTGGCTCCTCGGGAGGCATCCATTCGAACACTAAGAATGTCGTTCCCATAACAATGGTGGAGATGAACCTTAACCCGGGTGTTACAGTGAAGCAGCATTTACCTGGTTCTTACAACGGTTTTTTCTTTGTGCTCGAAGGAGAAGGAACATTTGGGCGTGAGGAGACCAAGGGTGTGGAGAGACAAGTACTTTGGTTGGGTTCTGCTGAACCAGGACAGTCGAGCGAAGTTAGCGTTACTGCGACATCACGGCTTCGTGTCCTGTTGTATGCTGGGGAACCACTCAGAGAGCCTATTGTTGCACGCGGTCCATTCGTCATGAATACCGACGAGCAAATCCGGCAGGCATATCAGGATTATAAAGATGGAAAGTTTGTTTAAATAGAGTAAAATGGTTTTGGTGCAAATATGGGTACATCTGATCTTTCAAGATACAAACAATAAAGGCTGAGGATGAGATTATTTGTTATAAAATCTGTTGCAACGTAAGCGTAAAATAGTCCCCACCTTGTAACAAGTGAGGACTATTTTACGCTTGCAAAAAAGTGACATTAATAAAATAACATCCTATTATACAGTCTGTTTCTCTTCTTTAAACTCAAAGTTGATTATCAATTCGTCTTTGAAATCTTTTACAGGTGCACTTATTAAGGTGGGGGAGAGGTTTTCCTTCTTTTCAAACAATTCTGGAAAATACTTTTGCAGCTCCAAATAATTCTTGCTCATAAGATGAATCCTCCTTTATTATTCGAATTTGAAATAAACCACTATTTCATCTAATAAACCAAAATCACAAAATTGAAACATGGTTGGAGAACGATATGATTCTGGCGCAAAAAAATCAAGACCCTCAATATGTAGTATTCAAAAATTCGCGTCCTAGACGCATAGGCGGTTTGAATTTTTTCAGAAAAAGTGATATCCTTTTTTGTATAAGGCTTCACATACATAAACGACAGTCCTTGAAATCATTGATTTCACGGGCTTTTTTACTTTTTATCATTGAATAAAGAGGGGTAGCTCCGAATGATGAAAAAAACTGCTTTCCTTTGTTTCTTTCTTTTTCTTATTTTTTTACAGTCTGATATTTCAAGCGGCGCGAAAGTTCCGCAAATTTTTCTTAACGGGGCTAAGCTTAACATAGAAGAGTCCCCCCAAATTAGAAAAGGAAATACATTTGTTCCGATCAGTCTGATTACTGGGCAGCTTGGTGGTAAAGTAATTCGGAGTGATTCACTGGATAAGGTTACCCTTGAAAAGGCAGGTTCAAAAATCGAATTCACGATGGATGAACCAGATGTTTATGCGAATGGAAAGAAGATTACGCTGAAAATCGCTCCTTTTATCATTCATGGTGTGACCATGGTTCCACTCCGGTTTATTGTCGAGCATTTTGACTTAAAGGTATCATGGGATCCCGCAAATCATGCTATTAATTTACAAAATGTGAAACAACAGCAAATCTCTATTCAATTGGTCGGCGATTCGCATCCTTTGTATAAAATTGTAATTGACCCTGGACACGGAGGTGTTGATGTAGGTACAGTGGGTATTCATGGTCGGTTTGAAAAGGACTTCACCCTATCCATGGCACTTAAAGTCAAAGGACTCATGGATATGGAACCTGCGGTCAAAGTCTATTTAACGAGAACGGACGATTCATTTATTCCACTTGATGATCGGATCACAATGGCCAATCAACTTTCAGCCGATCTATATCTTTCCATTCACGCCAATATGGATGGAAACTCCAATACAAAAGGCACGGAAACCTTTTTTAATCGAAAAAGCAGTTTGTTTTTCGCGCAAATCGTTCAAAAGCACGTGCAGAAAGCTACAAGCTTTCCAGACCTTCATGTTGATTATGAAAATTTTCGGGTAATCAAGAATACGGTTATGCCTGCTGCCTTGGTAGAGGTGGGGTTTTTGTCCAATGCAGCGGAGGAAAAAGAGCTTTTTATGGATCATAATCAAGACAAAATAGCGGCAGCCATGGTGGATGGGATTAAGGAGTATTTGGGGATGAAGTAAATAAGGGGGATCTACCTTGGAAATAAATTGACTATAAATGAGGTTGGATCGGTTTAGTAAGTTTAAGCACATTGGTTAGTTTGAGTGTGATTATATAAACATGCAGTGATAAACCAATTGCCCCCGACACATCCCACAACAGGCCATAACCGGAATGCTCCAGGAACGAAAAAGCAGATGTCCCGCAGATTGCCATGACTGATACACAAAATGCCGCTTTTATAACATTCCGCATATCCACATAAAATCCAATGATGCTTGAAATCGAGGAAAAATTCAGCAGGGTCAATAATAACATGCCGCAATCGAGGCCTATTGCTACTCCATTAATGCCAAATTTAGAACCAAGCATTATTATGGCAACGACCTCAAAGAGGTTGGCGATAATAAGATTCCACATGACTGCGGAAGCCTTACCCAACCCTAATAAAATCGCATATAATGGTGCTTCAAAATAATACGAGAAGAAGATGGGTGCTAAAATCTTCAACAGAACTCCAGCATCCGGCGAATGGTAAATAACGGTTGTTAACGGTACAGCCCATAAATATAATATAACTGTGCTGGGAGCTCCCACAAAAAGCGCGATCCGCATGGACTGATCCATTCTTCGATGCATCAGCATGACGTCATGATTCGCCTTTGTTTCGCTTATGGCTGGTATTAGCGCCGTGGACAGTGATTGCGTGATGAAACTTGGAAGAAACAATAAAGGGAAAGCATAGCCGAACAATAAACCATATTGCTCTGTCGCCGCGGCAGTGCTGACTCCCGAGAGTACGATACTTTTTGTTACAAGCATCGGCAGAAACGCTCCGTAAATCGCGAGAAAAACACCGTTGCCCATGGTTGGCAATCCGATATGTAATAATTCAAACAACGTTTGTTTCCCCTGCTGCAGAGAGTTTGAGAGTTTGTGCTTGATGCCGATTTTCTTGCTGTACAATCTAAACATGAAGAACACACAGAGCAACCCCGCGCCTTCACCGATAACGACACTGATCATTGCTCCCGCTGCTGCATATTCAATGCCATACGGCAATAGCAGCTGAACCAAAACGAAGATAAATGCAATCTGTACCAAATGCTCAATAACGCCAGAAAAAGCGAGTGGTTTCATATTCTGTTTTCCGCGGAAATAACCCTTCAACACAGCGGATATGGCGATAATAGGAGTGATTGGGGTAATGGCAAGCATAGCATAATATGCCCTTTGGTCCGTTAAAAACACGGGTGCAATCATCTTAGAGCAGAAGAAAAAGATAACGGTTAGAATGACACTTAGTGTGCCTGTAACGATAAGAGAAACGACAAGAATTCGCTTGACTTTCAATGGATTGCTTTGTGCATCCGCTTCGGAGACAAGCTTGGATATGGCCACGGGCAGTCCCAATTCAGTTAAAGTAATGACAAGAGGAACAAGCGGATAAGCCATCATCAGCAATCCGATGCCCTCTGTGCCTAATAAACGGGATAAAATGATGCCATTGACGAAACCAAGTATTTTTGTGATAAAAGCCGCTGTTGTTAGTATTACAGTACCACGTACAAAAGATTGTTTTTGCATGTCGATACATCTCCAGTCAAATGATCACTCTCTATCCACTATATTCGCAATCCTTTCATACATGCGAACGAGCAGTTGATGTCCAGACTGTTTCAATAAAACTTGGAGTGGGTAACCATTAAGTAATATAAGATTGTGCGATTAACCCAAGGGAGGATTAATAAATGAATTGGTTTGGAAAAAGGAGGGGTTGGAATATGGGCAGAAGAGAAATTACTTACACTGGTGTTAAATTTGGATCGGCTCTTGCCATGGTAATTTCGTACACAACGCATAAGTCCATCTTATGGGCAATTATTCATGGTTTATTCGGATGGCTTTATGTTATCTATTTTGCATTAAAAATAAAAATCGGGTAACGAGAGTTGAAAAATTAGTACAAAATGCGAATCATTGATAACCCGAAAGGGTTATTTTTTTTGATTAAATGTAACTTCGGCATTGGGAGTTATAGCGGCTTCAGTAGGGATTGTGTTCATAAAAAACATCTTAATCAAGTATTTACTTTATAAAGTAAATGATTTATTATAATTCCAATGGGGTATTATCCCGTACACAGCAAATTCAAACGACCACTGAACTGGCTAACTACAGGCAGGAGGGAGGGAAAGAAGTAAGATGTATGCCTATGGATATATTTTCTGCACTCGCTGATCCAACACGACGCAACATTGTAGAGATGCTTGCCAGCAATGAGCAATTATCCGCTACGGAGATATATGAGAATTTTCATGTCAGCCACCAAGCTATCTCTCAACATCTTAAAATTCTCCGTGAGGCGAATTTGGTGAATGTGGAAAAAAGCGCACAGAAACGGATTTATCGGCTTAACACCAAGGCGATGGCTGAACTGGAAGAATGGTCCAAGAATATAGAGCAACGATGGAGCCGGCGCTTGGATGCATTGGATGTAGTATTGAAAGCAGAAATGAAAAAAAACTTAAAAAACCAAATAGAAAAGGATGAATCCAAATGAATCAAAGTACGAATAACTCATCACAAAATACGAAGAAGCAAGACCTTGTCGTTACACGCGTCTTTGACGCCCCAGTCGAACTGGTATGGAAAGCATGGACTGATCCCCAACTCGTCATGCAGTGGTGGGGGCCAACAAACTACACCTCGCCGATATGCAAAATAGACTTTCGTGAAGGTGGCCAATATTTGTTTTGTATGCGAGCGCCGAAAGATCAGGGTGGTCAAGATTATTATTCCACTGGCGTCTACAAGAAGATCGTGCCAATGGAGCGCCTTGAATTTACGCACAGCTTGGCCGACAAAGACGGCAACAAAATTGATCCCACTCAGGTGGGCATGCCCCCGGACTTCCCGAAAGAGATAAACTACGAAATCGACTTTAAAGCCAAAG
>JAQBPR010000138.1 GCA_028287395.1 Bacilli bacterium
ATGCTATTTTTGATTTTGACGGTACGATTGTAGATTCGAAGGAGTTAGCCTTTCATTTATTAAATGATTTATCGGATAAATATCGTTTTAATAAAATATCGAGAAGTGAATTAGAGGTACTGACTAAACTACCGATTAAAGATAGATTAAAGATTCTCAATATCCCCTTCTATAAAGTGCCCTCTATGGTAATAGACCTTAAAAAAGGGTATAAGACAATTATTCAATCCATCAAGCCATTTGAGGGGATAAGGGACGTAGTTGTTTCTTTAAAACAACAAGGGATTCAAACTATCATAATTTCTTCTAATACGGTGCAAAATATAAAAGAATTTCTCGTCGCTAATGATCTGGATCTTTTCGAGACTATTCATTCGCAAAAAAATATTTTTGGTAAACATCGATCCATTCAAGCGCTCTTACAAAACCTGAATGTCAACAAGGAAGATGTTATTTATATCGGTGATGAGCTTAGAGATATTGTTGCTTGCAAAAGAGTAAATATTAAAATTATTTCGGTCACATGGGGAATTGATTCATTTGAATTATTGCAAGCGGCAGCCCCTGATTTTATTGCACATAAACCATTGGAATTATTAAAAATCATGCTGCCTGAAGGGTAGGTTTTCCATGTTTTTTGCTTTTTTAATCTTATTTTTGACCGCGATTATCATTTATTTTGGCAACAAGAATGAGTCCACAAAGTGGGCATCATTTTTTTTGCTGTGCGCAGCTTTTGGAGCGCTTTCTCGAAACATTATAGATTCAATCATCCCGACATTAATGGAATATCATTTAGCAAATAACTATGAAATTTCTATAGTTTATCAAATTTATGTGTTTTTGGCCTTTTTGGGAAACAGTTGTACACCTTATGGTGTGTTAATGTTTGCAATAACTTATTCAGACATAGTGAGCCAGAAAACGCGAAAAATTCTTGCCTGCCTATTTGCAATTCCAATTATACCTATGTATGTTTTAGATTTTTTAAGATTAAATCTATTAAAGCCATTGCTTATTTGGGCCATTCCTTATTTATTGATATCATGTATATTATTAACCTATGCTTGGTTTAAAGAAAAAAATCCTTTGAAAAAGAAGGATAAATTACTTATGGTGCTTTTACTTTTGCCATCCCTGATTTCAGCATTATTATTTAATTATTTTGCCAGATTTTTTTTTCCAGATGTCCAATTATTTAGATATGTTGTGGTTTCTATTATGTTTTCATTTGTCTTGTTTATTATTTTTTCTTTTATACATAGTGTTCTGGGAGTTAGACTTCGATTCGAAAGGCAGGTTCGTGAAGGTACAATAAAAGCCATGACATCAGGAGCGACAATCATAAATCACACGATAAAAAATGAAATTGGAAAAATTGCTATGGTGTATCATAATATTAAATCATCATCCGGCTTACTTAGTCAAAGTATTGAAGAAAATTTAGAGGTTTTATACCGCTCCAAAGAGCATATGATGGCAATGGTCGAAAAAATCAATACACAAATGCAAGAGATAATTCTTGAAGAAACTCCTTCTAGATTGATAGATATCGTTGAGGAAAGTATGACTTCGATATTTTTTTATTTTCAAAATAAGGCTGAAAATATAGAAATAATTAAGGATTATGCATACGATCCTCATATTATATGTGATCGAATACATATGAAAGAAGTCATAATGAATATCATTAAAAATGCGATTGAAGCGATGATTCACGGCGGGACATTGTCTATACAAATAATTCATTATAAAAATACAGTTGTATTATCTATTAAAGATACAGGGGTAGGTATATCCGGTGAAAATAGATCAAATGTATTTTCTCCGTTTTTTTCGACAAAAGCACGTAACTTAAACTTCGGTTTAGGACTTTCCTACTGTTATAATGTTATGCAGAAAAGTAATGCCTCCATTAAGTTTGAAAGTGAAGAAAATCAAGGGGCCAACTTTATGCTGATTTTCCCGAAACATAAGATTATGCGGAATGGTGCTAAGGTACTATAAAATTTAGTACTTACTGTTTGTGTGTAAAAAAATTACAATTACTTGAGAGTTGGAAAATGGAAACATTTTGCGATTATTAATAAATTAAATGAGGAATGGAAATGTTCACAAAGGTTGCAGATCAAATCAATGTTTCACGATATTGGATAGAACTTTCTGATATCGCTGCTGCAACAAGGCAGGCATGGAATGCAGAATTTTTGAAATCAGGTGTAGAGGTAGCAGCTACCTATTTACATGTGAGATTATCCGAAAATGAAGTACAGATTCGCAAGAAAGCGTGTGCTTCTTTACTTAACATTTTGACTTCCGAATGGAATAAACTCCTTTTACGAATGGCAAAGTCACATCTTTTTATTTTTACAGATACTTCAGGGATAGTACTTGAAATGTCAGGAACAGAGAGTGTTATGTTTAAGCTGCAGGATTGTAATATTGGGCAGGGAACATCTTTTCAGTTAGAACATATTGGGATTAATGGGATATCTCTTGCCATGGAGATGCAAAGGCCAGCACTTGTAAAAGGGCAAGAACATCATTTAGATCTATTTTGTGAATGGACATGTGTATGTCAACCGGTAATGCTAGATGGAATTGTTCAAGGTTATTTGGACTTATCTATCCATTTAGAAGAAGACTATACATGGGCTTTAGTATTGCTAGGAAAGCTAATTTTCGATATCGAGCAGAGGCTAGTTGATTATGATCCGAAAAAGAAACAAAAAATGATTATGGAGTGTTTGAGCCAGCATGGTTTAACATTGCGGGAAAAGGAAATTGCCTGGCGGTGGATGAATAATCAAAGCACTTTGCGAATCGCAGAGGAATTATATTTGGCCGAAGGAACTGTACGAAATCACATTAAAAAGGTATACGCAAAGACAGGTGTGCGAGAAAAAGGGAAATTTATTAGGAAATTTGTATAGTATTATTATGAAAAATGTCCTATTTGGGATATATTAATTGGAAATAATATTTGATAATCTTAATTTAGAGGGTAGATATGTGAGGAGCTATTCATTATGAACCAAACCATTCAAATTGAAACTGGAAAAGAGCTGCGGTTTGAAAATGTGGCTTCGTTTCGGAAGAAGATGAGGCAATTAGAGATTCAGGCAGAAGTGGAAAAGTTTGTTCAGTCTTTAAAAGATGGTGGAGCGAAGAAAAATGGTCCGATGATTTCCGCCACGTTTGTTGCGGAAGAAATTGATGGGGATCAAGTATTGGATATGGAATTCTTGTTTCCAGTTGATCGAAAAGTCGATCTTCCGCAGGAATATCAATGGAAACCTGTGTTTCACCTGGTCAATGCGGTCTATACACGTCATGCGGGAAATCCAACGGATCTTCAAAATACATATACGGAATTAATGACATATATCCAGGAAAATCAATTGCATCAAATTACCGTTGCCTACAATGTCAATGTGAATGACGACAAGGTTGGACGGGGAAATGAACCGATTATTGATATTTATGTTGGTATGAATCTTTGTATTTTATAAAGTATTATTATTACTTTTAATTTTAAGAGTTAGAAAAATCTGAAGAGTATTTTTCCCAAAGGGACCCTGCTTTCGCTTTAAATATAAATATAAATTAAATTGGAGGTTTTAAAAATGGAAATAAGTTTAGGGCGTTTTCAAGGAATTGACAATGAACAATTGTTATCTATTAACGGTGGATGGAGCCTGGAACAATGGGGGACTGCGATCCTTATAGTTTCAGCCATTGTGGCAGCAGGAGCAATGACAGGTGGAGTAGGCGCAGTTGTAGGGATTTCCGCAGCAGTTGGTGGAGGATTTGTCGTAGGTAGTTGGTAATCGTACTTTTATAAAATTGCAGGGTCCCTTTTTAAAAACCCTCTCAAGGGCTTCCGATATTGTGAGCATTAATGCTTACTTGTAAATTATAAGGGGGACGAACGATGTTTAATTTGATCAAGAAAGACTGGTTTAAATGTTTGATTGTTTTTAATTTTCTTTTGATAGGGGTTGCATACGTACTTCAAACATTATCATTTGGTCTAACTACTTTTTTGCTAATTGTTTTTGTAGTTTTAGTGTATGCCTATTACATAAAAAAAAGGAATATGGTTATTCCAGTGATCGTTATGCAATTTATTTTTTTACTTACAAGTAATATCTATGTATTCTTAATATCTAAAGGGTTTTTGACTGAAGGTGGCTTAATTTATACAATTTTAGAATGTTTTTATTTGGTGGTTATAATTATTGCTTTCCTTGTTAGTACGAAAATGTTTATTAAAGGAAAATGAATTTTTAATGAATTACTTGAAAAATTTAAAAGAACTGGTTCAGAAACAAATGTTAATGATTAAAGGAGATAACATAAATTTGGATTTAGTAAAAAAATACCACTGCATCAAACAACACGACATCAAAGATTGCGGCGCGGCTTGCCTAGCCACGATCTGCAAGCAGCACGGCCTCAAATACCCCATTTCCAAAATCTGTGAAATTTCCGGTACAGATAAGCAGGGAACGAATGCTTACGGCTTGGTCAAAGCCGCCGAACAACTTGGATTTACTGCGAAGGGGGTGAAAGGGAATCAGGAAGCTTTCTTTGAAGGATTTCCACTTCCTGCCATTGCCCACGTTGTAATTGACCAATCGTTGCTTCACTATGTGGTCATACACAAAATAACGAAGAAACAAGTCATTATTGCCGATCCTGCTGAGGGAATTGTAAAGTACACTCCTGAAGAATTCTTTAAAATCTGGACGGGTGTCCTTATTCTTATGGTTCCTACCCCAACCTTTCAAAAAGGCGATCAAACGAAAGGTTTATTTTCGCGTTTTTTTGGTTTATTGCTTCCACAAAAAAGATTGTTGACTAGCATTTTTTTTGCTTCAATATTGTACACGCTTCTAGGCATTTTAGGAGCATTTTATTTTAGGTATCTTCTGGATGAGATCGTACCTTATGGACTTGTGAAAACTTTGCATATCATTACCATAGGTGTGATATTGCTTACTATATTCAATGTATTGCTGAGTGCGTTTCGCAGTCAGTTATTGCTATATTTGAGTCAAAAATTCGATATTTCGCTTATTCTGGGATACTATCAGCATGTATTGAAGCTACCTATGAGCTTCTTTAGCGCAAGAAAAACGGGGGAGATTATCTCTCGGCTGATGGATGCGTCTAAAGTGCGAGATGCCATTTCAGGGGCTGCCTTGTCGATCATGATCGACACCTTGATGGTTGTCATCGGAGGTGGCATATTGTATGCGCAAAATGGATTTTTATTCGGAATTACCTGCATTATTATTCCGTTTTACATAGCAATTGTTTGGGCTTTCCAAAAATCATTTGAACGGTTGAACCGCAAGCAGATGGAGAACAACTCGTTGCTGACTTCTTATATTGTGGAGTCGATCAATGGTATGGAAACGGTAAAGGCGTACAATGCCGAAGGAAAAGCAAATTTTGAGACAGAGAAGAAGTTTATTGTCCTTCTTCGCAGCATCTTCAAGCTGGGGACGGCGCATAATCTTCAAGCCTCGCTCAAAGGATTCGTTCAGGGTTTGGGCGGAATCGTCATACTATGGGTTGGGGCTTATCAAGTAATTCAAGGGAAGCTGACAATTGGACAGCTAATCACATTTAATGCTCTGCTGGCATACTTCCTAAATCCCATTCAAAATCTTATCAACCTTCAATCCTCCATGCAGACCGCGGTCGTAGCAGCGGATCGTTTGGGGGAAATTCTTGATTTGGAGCCAGAACGATCGGAAGACGAAGATAAGAAAATCATTCCTTCCTCACTTCATGGATCGATTAAAATCCAAAACCTTGATTTTCGCTATGGGACAAGACAGCTTGTGCTGAAAGATATTAATTTAACGATTGCAACGGGGGAAAAGATCGCCTTTGTTGGCGAAAGCGGCTCTGGAAAAACGACGCTGATTAAGCTACTGATGAGCTTTTATACTTATGAGAAGGGTGACATCTTGATTAATGAAAACAACATAAGGGACATCAACATTGATGCTTTACGGCAGCGAATTTCTTTTATCCCGCAGGATACATTCTTTTTCAGTGGAACGATTCGCGAGAACCTATGTCTTGGGATAGACGATAATACAGAGCTTGAACAAATTGTAGATGCATGTAAATTGGCGAAAGCGAATGAGTTTATAAACGAGCTGCCGCTGCGCTATAATACGATGCTGGAGGAGAATGGCTCCAACTTATCCGGTGGGCAGAGACAAAGACTCGCCATTGCAAGGGCGATTCTGAAAAATCCAGACATTCTCATCATGGACGAAGCGACCAGCAATTTGGATTCAACGACGGAAAAGGCGATTTCGGAAACGATTAATAGCTTTGACGGCATTACTACAGTAATTATTGCGCATCGATTGAGTACGATTATGCGCTGTGACCGGATCTATGTGATGGATAAGGGCGAAATTATTGAGCATGGAACGCATGATGAACTGATTCAGAGCAAAGGGAAATATTTTGACTTATGGAAGGACCAACTTCCGGGTCACATGATTATAGATGATCAGCAAGAATTGGAAGTTGCGGTATCTGGGAATGTATAGCACGAATGTAGAGCGGGAGAGGACAAGATGAGGGCTGTAGTACGCAATTTGAATGAAATCACGGATAGCCGGGAAATGTTTGAGGCCAAAGCGCATCCTTTTATCACGATTTTTATAGCGGGGTTGACGGTGATTATTTTTGCAGCATTGGTATGGAGCTATTTCGGTGAAATTGATATCAATGTCAAAGCTAGCGGAGTGGTCAGGCCTAACGAAATGGTAAGCTCCGTAAAAAATATAGTTGTTGGAAAAGTGGACAAAGTTAATTTTAAACCAGGTCAGAAGGTAAAGAGTGGCGAGTTGCTTTACTCACTTGAACAGAGCGATCTTGAAGTGCAAAGTAAAGCTTTAGCTAAAGATCTGGAAAAAATGAAAAAAGACTTAACGGAACTAAATCAATTTAAAGGTTCTTTATTGGAGAATAATAATAGTTCGAATGACCTTTCCAATACCAAAAATAAAAATTTCTTTCTTGAAAATTATACGGCCTCGCAAAAAATTGAAGTGGAACTGATTGATCTAGCTAATCAAATAACAAAAACAAATGTAACTATCAACAATCTGCAGCAATTGGAAAAATCTATTTTGCAAAAAACAAATCTATTTTCGCAAAGTGATGCCGAAAATTATAGTAAATACGAAGATTATCTCTTGAAACTTCAAAAGATAGAAGCGCAGAAAAGAAAGACCGTGACTGATTTTAAAAACAGTGTTGGAGATATAGATCTGGATGCTGCAAAGCAGCAGGTAGAGGATATGCAATTGAACGTAGATGATTATGCCAATCAATATATGCTGGATATTCAGACGAATCTTGAAAGTAATCAGAAACAGCTTATGGATCTACAAACGAGTCGCGACAAAATATATTTAGAATTGAATCAAACGATCCAAACCGATCAGGATACGATCAAAGGTATGCAGGACAAGCAGGAAGCGTTCAACGCGAATGCCCAGAACTATCAAATCAAGGCTCCGGCAGATGGTATTATCAATAGCATTACGGAGATAAAGGCTGGCGATTTGTTGCAAACGGGGACTGAGATTTTATCAATCGTACCTGAGAACAACTCCGAATATACCGTTCAAATGTATTTGCCGAATCAAGATGTTGCTAATATTAAGCTTGGCGACAAAATCAAATTTCAGTTTCAGGCGTTGCCCTATAAGGATTACGGCGAATTGACGGGCAAGGTCCAGTTAATCGGTGCAGATGCGAAAGTGGATCAGCAAAGCGGCGGAAGTTACTATTTGGTTGAGGCGAGTATTGAAAATAGACCACTTTATAATCACAAAGGGGAACAAGGGAACATTAAGGTAGGAATGACCTGCCAAGCCCACGTAATTACAAGTACGAAGAAAATATTGAACTACTTGCTGGAAAAATTAGATTTAAAGGAGTAGGTTTTACAAATGAGAGCATTTTACAAGAAATTTTTCCCAATATTTTTAATCTTCGCCCTTATAACTACGATTATTGCACCCTTACAAACATCGGCCGATCATGCTTTAATGGATGTCCAAAAGCAAGCGGCAGCATCGAGTTCACTAGGTACGATTGCTGTTGCTGGGAATACGTACTTTGAATTGGAAAAAGTAAATGCAATGCCATCAGAAGGTAAAGGAACGAATATATCTTTTATAGTCTCCTTACATAATAATGAAGATCATGATTTGTTTTTGCGGGATTATTGGATTTATATGCAGATCGGTGCGAATTCACAGATTCCCGTTCATTTAACTTCAGGAGATAAATTGAAAAATCGCGTATCTTCAGGTACGACGGAACGGTTTACATTTTACGCTGTCTCTAATGGGAATGTAAAGCCGCAGGATATTACTTTCAAATTCATCAAGTGGGATTTTAATATTCCGGGATTTGAACAACCTTTAGGAACCATAAGTGTTCCGAGCAATTATTCGGATACTCCTTTAGCGAATAAAGGTATTCAATCGATTGATATTACTGGTATTTCGGTAAGTACATCTGTATACCAAGCACAATATAGTGATAACGGCAAAAATGTGTTAACTATGGTAAGCTTCGAATTGGTGAATGAAGGTAATTCGCAAGTTGCCATTCCAGATTATCAATTTTATATTCAAACCTTCGATGGAAACAACTATAAAATGATTGTGCAAGATACAACTAATATGGTTATTGCTCCGCTTTCTAGAAAGAAACTAATGCTTTATGCCGAACTACCTTCAGTAGTGGATACATCGGCTTGGAAGCTTCTGGTTACACAAATGGATACCGATAGCAAGCTGATGCTGCCCATTGCAAGGTATGAATTAACGCCAACGAAATTAGAGAATCGCATGACTTCTTTAAACGAATGGCAGCGAATTGAAATAGCGGATACCCCTTTGAATACAAAAATAACAAATGTGTTTGTGAATGGCAATGAAGAAAACAATACATTGGTTTTCAATTTTCAAATAGCAAATGTGGGAAATCGTTCTGTTAAGATACCGGCACTCGCTTTCAATTTACGTACTAAAAAAGGAATACTTTATCCGGCAGCCGCTATGAATGCGGACAATCTGAAAATCGATTCCGGTGAAAGCCAGGATATAACCGTATCGGCCTCGCTCCCTTTGGAGTCAGGAACGAATGGACTTGAACTCTTGTTAAATGATCCTCAATCCCAGGCGGCGAATGCGGAATATCCGATGGCAGTATTTAAAATTCCTAGAGAAGTTGGCAAGGAAATACTTACTGGTGCAGAATATAATTTTACCATTCATAAAAAAACATTGAGTGCGAAGCTAAATGGAATGAATCGTTATCCATGGGGACAAGAAGATGAGTTAGTCGCCGATATTGCCATCGGTAATAAGGAGAATTCCTCTGTTGTGGTTCCTTCCTTCATTGGATATTTTCTCCTGGACGGAAAAATAAAAATTGATGCAGCGGGAATTTTAGCCGAAAATACAGCTGCCCTTAAAAATAATTCAACTACGCAGCTGATGCTTGTTGGGAAAATTCCCTACACCAGCGAATATTCCTCTATTCAAATCGTATTATTGAATAAAGAAAATGACAAAACGATTATCCCGCTTGCTGAATTTACTAATACTGCGGATCTCCTTGAAATTCCGAATGTTGCCGCAAATGATATCTATCAGCTAACGGATCAAGGAAGAAAAATGAATTTAAAGGTTCATAATGTTCAAACCTATAAAGGGATCACTAAAAATATCCTTTATGTTGAATTTGAAATGGAGAATCAGGAGAAACGATTTGTAAATCCGGCAGCATTAGTTGTTTATTTTAAAACAAAAGATGACATTTATTTCCCGTTGCAAGTGAATCCAATCAACCAACAAATCAGTCCGAGCGGGAAAGCATTGTTAGCCTGCTGGGCCTCGATGCCCCAAAGCTATCAGCTGAAAGATCTGGAGCTTATGGTTGGTTTAGGAATTTCCGGGAATAATTTTGTGTCGGAAGAGGTTAAACCGGATGCTTTTGTAAAAGCGGTTGAGTATATGCTTCCGGCGGAAAACAATTCATATCTGATGAATTTTACCGATGTGAGTTTGAATTCATATACTTTTTCATTGAATAAAATGATTGCGTCAACCGGAATTCTGCCGGATTCGATGGATATTAAATTTGATTACAAATTGAGTAATAGTTCGTCAGATATGTATGAGAATCAAATTTCAGGCCATAAGCTGCTATTCGAATTCGTAAACGGTTCAAGCGACACGAAATTTATTAGCGAGCTGTCTTTTGAAGAAGGCAGCGGAAATATACTGCAGACCGGCAACCATTCTACTACGCTTACATTTACAGATACAGGATTAATGCAGAAGTTAAATATGTTTAATAATTATACTGTCAATTTATATGACCAATATCAAGGCAATAAAAGACTGATTGCAACTAGAAGCTTAAAGTGGTTTCAACCATCGGATTGAATCCCGAGCCTGATATTTACTTTTTTTTCCTGCTGAGATAAAATGATATGGTTATGTGTTTTTAGAATGGAAAATAAAGGGGTCCGTTTAAAATGAAACATTTACGGCGAATAGTGATAGTAGTGATAGTATTCATTGGCTTATCCGTTATTGGTTTAAATCATTTTTCAATGGCTGTGAAGGCTGACAGCAGTAGTGGATCTACTAAAATCAATGAGATTCTTCAGCTTATTCATACCAATCATTTAAGCGGGGTTAGCGAAGAAAAGCTAACGGATGCGGCAATTAAAGGGATGATCGATTCTCTTCAAGATCCCTACACACAGTACTTTTCTAAGGAAGAGGAGGCTAAATTTACCGATGCGATAGATGGTCGATATGTGGGAATCGGTATTCGTATGGATCACGACGATGAAGGCATTTATATTAATGAATTGATGTCAGGGTCATCGGGGGAGCAATCCGGCCTAATGAAGGCGACTATATTACAGCAGTGAACGGAAGCAAGGTTTCGAGCGATAATATCGGTGATTTGTTCGATGCGGCGGTAAAAGGGAAAATAAAAGGAGATACAGTCACGCTTGATATTCGTCGAGGTACAGAAACAAAGCAATATATCGTTCCATTTAAAAATGTAGTGCTTCCCATCGTAACGTCGCAATGGTTTCCAGAAGGAATCGGCTATCTTTCATTAGCTGCATTTTCTCAAGATGCGGATAAGGCCTTTTCAACTTCATTGAGCGATCTTCAAAGCAAAGGAATGAAGTCATTAATTATCGATTTACGCAATAATGGCGGCGGTTATATCGAAACAGCTAAAAAAATTGCCGCTCATTTTATGAAGAACAAGGTGCTTATGTACATTAAGAATCGGGATGGCAAGGAGGAGTCTATCTCTACAACAGAGGGGTCTAATGCTGACTATCCCATTGTGATTTTGGTTAATGAAAATTCGGCAAGCGCTTCAGAGGTATTCGCCGGAGCGATGCAGGATTATAAGCTGGCAACAATTGTGGGGGTAAAAACCTATGGAAAAGGTGTCACGCAGAATGTGATCCCTCTCTTTAACGGTGGGGAACTTAAGATAACGACAGAGGAATATTTTACACCGAATCATCATTCAGTGAATCATATTGGTCTAACGCCTGATATCGCGGCATTGAATGATGTGGAGCAACTCATTAAAGCGATGTACGCTGCAGGAGCCAAAGATATCAGCTTAATCCTTTCCAAAAACGATTATAAACTGAATAATAACCTATTTACCTTACTTGGATCTGCGCCATATATGCAAGTAGGAGAACAAATTTATCTTTCTTCTCGTTTGTTAGCGTCTTTGATACATGGAAATGCGACTTGGGATGAATCTTCCAGATCGGTCATCTTGGCTCAAAAAGATATGAAACTGGAACTGCCTGTTACTTCTCCTGATATGATTATTCGTAATGGAACGAGCTATATGAATGCTGCAGCTTTCGCTAGCAAATTTCCTATGTTCCGCTGGTCCTTTAATAAAGACTCTGAATCTGTAACACTCGAAGCATCACATTGATTCTCGAAAGAGTTTCATGTTTGCTATATAATTTTGATAGGAGAGAAAACGATGAAGAAGAAATGGTTTGTTGGTTTGATGCTCATTTTTATGTTAAGTTTTTCAGCTACACAGGTGTTTGCAGACGAACAAGCTCAAAAAGAGCAGGTATATGTTGATGGGGATCAAATTGCTTTTAGTGTAGATCCGACGATTGATAATGGGACTACCCTTGTGCAATTTAAGCCTGTTTTTGAAAAATTAGGTTTAACTGTTACTTGGAATGGGGATACGCAAACCGTTACAGGGACGACTTACAACTTGAACATTCAACTTACAATTGGAAGTAAGACTGTTGTTGTGAATGGCAAGGAAGAACAGCTTACTGTTGCGCCAAAAATTATCAATGATGTGACCATGATCCCGCTTCGTTTTGTGGGTGAAGCTAGCGGTCGCGAAGTTAGCTGGGATGGAAGGACGAAAACGGTCTTTATCGCTAAGACAGAAGAGCAAATTTATCATCTGATTAAGAAAAATATTGATTATACACAAGTAGAAGACTTAGATGGATTTATCTCTACTATAGACCCAAACACAGCGCAGCTTGCTCAAATTAAATTAGGCGTGCAACAAACCTTTGCCGCTTTCGATTTGAATTATACTTTAGATAAAATGGAGATCATCGGTGTTAAAGATAATCAAGCAGCGGTAAAAGCTACAATCACCACTAAAAAGGTAAAAGGTCCTGAGTTTAAGGATAATAAAATGGATGAAATCATTAATTTAAGTAAAGTAAATGGAGAATGGAAGCTTGGTTTATCTCAGGTTATTAAAACGGATTATATGAATGAGGATTTATTTAAAGATCAAAAAGTAACTTTATCCGATGAGGATCAAAAACAAGTATTAGCGGTCATTGAAAAGAATAGAGATGCAAGTGAAAAAGAAGATTTTGATGGAGTACTATCAACGTATGATAAAGATTATGCAAATTTGGATCAATTAATTAGGGCAGGTAAACAATTGACAGCAGCATTTGATTTCAAGATCACAAATGATCAAATCCAGTTCGTCATGGGAGCTGATGGTACAGCGGAAGTGAGGTATTTCCAAACGGTTCGTAAGGTTAAAGGGCCGCAATTTCCTAATTTAAAAATTGATGGTGTTGATACATTAAAGAAAAATAAAGACGGAGAATGGAAGATTACAAAATCCGATGTTTTGACACAAGAAGTTATTCAATAATCGCATTTTTTTCAGATTAATTTTCTCGAAGGCTAACGAAAAGTCTATTAGACTTTTTCGCTAGCTTTTTTTTAGAAGTAAATTTGTTTCCATGTTCATGGGAATAAGTTGTTTCATAATGGGCGATAGTAACATGGAGATTATATTGGAGGAGGGCGATCAATGGAAAGTACGGAAGAATTTCTCGCGAAGCTACACGACAAGCAGGAAAAAGCTGAAAAAAATCAAAAGCAGCAAGGCAAAGGGAATACATCTGCAAAATTGCCCAATAAGCAGCATTCTACGAACAAATAACCTTTACAAGACAACTGATTAAAATACTTATTATTGGTTTAAGAATAGATTAAGGAGGTGTTTATTTTGACTTATGAGTCGGAAGAAATACCAGAAGTAACACCAAAAGTTGTACCAGAAATGTACCCAGAGAGCATACCAGAAATGTACCCAGAGAGCATACCAGAAATGAATCCAGAATTTATTCCAGAGATAATGCCTAAAGTTACGCCTGAAATACCAGATGAAAACAATGTAAATGAATCATAACAAAAGCTTGTTGAAACCAAATTCATTAAGCTTTAGGAGTAGCGATGATATATGCTGCTCCTATTTCTGCGCCTATACAAGCACACCCAGTACTCCACTTCGCCATTTTTTGAACACACTCCATAAGTAGCTTTAGAGGGCTTTGCTTTTAAACACGATCTTTCCCCTTGGCTCCCCAATAAAATAAAACGGCAACCGAGAGTACGACGACGATTTCAGGAGCGAGCATCATAAAGAAAAAATCCATGTAAAATCACCCTTTCTTAGGTTTCACGCCTTCGACATAGGAGGCATTGAATAAAAACAATCTCATTAACAGGTAAATGGAGGGGACGAGCAATAAAAGTCCTGCGATAAAGGCACCGATTAATGAGAGTGCCATGGTGCGGTTGGTGAAATTATCGTACAAGTGAATGTACGGGTAGAGAATATCAGGCAAATGGGAGGCACCATATCCGAAGAAGGCGAGCGCAAATTGAAGCATGACGAGAATAAATGCCCAACCATAGTTATAACCACGCCAGAAAAGATAGAACGCTCCGATAAAGCAAACGAATGAGAGTACGAACATCCAAGATAAATCAAGCATCCGGTTGAAATGCTCTGGATTATGTTTACTGATGGCAAAAAAGACGAGTAAGCTTGCGAAAATGGTAGGCATACTCCAAAAAAGCGCATATTTACGGACGATGGCCAGTGCAGATACATCCTTGGCTTTTGCTGCATAATAAGTCAAAAAGGTGGCTGAAATATAAAGCACACTGACGAGCGCCAATAATACAACTGCCCATGAATAGGGGCTAGTGAATAATTCGCGGTACATTAAGGTTACTTTCCCACCGCTGACATCGATAAATCCACCCTCAGAAATCGTTAAAACGGTTGAGAGTGAAGCGGGAATAAGCAGCCCGCTGGCTCCATAAAGCAGCATGTAAAAGCGATTTTCCTTATTCCCATAGTTGCTGAAAGCATAATAAGAGCCGCGAATGGCTAGCAAAACAATGGCAAAGCTGCCTGGAAGCAGCAGAGACGTACCGAAATAATAAGCGGAGTCCGGAAAAAAACCAACAATCCCCACCATGAAAAAAATTAAAAATACATTGGTTACCTCCCATACTGGAGATAAATAACGTGCAATGATGCCATGAATTACATTTCTATTTCCCGTTACTACACTATAGTAACTGAAGAACCCAGCTCCAAAATCAATGGAAGCAACGATCATATACCCGAAGAGAAAAATCCAAAGCACGGTAACGCCAAGCACCTCGTAACTCATAGGTGTACCCCCTCTCCATGTCCGTTTTCGGCCAATTGCCGTATTTCTTCCTCTGCGGAATGATGAAGGAATAGTCTACGAAGCACCTTAATGGTCGTGTAAGCAAGCAGTAAATATAGCGCACAAAACATGATAAGCATCAATCCGACATGATCGGAAGTGGTCGCCCCTTCTGAGGTTTTCATATATCCGCGCAAAATCCAAGGCTGACGTCCAATTTCTGCATAAATCCAGCCACATTCAATCGCAATCATCGATAAAGGACCGCCTAAGAAAATTAAACGTAAAAGGATACGATTGTAAGGACTCCAATTGCGCTTTAATAAAGCGAGTAAATAAAGTACGGAAACTACAATTAGAAAGCTGCCGATGCTTACCATGCCATCAAACAAATAATGAATAAACAATGGCGGCGTTTCGTTAGCTGGGAAGTCATTCAATCCCTTAACCTCGCTGCTAGGTAAATCATGCGCTAAAATGCTTAAAGCATAAGGTATCTTCAACCCAAACTTAATTTGATGGTCCTTGGTCAGAAATCCGCCAATCACAAGCGGAGCATAGGCTTTCGTATCGAAATGCCATTCCGCTGCTGCCAGCTTTTCCGGCTGATATTTAGCGAGAAACTTTCCGGAAAAATCACCAATCAGAGCAGTGGATATAGAAAATATTAGAGCGGCTGCCATCGTAAGTCTTAGCGCTTTTTTATAATACACATGATCTTTTTTTCGCAAAAGAGAGTAAGCGGAAATGGCTGCGAGTATAAAAGCAGATGTCATATAAGAGGAAGCCAGTACATGTGAAACTTCTGTTGGGGTGGCCGGATTAAACATGGCAGCGATCGGATGAATATCGACAATCCGCATCCCTTGAAGCTGGAAGCCTTGCGGCGTATTCATAAAGGCATTAACGGTAGTAATAAAAAATGCGGAAGCAGAAGAACCTATCACAACGGGAATCACCAATAAGAAATGAGTGGTTTGTTTTTTAAATCGATCCCAAGTATATAAATAAATCCCCAGAAAAATCGCTTCAAAAAAGAAAGCAAAGGTTTCCATAAATAGCGGCAATGCGATAGCCTGACCTGCTATTCTCATGAAGCTTGGCCAGAGCAGGCTCAGCATTAAACCAATCGCAGTTCCAGTTACAACGCCTACGGCTACAGTGATCACAAACCCTCGTGCCCATCGACGGGCAAGTAAAATGTAATGACTGTCGTTTCGACGAATGCCGAACCACTCTGCGAGTGCAATCATCATCGGAACCCCGACGCCAATCGTGGCAAATATAATATGAAAGCCTAAAGTGATTCCGGTAAGAATTCGGCTGAGCGTTGCAGGGTCATTTGGGAAATGCATTATAAACACTCCTTTATACAAGCAGATAAGGCTCTTAATTATAGTATACTGAAAAGCATGTAATTTTTTTCACAATATTGTGATGACTTATTGTCAGAATCTTTACAACTTATTGTCGGAATGGTGTGAACCGCAACATCTCTAATCGAGCGCACGGGGATTCAGAGAGTTTTCAAATCGTGCTGTTTACCAATGATCCGCTCGCTTATCAGTTATTGGAATCCGTCCACTACCTATATTTTATCCACTCAGTTGGGGAAATTTCTTAAGGGCGATATACTTCCGTCAGCAAAATAATTTTATCTCCAATCCTATATACTGTAAATAGTTTATCCACCTGAAGTTCAGTGTTCTTTATATAATCGGCATAGGGAATATATTTGGAGTTAGCATGCTCATCTATCATGGTAATTTCCGCGCCTTCGTCAATTTCTATCTGATCATGCTCGATTTGTTTGTTTCGGATGTAATAGCCGTTTGTAAAATGGGATACGGTATCTTCCGCATTAGCCCTAGTGACATGGGTATCTTCCATAATCGCTTTTGCAGCCTCGTCTCCACCTAACATTTCAACATAATCCAGCTTGGCGTAAGCAATTCCATTTTTTACAGTCACCTGTTCGACTAAAGCTTTTTTTACAGACAATTGCGGCATCTTTTTCAATATAAAATCCAATTGATCTATTGTCGACGTTTGCGATTGATTATATTCTTTAATCATATTTTGCAAATTTAATACCTTGTCCTCGAGATTTTGCATGGTCGTTTTTGTTTCACTTAAATCATTGTCCTTGGCAATAAGTTTTTTTTGAAGCTCATTGATTTTCTGCTCGATTTTGGTCATAGATCCGGTAAGGTCCACGTTTACTTTCTTTTCCGTTTGTTGTGAAGTTCGGCTAGACTGCAGCGTATAAAGAATAACTACACAGATGATCCCAAACCCTAATAATAAAAACATCTTTGACTTCATCATTTACACATTCCTTTATAATAGGATGGTTGTCGTGACTTCACCTACATATTTTACCATTTCTCATTTAAAATCACATCAAAAAAGCATACGAAATTCAAATGAATTTCGCATGCCAGGAATTGCATTTGTTCTGTTTTGCTTTAAGAGTGTGTTTAATAAGTGGTGGAGAGCATATGAGGGAATGTGACCGGAGAGTTTACGCGCTGCCTTTGAAAATGAGTTTCGACCTTATTCTAATAAAGGAAACTTGTTTTCAAGAGCAGTAAAAGTTTTCGTTAGAAAACTCGCTTCGGGAGCATATGCTTAGGCACATCCCTCATATGCCGTAAC
>JAQBPR010000155.1 GCA_028287395.1 Bacilli bacterium
AGATCGGATTGCGTTCTCTTCTATCTTGTTCAATTTCTCCGTGACGAAAGGAACATCTAAGTCAGCTAATACTTTTGCATTTGCCAAAGAATCGGCCAACACAGGATAAATGGGATTAGACGCAGCAACTTCGGGTCTTTTATAGTTGGAAATACGCGTCGGATCGTTTCCCGAAGCTATTTTGAGCAATTCCATATCCTTAGACGTAATAAATTCGATAAACTTATAGGCCAATTCCGACATGTCTGTCCTTTTCGAATTATTCACAACGGCTACGGCCCAGCCGCCTAATGTAGGCGCATGTACACCGTTTACGCCAGGAACAATGGCATAGCCGACTTTCCCTTTTATTTTCGAGTCGGTTTCCTCAGCAAGCTTGGATAACCCCGGCCATTGCTCCATCATTGCTACATCACCTTGCAAGAAAAAGTCATTTGCTTCACTCCAGCCAAAATTTTTCCAGTCCGGAGTCGCATATTTAGCTAATTCAACATAAGTTTGCATGGCACTTACGCCCGCGAAATTTTGAAAGCCAGGCAGAAAGTCTTTATCGACATCCTTTCCGCCGTAGGCTCCTAATCGGTTATTGAATGTCCAACGAGCCCAGCTGTTTTGACCCATTAAATTAAATCCGTAAGAAGTGGGCGAATCGGGATTAAATTTTTTCGTAAAAAATGCAGCTGTTTCGTATAATTCTGCCATTGTTTCAGGGACCTTCAGCACTTTTCCCGTTTTATGGAGATAGCTTTCCTGAACAGCTTTATCAGAAAAAAGATCCTTGCGATAGAAAAATATTTGTGCATCCGGCTTATAAGGCAGCGCATATAATTTTCCTTTGTAATATCCGTAGGTTTCTAACAAACTGGGGATAAAATCATCTAAATCCAGATTTGGGCTTACCAATTTTTTATTATTAATATAGGACGTTAGATCTTTAATATAACCGCTTTGTTCAAACCCATGAAGAAATGCGATCGGCATAAGAACAACATCAAATTGGTGTTTTTGTGTCAAATCTTGTGTAATTTGATCAACAAAGGTATCATCCGGCAAGGCGGAAAGTTCAACATGCGCGCCTGATATTTTTTCAAAATATGGGATAACTGCTTCCAAACCACGCTTCAGTTCATTGACCTTTGTGCCTATATTCAGCGTCTGTCCGCTAAATTGTCCGTGGAGGGTACCGCCTGAATCCATGTCTTGGAGCGTAATTCCATATACCTTGGGTAGGTCAATAGGAGCCGCAGGAGATTGACTGCTATTAATTATCGTTTGATTTTCGACTTCTGCTGACTTGCAGCCGGATAGAATAAGGATGAAAAAAAGTATACTTAAGATGATCATAGTTCTATGAAAAATATGGAGCATACTTCCGTCTTCCTTTCCGATACATTTTAATAAAATTATATAATATTCGTGACTATTAAGATATTAGATCCATCCATTTTCATATTGTATTCTTAAACTTAACATGAGCGTTGGCTGCGTAAAATCCCTAACCTTGAGATTGTGGGTGGACTTTCTTGACATGCAAAAAACTCACCCCGCGGGTGATCGGATATTCGCCATATGGAAATTTCTTCGCTAAATCATGCTATTATTTCTATAATACTTCGCTCTAAACTCCTTCTGGAGCTCATTAACGCAATTACTTCTATAACATAGAACTTCCTTCGATAATTTAGAAATAATTGCGCTATCTAAATCTCGCGGCGGGAATCGTTGAAATCTGATCTTAAAAATGCTTACTATTTTGCCTTATTTAGTTATCCTCAGATAAGTAGCTTGCATAATTTCCTATTCAACAAAAAGTCAAGCGTCAATTTATCGACGCTTGACTCCTAAAATTCTCTATTAAAACAGTTATTTACTTAAACCTGCGTCTTTAATTTCTTTCACAAAATTGTCATCCATATATTTCAATGCTTGCTCTGGTGTTAATTCACCGCGCATGGCAGCCTGTACCCCATATTCCTCAATATCATTTAATTTGGAAGAGATATAAGGGACATCCGGATCAGCCAATACTTTGGCAACTGATAGAGAGGCAAGAAAATTAGGGTACAAAGGATTAGAAGCCGCGATCTCCGGACGATTATAATTGGAAGTACGTGTCGGTTCCAGCTTCGCTTTATTAAGCAGCTTCAGCAGCTCTCCATCCTTGGAAGTAACAAACTCCAGGAATTTATAAGTAGCATCTGCATTTTTTGTTGTGCTGGTTACCGATGCAGCCCATCCTCCTAATGTAGGAGCGCCGCCAGGTGTTACCGCAACGCCGACTTTACCTTTTATTTTAGAATTATCGCCTTGGGATGTAGTGTATCCACCTGGCCATTGTTCCATCATAGCTACATCGCCGGCTGCAAAGAAATTGTTCGCTGTATCCCAGTCCATTTGCAGCAATTCCTTCGGAGCATACTTTTGCAATTCTATCGTGAATTTCAATGCCTTCAAACCAGCATCGTTGTTAAAAGCGGGCTTAAAGTTAGCATCTACATCTTTACCGCCGTATGCAGCTAAACGATTATCCCAAATGAATCGGCTATTTCCTTTGGACGCCATCGTGCTATAACCATATTTAACCGGGGAATCAGGATTCAAGCTTTTTGTGAAGAAAGCAGCCGTTTTGGCAAAATCCTCAGGAGTCGTTGGCACCTTCAAATCACTACCGGTTTTTTGTTTGAAGCTTGCCATAATTTTAGGATCTTCAAACAAATCCTTGCGGTACATGAACATTTGTGCATCCGGTTTATAAGGTAAGGCGATCAATTTCCCTTTATATTTACCATAGATATCAAGCAAGCTAGGAATAAAATCATTCAAATCGAGATTTGGACTTGCGATTTTGCTAATTATAGGACTCAAATCCTGAATAAGCCCGCCTTCCGCATATCCATGTAGAAAAGCTACCGGCATAACCACACCATCAAAGTGATGACCTGTGCTTAAATCCAGCTGAACCTTCTCCTTAAACGTTTCCTCCGGGAAGCCTTGCACTTCCACTTTCGCTCCAGTTACTTTTTCAAAATAAACGGCTTGATCTTTAAGGGTATCCGCAAAATCGCCATCATGCGTACCAATCACAATGGTTGTTCCTTTAAATTGCCCTTTTAACGTTCCGCCACCATTCAGATCATTGAGTTTTACACCCATTACGGAAGGAGCGTCTGCTGCTGGTGGAGCATCTGTTGCAGCTTGCGCAGTTGCCTTCGCTGTTTCAGTCGGTGCTGTCGACGCTGTCGATGAATCCGTCGATTTCGTACAGCCTGCCAATAAGGTGCCTACGATGAATAGAACACAAAGCATACTAATGTACATGTTAAAAGATTTGTTTTTTCTCATTTTACATTCCCCTTAGTCAAATTTAGTTTATTCCGCTGAATCCAAGCCTTTTTTCGTGTATCAAGCAATAAACCGCACTACTGTGAAAACGAGCCTGAATCACCCCCCTTAAAGTGAAAAATCGATTTAAATTATCCTTTAACAGCCCCTGCAGTTAAGCCTTCCACAATATACTTTTGAGTTGTCAATGAGAGCAGGATCGAAGGAATCATTGCAATGGTGCCGGCAGCAGCCAAAGAGCCAAACGGTGTATCCTTTTGACTTCGAATCAGGCTGCTGATTCCAAGCGGCAAAGTTTTATTATCATCGCTAAAGATAAGGACAAGCGAGATACCGAATTCATTATATGCAGCTAGAAAGGTTAGAATCGCAGCCACAACTACTCCTGGAATGACAAGAGGGAGTGCTATTCGACGATACAAGCTAAATTCCCCGCAGCCATCGATAATCGCCGCTTCATAAACTTCTTTTGGAATTTCGTCGTAAAAACCGATAAACAACCAAATGGCAAAGGGGATTGCGCTTGTGACATAGACGATAATGAGTCCGAATAACGTATCTAGTAAACCAATCTTTTGGAAAATAACATAATAGGGAACAATGAATACAACAGAAGGAATCATACGTACAATAATTATGGTATAAACCCAAGTGTTGCGCCCACGAAATGTATAGCGAGAAAAACCGTATCCGGCCAATGCAGCGATACCTACAGCTGCAATAACCGTTGCAATGGAGACAAAAACACTATTAAAAAACATTCTGCCTAGATGACTTTGAGCAAACACTTCAATAAAGTTAGTAAAGGTAAATTTTGTCGGAAAAAATGCGGGTGGAAGCTTTAATATTTGATCCGCATACTCAAATGAAGTAATCAATGCCCAATAAATTGGAAACAAAAAGAAGGAAGTTAAGAATACGATAAGTGCATACAATAATGTTTTTTCTACAATGTGTTTATTCATATACATTCCTCTTTAATTAAAATTCGTTTTATTGTGAATGAGCTTCAAAAATATAAGCGTGACAAGGATAATTAAAAGGAAGAAGATAAAAGCACCTGCTGAGCCAGCTCCAACATCAGAATAACGAAATGCTGTTTTGTAAATCATCGTTCCCATGGTTTCCGTGGAGTTTCCAGGACCGCCTTTAGTCAAGACCATAATGGAATCAAACACTCGAAGGGCATCCATGATCCGAATCGATACCACAAGTGCAATAAAGTTGCGAATCAAAGGTAACGTAATGCGAAAGAAAGTACTGAATCGGTTTGCACCATCAATTAGAGCAGCTTCCTTCAATTCCATTGGCACTACCTTTAGGGCAGCCATAAAGATCAGCATACAGAAAGGCGTCGCTCCCCAAATATCAATGAACGTAAGAACAAATTTTGCCGGTTGCTCTGAGCCGGTCCAGCTTATTGAACCAAAGCCTAACAGCTTCACAAAATAGTTAATCGGACCGTAAACAGCGCCAAATAATATTTGCCAAATGGTCGCTGCAACGACAGGGGATAGCATCATCGGCAGGATCAGTAAGCTTTTAAAAAGACCGATTCGCTTGCTGATCAACGCATTGTTTAACATAAGCGCAAGTATCATTCCAATGACTACATTGAAACATACTGTGAGAAAGGTAAACGTTAAAGTCCATTGAATAGATGTTAAAAAGGGTCGATTCGTCAGCATATACTTGTAATTGTCGAGACCAACGAAGTGAATTGCTTTTGCTGGAAGCGTAAGCTTGTAGTGCAAAAAACTAATAATAAAAGAATAAATAATTGGAAAAATGGACAAAAGCATAATTAAGATGACAGCAGGTAGAATAAACAAATAAGGTGCAATAGCATGTGCTGTCAGCCATTTTTTCTTTCGAGTATGATTCAAGTTTTCTGTAATTAAGCTATCCATCTGCAATCAATCCTTCTACATTCATTCGTATGTCCCCCTATATTTGATTCTTCTAAACCTTATCACCGATGATAAAGAGCGATAATCCTCTAAGCTTGTTATTGTATGTGGACTTTCTTGACCAAAATAAAGTTGTCTGATAGCTACGAGGCGACATGATTTTTACCTCAACCGGACTTGCACCAGCTAGTTGTGCCTAGCTTGGCTAGGCGCGCAACAAAGAAAAAGCATTATCTTCCTCAAACGAAATTGAGGAAGATAATGCTTTTCAACCTATCAGTGCTAGGAGTCATACGACCGTATCACTCCCCGTCTGCTTGCCTTCAATATAATTTTTAAAAGTAATTATTAGTTTTCCGATTATGGTTGTTTCGTTGTTCAATTTACCGAGCAGTTTACCGGAAGTAACTTTGGCAGCCCCGGCATTAATTCGTTTAATCAGCTTGGTTCCAGGCGTATTTAGACCGTCAATCCCTGTGAAAAAATATTGAATCCCTATTTCATTTCCAATATCGAGCAAAGTCTGATTGTATCTTCCATGCGGTAAACATAATAATTTGTCCTGTACGCCTAGCTTGCTCTGGATAACTTGTTCTGCTAGAACAAGATCAGCCTTGACGCGTTGTTTATATTCCGTTTCGCTTTCCATCCGGCCCTTATCTTTTAAAAAGATGGGGTTCGTCAGTGGACTTATAGATTTACCCTTGGCATCTTTGACAAAATCATGTGAATGATAGGTATGCGAGTAAAAGCTAAAGCCATCCTTTTTCATTTCTATAATTTCGTTCCATTTTAGAAAAGGAATGCCGGGATTGGTCTCTAGATAGCTGACAATTAGAAAATTAGTCGCAACCATGCCTTGCTCCATTAATATAGGATACGCGTATTTGTAGAAGGATTCATAACCGTCATCGAAGGTAAGTACCACTGCATCAGGAGGTACCGTTTGTTTTCCATTTAAAAAGTCAAGGAATGCTTGCATGGAAATGACGTGATAATGATTGGCTTTTAACGCCTCAAGCTGTTGCTTAAAAGCTTCAGGTGTAATCGTATAAGCCGAGGCGACTGGATCGATGTGATGATATTCCAGCACCGCGACGCGATTGCTAAAGTGAACTCCGCCTTCACTTTTGATGCCATCGTTAATAAAGGCACACATAAGGATTAAAATGGTCAATAAGACAACTATTAACTTGATAAAATTGCGTTTATTCATGAAGGTTCTCCGTCCAAACCGCTTGTCTTGACAATACAATCCGGACAGTAGCCAAATACCTCAAAACGATGATTTAGGATGCTGTAGTCCCCCGGCAAATCAGGTACATAATTCATCGGACAAAAATCAAAGGTTACCGTCTTTTCACACTGCACACAGATGAGATGGTGATGATGATGCTTAAGACAGCTCGCCCTAAACTTTAAGCCTTCATTGAAATAAAACTGTTCTAATACGCCCATCTCGCTAAGCATGCGAAGATTACGGTACACTGTATCGAAGCTGACCGTAGAATATTGCAATTTCATATATTCATAAACATCCTTAGGAGATAAATAACCTTCCGCTCCGGCAAACAGCGTTGCCAATCTTTTTCGCTGCTCGGTTATTCGCCATCCTTTGGCGGCCATAGCTTGAATGATTTGCATTACAGTAGTTTGATGATCCACCACTTTGTACCCCTTTATAAGTTTATTCATTATTTAAATAGTTTGATGCATTGCAATGAAGGAGTCAAGTTATAATAGTAAAATTCTAATGAAATGCATTGAGCTCGTTGTCCTCTGCAAGCTTTTTAACATGTGCAATTTCACTGCGATGAGTTCCGTCTGCAGCTGCTGCCGTTTCCAATACGATGGGTATTTGCTGAACATGAGGGGAATTTAATAATTCGACGAACCGATGATTGCCAATAAAACCATGACCAATGTTAGCGTGACGATCACGGAGCGAGCCGTGAGGATAAAGAGAATCGTTCAGATGGACGGCCTTAAGCTGCTCGAAGAACCCAAGCTTTTCACCTCTCTCTTGCACCACTTCCCAATCATCTCCGTTCCATAGTCCGCTTGCAAAAGCATGACAAGTATCCAAACAGAAGCCGATTTTCTCTGGATAATCACATAAGTCACGCACTTGCGTCAATTCTTCCAATGTCGTTCCCATTTGAGTACCTTCCCCAGCTTGATTTTCTAATAATACCATCGTTTTTCCGTGCCATTGCCGCAGCGCCCTATTCATGAGTCGAATGATGTTTTTGTAGCCTTGCAGCGCTTCTTTTCCGGCGTATTTCCCGAAATGTACAACAAGTCCTATAGAACCGCAGGCATCCGTAATTTCAAGACCATTTAACAGCGCTTCTAACATGATCTTTTCCATATCCTCTTCTACTGCAAGATTTAAAGGATACGGTGCATGACCAATGGAAATAAGCCCTTTTTCCGCACAGAATTTCGCACAGGCTGCGGCATCCCGTGAATCAAATGACTTCGGGTTTAAGCTCTTCGGGTTTTTCGGAAAATATTGAAAAGCATAGGCTCCCATGCCAAAAGCTCTCTTAGCCGCTTCGACATAACCACCTTTTATACTCACATGGGATCCAATATACATGATGAACTCTTTTCTTAGGGCAAGATTTGTTTAGTGCTGACAGCGAAGACAATAAAAGCATTTTTTCGCGGAAACCTGATCCTTAATAAGCGGATTTCCACAGCGGACGCAAGGCTCGCCCTCCCGATCATAAACGCTGCAGCGCGCATCGAATTGTCCTGTTAAATGATCCCCAATATACAAAGGGGAATCCATATAACCCCCGTAATGAATCGCTTCCAGCAACAAAGTGCGCATCGCTTGAAACAGACGACTTTGTTCTTCCTCATTCAGAGTGTTTATTTTTCGCGCGGGTAATAATCCAGCCTCAAAACAAATCTCATCTGAGTAACAATTGCCGATTCCGGAAATCACGCTCTGGTCAACGAGTGTAGCTTTAAGAGTGGACTTTCGTCCCTGCATAATATGAAGAAATTGTTTTATTGTGAAGGGGGCATTTAATGGCTCAGGACCTAACTTGGCCAACAATCGATTGATTTCAGAGCTTGTATGCAGATGAAGATATCCTAATCGTAAGCCAATAAAGAAAAGACTATATTCGCCAAAATTCAATACCACCTGCGCAGAACGATTTGGTGAATGGGTGCCATAAAACATAGAGCCGCCAAGCATTAAATGAAGAAGCAAAACCAAACCAGAGTCAAGTGTAAATAAAAGGTGCTTGGCCCTTCGCTCGATCGAAACGATGGCATGATGCAGTAACTCTTGGCGAAAAAAATCAATTTCCACATTGATAGATTTCGCCCTGTTCACAATGACGTCTTCAATAGGCAAATGAAGAATGCGTGGCGCAAGAAGCTGTTTATAGGTTTCCATTTCAGGAAGCTCCGGCATAATCCACCCCCGAACTTTGTCATATTTAACTGTATAACCAATCCGGATGCGAAGTAAACAACTCCCTCATTTGGCGGACGCGCCAACAAGGATAAACGGCTACGCCGTCTTTTACACTGCTAACACGCAACCAATATTGTTGCGCGTTAGCAG
This sequence comes from Bacilli bacterium, assembly GCA_028287395.1. GTDB lineage: Bacteria > Bacillota > Bacilli > Paenibacillales > NBRC-103111 > Paenibacillus_AC. The sequence goes on from JAQBPR010000155.1 coordinate 8,842, forward strand.
TAAGACGGTAGCGTTTGTCCGGATTTATAAGATCAGTATAAGTGGCTAAAACTTATACTTTCTTATAAATTAAAATACACCCCCATTTCAACAATGGAGGTGCTTTCATTGTGCGTAATAATCCGATAAGGCCATGATCATACTGCCCATTCGTTCCTCTTCCGGAAAAATAACACGCTCCACGCCTGCGTCTCGAATGACCTCGGCAGTGAACTTGCCAACGGCAACCGCGATGGTTGGTCCAGCAAAAGCTGCGATCAATTGCGTAAGCTGTCCTGTTTCGGCTGCATGGGCGAATATAAAGCGGACCTGCGGGCCGCTTGTAAACATCACGGCATCCACTTCTCCACGCAGAATTTCGTTGATCAAGCCAGCTAAAACTTCCGGTTCCGGTGAAACATGGCGATAAGGTAGAATTTCACGAAACTCCGCGCCTTGCTCTTGCAGCAATTGTACAAGCTTTGGTGCCGGATCACCGTGTAATTGGAGCGCAATACGGCAGTCCTTTAAGTCATATGCACTCATTATACGAACTAAACCAGCGCTTGTTCCGTCATCATCCCGCGCAGTCAACGGTACTCCGAGCTTGCGTAAAGCGCCGACGGCCTTATAACCTCTAGCAGCAACTTTAGATTGCTTTAATTTGGCAATAAGCTCTTGTTCAAGCCCAATGTTAGCTGCGATCCGCATCAGGTTTTCAATCCCCATACCTGTCGTCATAATATACCAATCGATTTCTTCTTGCACCAATTGCCGAATTTCCTGTTCTACATGCGCATCTTCAAGAAAAACAGTACCTTGTGCAGGACGGAGTAGTGGAACCCCACCCAGCTTCTCCACCAATTTGCTTAAATCATCCGCTCGGCGAGGTCCAGTCAACGCAATACGTTTACCCTCTAATTTGCGCATAGATGAATCCTCCTTCATGAAGCTAACGTATCCGCATCGTCCAAGCTTATCATAATATTGCCGTTTGTCTCATCTATTTCTACAAGAAAAGAAGCAACGCAGCCTTCATCCGGCTGCTGTACCAAGCCGTCATTCAGATTTATTTTCCAATCATGCAATGGACAAAAGACGTGATGGTCACAAACGATGCCTTCTGATAATTTGCCTCCTTTGTGCGGGCATTTATTTTCAATCGCTTTGATTTCTCCAGTAGACAGCTTGAATAAAGCAATTTCCGTTTCACCAATACGCACCGTTCTCGCTCTTCTTTCCAAGATGTCCCTAACATTCGCAACTACCCAGCGTTTCATCAACTCAGCCTTCTTTCTGGCGAAATTATTAAGTAAAGCAGCCGCCTTATTTGTCCACGGTAATTGAAGCGCCAGGATCTTGCAGCGGCTGAAAGGTTTGGCTTAGCTTTTCTTTGGCGATGATTTCTTTCCATGGATCTGTGGTTAAGCTTAGCGTTTTTTCGATACGTTCTACCAATGAAATCCGCACTTCTTGCGATTCCAAAGCATCCCGTACCGATTGGATACCCACTAGTTCAATCCATTCCGCAGTACGTTCGTTAAATTTGGCATTTTCACGATAATATTGCAGGAACGCCCCGTTCCATTCCAATACTTCTTCCTCAGTCTTTACTTTGCATAGCAGTTCTGCCGCTCTTACTCTGACTCCGCCATTTCCCCCTACGTAAATTTCCCAGCCACCGTCGATCGCTACTACACCAAAATCTTTGATAATCGATTCCGCACAATTTCGCGGACAGCCGGAAACAGCCATTTTCACTTTAGCTGGTGTACCCAAACGTTCAAAACGCTTTTCCATCTCAATGCCCATTTTGATCGAATCCTGCGTGCCAAAGCGGCAGAAGGTAGAACCAACGCAAGTTTTAACCGTTCTTAGCGACTTGCCATAGGCATATCCGGACGGCATATCCAAGTCTGCCCATACTTTTGTCAAATCTTCTTTTTTGATACCGAGCAGGTCAATTCGTTGACCACCGGTAATTTTCACCATCGGTACATCATATTTTTCCGCTACTTCAGCGATCTTCTTCAATGCCTGAGGTGTCGTTACCCCTCCATAAATTCGCGGTACCACAGAGTACGTTCCATCATGCTGAATATTAGCGTGATTACGCTCGTTGACAAAACGAGACTCGCACTCCTCCTCATGTTCTACCGGCCAAACCATTCCCAAGTAATAGTTTAAGGCAGGTCTGCATTTGGAGCACCCCTCCGGATTGTTCCATTCCAAAACGTGCATGACTTCTTTACTTGTCGTCAAATGCATACATTCAATGGCTTCAACAACCTCATCGCGATTGTGTGTTGTGCAAGCACATATGCCTTCTTTAACCGTTTTAACCCCATCTGCACCTAAAGTATAAGTCAACAAATCGGCAACAAGCGGTTTACAACCCCCGCATGATCCCGATGCTTTGGTACATGCCTTTATTTCATTCACACTGGTACAGCCTTTTTCATGGATTGCGGCAATGATAGAACCTTTCGATACACCATTACAGCCACAAACAATCTCATCGTTAGACATGCCTGCTACGAAATCGAGTCCGCCTTTCGCCGAATCTCCACCCGAGCCTAATAAAATTTCTTTTTCCTTGCCGGTTACATCTTCCTCACTGCGAATCATCGCAAAAATGCGCGAGCTGTCGCTTGTATCCCCGAATAATACGGAACCAATCACTTTTCCGTTTTGTATGATGACCTTTTTATACACAGCAGCAAAATCATCCTGTACCCGAACCGAGCGTGTCCCTGGCTCATCGGTAAATTGTCCTGCCGAGAATACATTTACCCCGGAAACCTTAAGCTTCGTAGAGACGACGGAGCCTTGATAGCCTTCTCCTGCATCGACTTCTGCCAATTTTTTCGCTAAAATATTCCCTTGTTCGTATAATGGAGCCACTAAGCCATAAGCAATTCCACGATGCTCCGCGCATTCACCAATAGAGTATACATGGGGAATGTTTGTTTCCAAGAAGTCGTTCACCACAATCCCGCGGTTAATTTCTACACCCGCTTCCTTGGCTAATTCCACATTTGGCCGAATCCCAACCGCCATCACAACCAGGTCCGCTTCAACGGATGATCCATCTTTAAAACGCAAGCCGGTTACACGTTTTTTTCCCGTAATCACATCCGTGCTTTTATCTAAAAGAAACTTCATCCCTTGCTGCCTCAGTTCATTTTCCAACATACGCGCAGCAGTTTCATCGAGCTGTCTCTCCATCAAATATTTATTTATGTGCACAACGGAAACTTCCATATTTAAGTTTAAAAGTCCACGCGCCGCTTCGAGTCCAAGCAGCCCTCCTCCGATTACGACCGCTTTCTTATATTTCTTCGCGGTTTGGATCATTGTTTCACAATCTTTAATGTCGCGGAAAGCGATAACCCCTTCTTTGTCTGCGCCTGGAAGCGGCAGCATGAACGGCAGCGAGCCTGTAGCAATAATTAAATCATCATAAGGCACGCTCACGCCTGCATCGGAAATGACCATTTTATGGTTTGTGTCAATTTTGTTGACGGTTTGCCCAGTGTACAATGTGATCTGATTTTCCTCATACCAAGCCCAATCATTCAGGACAATATCTTTCATATCGGCATCGCCAGCAAGCACCGAGGATAACAAAATTCGATTATAATTTGGGTGCGGCTCACTGCCGAACACGGTAATTTCGTATTTGTGGGGGGCTAACTTTAAAAGTTGCTCAATACACCATACTCCAGCCATTCCATTTCCGATTAGCACCAATTTTTTTTTCATCTTTCTCCACACTCCTACTTGATTATCTTCCGTTACCCACGTCTGCTGCAACACTTTCCGCCTTCACGGCAC
>JAQBPR010000185.1 GCA_028287395.1 Bacilli bacterium
TGATAATTTATACAGAACTACTGATGCTTTTAAAGAATTAAACAGTAAAATTGATAATTTAAACAGAAATACAGAAGAGTTTAAACATTCAGTTGAGAAATAATCTTTGTTCCTAAAGACCTTGAGGAATAGTCTCAAGGTCTTTAGGTTGTTAAGAAGTAATTTCGATATTAAGATTTTCTACAACCGCTCTTACGGTGATTCCGATTACGATGTAATACACGGCTGAGTAAATATACCTCCACTTAATATAGATAACAACCATGATCCAATTGCAAAAAGGTTCAGCTATAAAAGCGTAGACCACGCTCATACAAACTAAACCGATGCAATATGATTTCCACGTCTTAAAATACTGATATAACAACATATACGCAACAGGAATCATCGACAAATCAAAAGCAAATGCCTCAGGCACAAGAGGTATTATTTGAATTGGGTAATCCCAAAAGTTTAAATTATAACCGACCAAATCTAAAATTTTAGTTGTAATCGCAACAAATAGTCCACATGCCACAATCTCAAGTTTTCTTTTTTTATCGACGACCTTTACCAAAATGAGCCAGGGAACAATTATAAAAGCTAAAAGCAGCCACCATTGAGGGCTTAAAAAACCGCCATATTTTATGAACCTTTCTCTATTGGTTTGAACTAATGCAATAATTAATTCCCTTGTTCTATCCATATTTTCGTCCAACTTATTTCCACCTTTGTAATTCAACAACTCATAGTGTACACATTAGCGGAGGTAATATGCATCTAGTTACGATCAGGGTCCCCATCAATACAGCGTCGAACTTTTTGAGATGCTAGGTGTCCGCCTGTTGACCGATATAAACATCAAACTCCTACCGATTGGTGGGGATTAATATTAATGTACGTGTAATCCGGTAAAGCAACGGGTGTTGCGGGCTATAACAACGGGGAAAATACGCGCGCTGCTTGATCGAGAATGCGCTGCGAAGGGGAACGCTGCTGTAAATCTTCCATGCGCAAAGGAATGGAATCCGTGAGATCCCGCTCGAATTGCTCCGTGAGTTCCCGCGCCACGTCTGCACTGTACAAAACTTCACACACTTCGTAATTCAAGCGGTAACTTCTTATATCATAGTTTGATGAGCCTACCTCGGCAATCTCCCCATCGATGACCATCAGCTTAGCGTGCAACACACCTTTGTTGTACAGGTAGATATGGACCCCTGCTTCCAATAATTCTCCGTAGTAAGTGCGGCTTGCAGGTCCAACGATTTTCGGAACCACGTGGTGGGGAACCAGCAATCTTACACGCACACCGCGTGCCACAGCTGTCTTTATTGCCATGATGACATCCGCATCGGGCACAAAGTAAGGGTTGGTGATGTCAATGGTCTGAGTCGCTTGAGTCAGGCAAATGAAATATGCCTCCCGAATGACTTGAGTAGGAATTCCAGGATTACCTTCGAAAGTCTGTACGTATGCCTTTTGCAACCCCTTTTTAACGGTGACAGTATCAACGTCGGTGCCATCCATAGTGCCCAAGTCAGAGCCCCATTCTACCGACCATCCGGAAAGAGCAGCCCTGCCGGATTGAGTTTTGTTCTTCAACTTGTGAACTGGATCCCGAATAGGTTTTCGCATATCCTCAGAGTTCGTGCGTGTCCTTGACTTTGTCTTTTCCGGTGAAGCGAAGTTCCAATGGGCATCGAAGATAGCCTGCAAATCTAATGCAACTTCACCTACAATTCGCATGTGGGTGTCCCGCCAGAACCCAACGTTCGGCTTCAATCCGGTATACTCTTGACCAACGTTGATACCACCTGTATAAGCTTCCTCTTCGTCGATCACGACGATCTTACAATGATCCCGGTAAGTCAAAGTGGACATAATCCAAGGGAAGCGCAATGGAAATATTGTCCGGCATTCGATTCCTGCATTCATCATCCGGATGATCTCAGCCCTCGGAAATTTTCTGCTCCCCCAACCGTCTCTCACAAAGCGGACCCGCACACCGGCCGATGCCCGCTCAATCAGCATGTCTGTTATGCGTCTGCCAATGTAGTCATCCCGGTATATGTAATATTCCAGATCAACTGTTCTTTTTGCGTTTTGTATGGATTCGATGAGTTTCCCATAGGTTTCAATTCCGTTCGTAAGCATTTGAACTTGGACGGTCCGAAGCCCATTCACGGTAAAATGCCGTAAAGCTTGAGCGATAACCAAGGCTGAACGGCTGAATGAATCAGGCAATTTATCCGACTCATTGTGCGGAGAGGTCAGTCTTTTACGACGAATGTGCACTGGATTTGATGTGATGAGGTAGAGTCCGAAACCAATGACTGGCAAAATGAGGCCAACGGTTAGCCAATTCAAAGCCTTGGCAGGCCGGCGTACCTCGCGGATCGCAATGATTAACATAAACACCGTATTCAATAGGTACAGCCCAAGAATCCAAGCCAATAAAATCAGCCTCCAATTGAAATTATAAAATCTTTTCGATGATATTCTGAGTCTTTTGCGCTGCATTTGTAAACGTTGTTTTAGCCTGTTGTTTTTGTGTATTCAAGGCAAATTGTTTTAAGCTTGCTTGTGCACTTTCAATGAAGCTACAGCTGTTTTTAATTGTGAAGCTAAAGTCATTTCCTTTTTCACCTCTATAAATTTGAATACTTTTGTAATATGGCATTTAAAAACGAATTAAATGAATGGAAAATATGGGAATTTATCAATACAGAGAATGAACCTATAGTCGCAACTGCAGATTAGTGTAATTTTGATGAATGCAGTTAACTCGTGTGGTTTTGTTGCAAAAACCCTTCTATGGTAACATTGACTTATAATGAGGGCATAAGACGGAGAAGAATGATTTGAAAACAACATTAAATTTATTTAAATGGAAGCATTATGAGGCAGAGATGATCTTGTTAATGGTAAGGTGGTATCTTCGTTACAGTTTAAGTTATCGTGATTTAGCGGAAATAATGAGCGAACGCGGACTAGATATCGCTCCTTCGACAATAATGAGATGGGTTCACCAGTACGGATCTGAACTCGAGAAGCGAGTTTGCCCTTTTTGAAATCAACAAATGATTCTTATCGAGTCGATGAAACGTACATTAAATTCAAAGGACAATGGAAATACCTTTACAGAGGAGTGTTCAGAAGGGAATACGATTGATTTTATGCTGTCCGAAAATCGGAATATTCACGCAGCAAAACGAGCGGGGTTAAAGATATCCCATACAACGATCATGAGATGGGTCCATGAGTTTGGGCCCGAAATAGACAAACGAATTCGCAGCTATTTGAAACCCTCAAACTATTCGTGGCGAACGGACGAAACCTACATCAAAGTCAAAGGTCAATGGTAGTATTTTATCGGGCAGCTAAGCGTTTCTTTACAAAGGCTTTGTCCTCTCCACGTAATCAATTACCTCGAGTGATCACTTTGGATAAAAACCCGGCATATCCACCAGCAATGAACATAGTGGAGCAAGATCATCGTTTCATAAAAAAAATCATAAAACCGATGCTTGGTTTCAAATCATTTCTAACTGCAGAACAGACGTTAAAGGGAATCGAGACCATGAATATGATTAGGAAAGGGCAGGCCGAAAATTCGTCTGTCCTCTCTGCTATTGCATGGCTCAATAAAATATTTGTGGCATAATTAATTACAATTTATTGGGTAATTGCTATCTTTTTTAATTTTTGCACCACAACCAATAATTATGCTTGTGCTGACTGCCAAAGGAATCCGTTCCTTTTTCTAAACCTTATGCATTTTGTGTATATCTCCATAAAAAGTAGTCAAGATAGATACAATATGGTTTCCTACTTCTACGGTTGAAGAGGTGCCTTCCATATCGGGTGTTAGCACTTCTTTTTCGACCATGACTTGTTCAATGGCCTTTAAGAGAGTCTTAGCCCCTGCTTCATATCCGAAAAAATCAAGCATTTGGCTAGCGGACCAAATCGCAGCAAGCGGATTAGCTATCCCTTTTCCCGCTATATCGGGCGCTGACCCGTGGATGGGCTCAAACATGGAAGGGTAATTCCTTTCGGGATTCAAGTTTGCTCCCGCCGCAAGACCGAGTCCACCAGCAATGGCTGCTCCTAAATCAGTCAATATATCGCCAAACAAGTTAGAAGTCACAATGACCTCGAATCGCTGTGGTTGTTTGATCATAAACATACAAGCGGCATCAACTAGATAAGAATGCGTTCTTACGTCCGGATACTCTTTACCTACTTCCTCAAAAACTTGATCCCAGAAAACCATAGAATAATTCAAAGCGTTTCCTTTGCTGATACTGGTCAAGGATTTATTCAATCTTCGTGCGGTTTCATACCCATATCGGATAATTCTCTCCGTTCCTTTGCGAGAGAACACACCCGTTTGCAAGACAACTTCTTCAGCTTTTCCTTTAAACAGCCAGTCACCTGCACCCGCATATTCACCCTCACTATTTTCGCGGATAACAACCATGTCAATGTCTTCTTTGTTTACATTTTTTAAGGGGCACGGTGCGCCTTCCAACAATTGAATTGGTCTAATATTTACATATTGATCAAATTCCTTGCGAATTTTCAAAAGCAGTCCCCATAACGAAATATGATCCGGTACGCCTGGGTAACCCACTGCGCCTAAATAAATCGCATCAAAAGAACGCAATGCTTCCATCCCATCGTCATCCATCATCTTCCCATGCTTCACATAGTATTCGCAGCCCCACGGGAAGTAAGTAAACTCCAATTGAAACGTAGTGTCGAGTTCAGCTACTTTCTTTAATACTTTTACACCCTCTTCAATCACTTCGGGACCAATGCCATCTCCCGGGATCACAGCGATTTTGAATGTAGTTATCAAGATACTTCCTCCTCTCTCACCCATTCTTCCTCAATCTTCCAAATTCACAACAACTGTTACAGTTTCCATCATTTCTTGTATTGCATAAGCCGGACCTTCTCTACCAATCCCACTTTCCTTAACACCGCCATAGGGCATATGATCGGCACGGAAACTACACGAATCATTAATAATTACCCCGCCTACTTCGAGCAAATATGGGAGTTGATAAGACAAGCTTAAAGAGCTTGTATATACGCCCGCCTGTAATCCATACTTAGAGTCATTGACCAATCGAATCGCTTCTTCTATAGTTTCATAAGTGGTTACTGTAACCACTGGAGCAAACACCTCTTCATCAACCACTTTCATTCCCTTTGAAACGTTGGTGATTACGGTTGGCTGAAAAACGCAGCCTTCCCGCAGTCCCCCTGTTAAAATATTAGCCCCTGCTTCTGCAGCTTCATTCACCCATATCTCGATGCGCTTCGCTTCTTTCTCGCTGATCATCGGACCTACAACCGTCTCAGGATCTAGTGGGTCTCCGACCTTAAGCTTTGCCACATTTGCTAAAAACGCTTTCATGAATGACTCAACTACCGCACTATGAACGTAAATACGCTGAACAGAGATGCATTTTTGGCCGGCATGATCAAATGCCATCTTCGCTAGTTTATCCGCGGCCTTTTCAACATTTCCGTCCTGGTGTACAATGGTCGCAGAATTTGATCCTAGCTCGAACGTTGCTTTTCGCAGGCCAATACTTTGTTTAATATGTTTGCCAACACCCGGAGAACCTGTGAATGTATAATAAGCAATTCTTTGATCATGCAGCAATTGTTCTCCAACGATTGAGCCCTCACCCACAAGACATTGCACATATCCTTTAGGTACACCAGCGGCTTCTAATAATTCGCATAATTTCAAGGCCACTGTCGATGTATCGGATGCCGGTTTAATGATAATCGGATTCCCCGCTGCGAGGGCAGGAGCTACTTTGTGCGTAACCAAATTCAACGGAAAATTGAAGGGCGTAATAGCACAAACGACACCGATTGGTTTCTTGATTGTATATATAAACCTCTTTCCTATTCCCGGTGAAGCATGCGATGGGATCATTTCTCCCTTTAAATACTTCGCCTCTTCTGCCGCCAGCAGAAATGTGTTCGCAGAGCGCATAACTTCCAGCTTTGCATCCGTGATCGGCTTACCCCCTTCCTCAGCAATAATTCTTGCGATTTCGTCCGCTTGCTCCTTTAATAAATTAGAAACTTTGGATAGTACCGCGTAACGATTTTCAGGAGCAAATTCCACGTGATGAAAGGCATGAACAGCGGATTCCACAGCAAGATTGACTTCCTGTTCACCTGCCTTGCATACAAGGGTATATAACTTACCGGTATATTTATTGTAAATGGGATGGGTGTTTTCTGTTTCCATCCATTCTCCGTTGATAAACAGCTTTATCTTTTCTGTTGTCATTTCCATTTTTCACCCCGATGTTTGGTATAGTAAAGCTTTTCCGAATTTAATGATTGTTAGATTTATAAAGGTTATATCCCGTCTTTTTTTCGATGAATCGTAAAATAGTGTCCATACTAACGGCTAGTATAGCTGCAGGTATCGAACCCGCAAGGATTTTTACATCATCGGTTGTTACAATTCCTCGGTAAATGAGTTCTCCTAATCCGCCGGCCCCAACGAACGTGGCAATGGTGGCAACCCCGATCGAAATGACCGTTGCAACCCGCAAGCCAGCCATCATAACGGGCAGAGCCAGTGGTATTTTCACCTTGAACAGCAGCTGCGTATAAGTCATCCCCATCCCCTTACCTGCTTCGATTAGATTCACATCTACATTTATGAGTCCGTCATACGTATTCTGGATAATCGGCAGGAAAGAATAGCAGGCTAGGGCCACGATGGCAGTTGTTTGGCCTAAACCGAAAAAAATCATTATTAAGAGCAATAAGGCGATTGATGGAATGGTCTGAAGGATATTAATGAAGGCTTGAATATACTGTGCAGCCTTTCGGTTCCTAGTCATTAAAATCGCTAAAGGTACGCCGATTAGAACGGCCATGAGAACTCCGCTTAAGCTCATATAAAGATGTTCTAAAGTAAGCTTTAGGATATGATCCCAATCTCTAATCATTAACTGTATCGCATCGAATAACGTTTTCAATAGGTCCACGCTCCTCCTATTTCAACAAACCTTTTTCTTTGAGGAATTTTTCGGCAATGACATCCGGTTCTATTTTCTTTATATCCGCCTGATAATTTAATTCCGTCATTGTTTTCGTATCCACGAGGCCTACAAGCTTATCCATGATACCTTGAAGCTGCGGATACTTTTTCAATGTATCGTTTCGCACGACAGGAGATGCTTCATAAGGAGGGAAGAATTTCTTATCATCCTCTAATGTTTTTAGATTGTATTCTTTCAGGCGGGGATCTGTAGAATAAGCCAGCACGATGTCTACATCCTTATTACTCACAGCCTTATAAACAAGTCCGATTTCCATGGGTGATGTTTTACCAAATTCAATACCATAGGTTTTTTTAAAGGCTGGGTATCCGTCCAAGGTTCGTTCCAACCAAGCGTTATCTGTACCTAGATGCATATCCTTGGCATGCGATACAACGTCTGATACCTTATTTAAGTTGAATTTATCTGCTAAATCTTGGCGTACTGTAAAAATATACGTGTTCTGAAAGCCATAAGAAGGGAACCATGTTTGATCGAATTTGTCCTGAATCCCTTTCTGAACCATAGCTAGCGCTGCTTTACTCTCCATAGGAAGCTCTTTGATCCCTAAAGTACCTGATAAATCTGTTCCAACATAACGAACGGCAGAGATCTGAATCTCATTACTCTTCATCGCGTTTACAATGACTGGCGTAGACCCGAGACCCGAGACGATCTGTCCATCCAATTTATCTTGTTTCATCAAAAGCTTTATCATATTCGCCATAATCAATTGCTCGGAAGTAGATTGAGCACCAATTTTGATAATGTCCTTGGAAGCGCATCCAGAAAGAAGACCGATGGTTAAACTGATTGCTAATAAAATACCTGTTGCTCTTTTCATTGTGAGTCCCCCTGATTTTTCATATATTGTTTTCTTAATCCTTTTGGAGTACATAGTATTTGAAATCTTCGTGTGACGAAATCTGCAATTATGGCCAGAAAAGCAGCAGAAATGGCGCCGGTAATCAGCATATCTTGATTGGAAATAGTGAGCCCTGTGAACACTAAATAACCTATACCGCCGCCCCCGACTAGAGAAGCAAGCGTTGCCCAGCTTATCGTATAAATCGTTGCCGTCCGAAAGCCCCCCATAATAACGGTAAGTGCCAGTGGAATTTCGACTTTGAAAAGAATCTGAAAATCAGTCATCCCCATTCCACTGGCCGCTTCCTTTATAGACGAGCTCACTTCCCTAATTCCCGTATACGTATTTTGCAGTATCGGCAAAAGGGAATACAGAAAAAGTGCGACAATTGCAGGAAAGGTTCCAATGCCGAGTAAGGGAATCATGAAGCCCAGCAAAGCAAGACTGGGAATCGTTTGAATTACATTTATGAAACCGATTACAAAGTTGCTTATATTTTCCCTTCTCGTTAAAAATATACCGAGTGGAACTGCAACAATAAAGCCGGCCGCCAGAGCAAAGACACAAATATAAAGATGCTGCCAAATAACCGTTAATATCATGGCGTGACGTTCCAAAATAAATTTCAGCAGCTCATCCATTTAGAATTCCCCCTTAAGAAATACCCGGCTGAAAATGAATGCTTTCATAATTGGGTTGCGGCACATTCATATCTTTGAGATTTTTTTGTAACCGCTTCGGTCCAATAAAATCGACAACAAAGTTATTTGCTGGTTTTTGTAGAATTTCAACAGGTGTTCCAAGCTGCACGATTTCTCCGCCCTGCATCAAACAAATGCGATCAGCAATTTTCAGAGCCTCGTCCATATCATGCGTTACAAAAACAATGGTTTTCTTGATAGTCTTCTGCAAACGAACGAATTCGTCTTGGAGCTGCTCGCGGCTGATCGGATCCAAGGCGCTAAACGGCTCATCCATTAAAATAATCGGTGGATCAGCGGCTAATGCACGAATGACACCTACCCGCTGCTGCTGGCCACCGCTAAGCTCGGAAGGGTAACGATTTTTAAAGATTTTCGGATCTAAGCCAACCATCGCTAACAATTCATCCACTTTGCTATCGCAGGATTTGTCCTTCATTTTTTTTAATTTGGGTACGAGAGCTACATTTTGGCCGATGGTCATGTGTGGAAACAAACCGATTTGCTGAATGACATAACCTATATTACGTCGAAGCTGCACTGGATCCTGCTTGGAAATATCTTCACCGTTAATCTCAATCGTCCCCGAAGAGGGTTCAATCAATCGATTAATCATTTTCATCGTCGTCGTTTTTCCACAGCCGCTAGGACCAATTAAAACAAACAATTCTCCATCCGAAATGCTCAAATCCAATTTATTAATAATTTGGGCATTATGGTATACTTTCGAAACACCTTTAAAAGCAATCATTACATGTTTCCCTCCTTCATTGGAACCGAGCTTTATTGGAACTGAGCATGTCCGGAGCCTATCCTTATGATAAATGTCCGATCCATTACAGTCCTAATGCTTGCTGTACCAATAATGCAAAGTGATGAACTCCATGCTCTGTCGGCGAGCAGATCCCCTGATTAAAAGCACGGGAACGGAAGCCAATTTGCTCTAATTCAACAATTTCCACATCTTCTATTCTTACTTGCTCGGCGAATGCCATCAGTTCCTTCTGTTCCTTCGTCGGATCATCACCTTCCAAATAAAAGGTATAGACACCAAGCGTCGTTTCATTATCGATAGGAATCATTTGAATAGCGGAAAGGTTTCCCGGTCCTGGATAAACAGTATACATTACATTCGGCCAGATCCAATAAAAGCGACCTTCTTTCACTTCCGCATCATCCAAATCATTTCGGTTTGATTTTACAGAAGATCCTTGAATATTGCAATTTTGACCGTTAATAATATTGTATTTACTCATATCCAACGTAGCAACAAAACCTGGATGAGCAATTGGGCAATGATCGCATTCCAAAAAATTATCGATGAATGCTTTCCAGTTGCATTTCACCACTCGCTTTTTCACTTCATACTTTTTCAATTTGCCGATAAAGCCAAATTGACTAAGATCCGCAAAGAAATCCGAATAAGTCTCAGCAAGCGGTGCAGCATTCTCATCTAAATTAACAAATATTAAGGAAGTATTCGTTTCAAGCTTAACGGCCCTCAAACAATGGCTTCCAGAACAAAGATCTTCCGTATCTTTAAAATTCGGCGCTTTATGAAGCTGTCCGTCCAATTTAAAGGTCCACCCGTGATAAGAGCATTGTAATATTTTTTTATTTCCGGCCTCTTCCTTTTCCAGCTTGGTCGCGCGATGAGGACATACATTATAAAAGGCACGCAGTTCTCCATCTTGGCCGCGAACAACGATGATCGGCTCACCCGCCGCCTCGCACGTAAAATAATCTCCATTTTTCTCCACCTGGTTGATATGCCCTACATAGTTCCATGCATATGAAAAAATTTTTTCTTTTTCCTGCTCTAAAACTTGAGGATCGGTATATAAATTGTATGGCAACGTGGTAGTTATTCCATTTTTGAATAAGCTTTTTGTTTGCATTTCCATATCGGTTACCCCTTTCAATCCATCTGATTCATTAAATCTCCATAGATAGCGCTTTCAAATTATAAGTGTTATAATATTTTCCTCTCCTTCACATATTAATTTTGATCACACTTATAGATGAAGCAAGTATCGTGCCAATCTTGTAAAAGTGAAGTCGAGGGCATTTCAGTGGGATTTTCAGTAGGGATTTCATGGTTCACTATTCAAATGAGTCTAAATTGACTCAATCAGTTCAATATTGACTCGCCATATAATTTATTATTTGAAACGTAAAAAGGAGTTACTGCGATGCAAAGCAAATCGAAAGATTCAATTGAAATAAGCAACGAAACACTTCAGAAAATATTAGATAATTCTTCCGACGAAATATTTGTGGTCGACGGTAATAAACGTATCGTGTACGTAAATAAAACTTGCGAAAGACATTACGGGCTAAAACCGGACTATGTCATCGGACGGGACGTTTTGGAACTATACGAGCAAGGATATTGGAGTCCTTCTATCATTCCGATCATCTTTGAACAGAAAAAGACAATTTCAATTATGCAAACCACTCATCTCGGTGGAGAATTGATTACGACTGCAGTACCGATTTTAAACCATGAAGGCGAAATTGAGCTTGTCGTGATCAACTCCAAAGAAATGCAAGAATTTAAAAGCGTCCAATTAATCGAAGATAAGTCTGGAGTCTTAAGCGAATCCGATGCACCTGAAGCCAATATCATCACGAACAGTGAAAAAATGAAAAATGTGATTAAATTTTGCAAAAAAGTCGCTCCCGTTGATTCCACCATACTAATTCAAGGCGAATCCGGCACAGGAAAAGGCGTTTTAGCCAACTTTATTCATAAAATGAGCAAACGAAAAAAAGGACCTTTGCTTACGATTAATTGTGCCGCAATTCCCGAAGAACTTCTGGAATCCGAATTATTTGGGTATTCCCAAGGTGCATTCACTGGTGCCAATAAAACAGGTAAAGTTGGCTTGATCGAATCTGCCAATCATGGAACTTTGTTTTTAGATGAAATTGGCGAAATTTCGCTTAAAATCCAAGCCAAGCTTTTACAAGTCATTCAAGACCATGAATTTATCCCCATTGGAGGGCGTGAAACCAAAAAAGTCGACATTCGCATTGTCGCGGCTACGAATCGAAATTTAATTGAAATGGTGCAAAATAAACAATTCAGGGAGGATCTATATTACCGATTGAACGTCATTGATATCAAAATTCCTCCACTACGTGAAAGAATGGAGGATATTATACCCTTAACTTATTATTTCCTACATAAATTCAATAAGCAGTACGAGGTCAATCAGTTAATTTCCCAAGCAACGCTTAATATTTTCTATCATTATTCATGGCCCGGCAATTTGCGGCAATTGGAAAATCTTATTGAAAAATTAGTGGTCACAACGGATGGTATTATTGAATTGAGCGATTTACCTGAGCTTATTCATCAAAATATTAAATCAAATGCTCTTCCTTCTCATCCCAAATCCCTTGATGGAGCTCTCATCGAAATTGAAAATAATTTAATCATTTCGTCCTACCAAAGATTTAAAAGCACACGTAAGGTTGCTGAAGATTTACAAATCAGTCAGACCAAAGCAGCCCGATTGATCCGCAAATATTGCCTCCATAATAACGAAGCGATTGAGGAATAGAAAACTTTTAAGCTTGAACAAACGATCAGTGAAATTCAAACTTGTGCTCGAAGGCGGGATGATAACAAGTGCATCCCCTCCCGATATTTCATCACTGTCCTGCGTGAGATACGTATCCCTTCCCCAACCAACAGTTCCGTGATTTTCTGGTCTGAAAACGGCGCCCGTTTACATTCGTTCTCAATCAGCAATCGAATCTTAGCTTTTACGCTTTCAGCAGATGTAGCCTCCCCCTCGTCCGTCAATAAGGCGCTGCTAAAAAAAAATTTTAATTCAAATAATCCGTGTGGAGTTTGCACATACTTGTTCTGCGTAGCGCGACTGACGGTAGATTCATGCATTTCCAGCTTTTCTGCAATCGCTTTCAAATTCATTGGCTTTATATACTGAACACCCTTTTCAAAAAAGTCCACTTGTACTTCCACAATGGATCCGAGTAATCGATTGAGCGTCAATTTTCTTTGTTCTAAACTTCGAATCAGCCATTTAGCGGATTGCTCATGCTGACGCAGGTAGTTTTTCGTATCGCTGCTTCCGCTTTCAAATGGCAAATGCTGATAATATTTATTCAGCGATAATTTTGGAAGTTGGGCCAAATTCATCCGAATCACAAAGCTGCCATTCTCCTTTCGAATCACAGCATCCGGTTCAAAACATTTTCCTGGTGAGCTAACGTATGGAAGTCCCGGTCGCGGATTCAGGCTGCGAATATATTGCAGCGTATTCAGTACTTCTTCTTGTGAAATGCTCATCCCATCAGCGATTTGTCTGTACTTCCCGCTTCCCAACTCGTTCAAATATTCACTCACCATAGCATAAGCATAAGGTTTCGCATTCGAATCTTTAAGGATTTGAAGCTGAAGGCATTCCTTTAAGTTTCTAGCACCAACACCTGAGGGTGACAAGTCTTGCAATTTCATAAGCGCATCCACTACGTCTTCCATACTTGCATTATAATGTGTACACACATCTATTAATTCAATAGTTAAATATCCTTCGTCATTTAAATTCCCTGCCAAATATTTAGCGATCCGATATTGATCTTCCGGCATTTTTCTGACACGAAGTTCGCTCAGGAGCATCATTTCCAGTGATTCTTCTTGTTCGCTTATTTGGTTCATTAAATAATCATGATGTTCCTGAGAGGAGTAATTCCCATTGCTGGATCGGTATATTTTATCTTTTGTAGTGGAATATACGATGTCCAGCAAAGGATTTTCCACTGACTGCTCCTGTAAATAATCAGCTAAATCAACAGAAGAAATTTGTAAAATGTGGATGGATTGCTTCAGCTGCGGTGTGACGTGTATTTTTAACGTTTGTACTTGCGTTAAAGAAGAACGTATTTGCATTCCGTTTCACCATCCTCATCACTAATTTTTGCTTTCACATTCTATTATATCGTACTTACCAATGAAGCTTTGCTTAATATTTGCCAGTTTTGATGCTTTAGTCCAGCTTCTTTGCCCAAAATCCTCCAGCAAAATTCATCGGTTCATTGGAAATAATAAAGGCTTTTGGATCGAGTGCAAGAATAGATGTTTTCAAATCATTATATTCTTTTCTTTTTGCGAGAATAAGATAAACCCCTCTTGGCCCTTCGGCACCTTTACCGATCCACGATGTGACTCCATACCCCTTTTTCCGCAACTGAGTAGCCAGAGCCATATCTTCCCCACATTCGGAGATAACATGAAGAGTAATAAAACCTAGGGCTACTCTTTGTTCAATATAAATGCCAATCACAATGCCTGCTCCGTAGCTAACACTGTAGATCACAAGACCAAACGTAGATTCTGCATGACTTAACAAAAGAGAAAGCCCTGTAATATATATAAATATTTCCAATGTACTGATCAAACCTGCTAAGTACTTTTTTCCTTTAATCATCAAAATGACTCGAAATGAGTTAAGCGCAACATAGGAGATTTGGACTAATGCCATCAGTAAATAAATCATTTGTTCCCTTCTTTCTTTTTCTGTTATTGAAATACACAAGCAAAAATCATGCCAAAAAAAAGAGACCTTTAACCGCGCGGTTACATCTACCAGTCAGTATCGGAAGCATATGCTTTTGAGGGTGAAGGAATTGGGGATTCGAGTTGGTGGGTAACAGATAACGAGAATTATCATATGTGAAATCTTTTATTCTTGGTACTTTCCATTGATTAGATGCGAGACACTTACAAGCCTACCTCGATGAATTTTGCTATCGATTTAATCGGCGTAAGTTTAACATTAAATAATATTAAAATATATAACTTCCTCTTCTACCTCCCCTTACATTGGCAATAACCAAATATTGGTGAAATAGGTTATCCTGTTTCCGTAACATATGAAAGGCTTCAATTCCAGCTAATGTTTTTTCGGCTGTCTGAAAAGACTTAAACCCCAACAAATGATTTGTTATTTTCTTTATGAAACGATGGTCTTGTTCGACAATATTGTTAAGGTTCATTATTTGTCTATTTTCTTTCGATAGCTCTTTCTCATTAACCACAATTGTTGTGAGGAAAGTCTGTGTTTTCATACCTAATAAGTCCATATATTTGGCCTTTTCCATTCAGTCTAACGTAAAAAACGAGCGGCTGCAGGAGATCTTCAGCCTCTCGTTTTTGGATCTGATCATACCAATCCTAATAGAGATTGTTCAGGTTTTACTTTTAATTCTGAAGAACCAAACATAATATAAGCGGGATATATAGAAAGTTAGGAAGAGGCTTATCCAAGTCCAATACCAAGTCCGTGTTATATAGTGAGTCAATTGAGTATAACAACTTAAAGAGATACACTGCCGAAGCTTCGCGCATTCTTTTTTTTGGAACGAACAACAACAGGGCAATGATCATAATGCCCCATACGGAAGCTTCTATAATTCCTTCTTCGTCATGCAATTTCGCATCTCCGAACTAAGCATATTTTAACAGTTTGCTTAGTTTTCACCTTTTTCAAATAAGTATTCTCCGGCGAACCGATACCTGTCTGGTCGTATAGCCTTAGCATGCATGTACAGATGGTGCTCAAAACTATGAATTACATCCAGTATCGTTTAATAAACTTCAATGCCGGTCGTAGGTCGGTCGTCTCCGCAACTTCCCTCAGCTTGGGGATCAAAGCCACCAACCACTGTTCTAGACGAATTCATCCGATTCAGGGGCTTACGGGGTACCAGTATATTTTACGACCGGCCATTTCTGTTTGCGAAGCGCGTCCAGCAATTCCGGTCCGACGTGTAAATTATCTCGAATCAGATCACGAGGGGTAAGCGCCATCCATTGGTTTAACGACATATCGACGAATCGGTCGCTCTTGAACATCTCCAAAAACCACAACGTTTGGTTACCGGTATTCTGAATATAGTGCCCAAAAGCAAAGGGTACATAGCCGACATCACCTGCTCTATAATCAAATGTACGGGCTGTACCTTTTCCCGCAAATACCGTCATGCGTCCCTGTCCGGTAAGATAATATTGCCACTCGTCGTTATTAGGATGCCAATGAAGTTCTCTCATTGCACCCGGTTCAATCTCAACCAGCGCAGCAGCGATGGTTTTTGAAATAGGAAAGTTAGAGGAATCCACGATTCGTACACTTCCGCCAGGCGTTTTAATTGGTGTTTGCGCTAACAGCTGATGCTTGAAGCTTTGAGGAGTTTTCCCGTAAGGGGAATGGACCTTCTGACTTTCAAGCGAATCGGGAACATTGTCTTGGAAGATATAAACCTGCTCTGAAGGAATGCTGTTAAAGACACTCTCGGGTACGCCGAAATTCGCTGACAGCACGTCTTTTGGAGTATGCGCAAACCAATCGGAAATGGATAAGGTATTCAGATCCGAAAAATTACCGTTATCGAAGACGAGCAGAAATTCGCAGCCTTCTTCCAGCCCCTGAATTGAATGTGGAAGTCCTGCGGGAAAGTACCAGAGATCACCCGGGCCGACGTCGGCGATGAAATTTCGTCCCTCCTGGTCAACCGAGGTTATACGTGCCCGCCCTAACAGCATATAAGCCCATTCTGCTTGCTGATGCCAGTGGAGCTCACGCACACCACCCGGCGTTAAGCGCATATTAACGCCCGCAAGCGTAGTCGCAATCGGTAGTTCCCTTACGGTGACCTCCCGGGACCATCCCCCGTAATTTAATTGCATATGAGAATCCGAGAATGAAAATTTTAAGTTAGGGATCAAGCCGGCATCGGTAACCGGCGGAACCAGCATGTCGGGGTTCTCAAGGTCCCGCATGACGTCCCGAGGACCAATATCCGTCGCTCCGGTGCCATCATTTCTTATGGGCTGCGGCACATTTCCGGTAGCAGCTTGAGTCCTAGGTCGGTTTTCCACGAGACATACTCCTCTCACTTGGATTGTTACAAAGAGAATTCTGTCTCCTTATTCAATTAATTTATGACATAGGTTCTGTGCATATGACTTTCGGCTATGGTCAAGGGGTTCTGGTACAAAAAAATCAAACCCACATATATAGTAGTCGATTATCTCTCGAATTTAAGTCAGTTTCGGAAAGTTCACTTGTTTTTTTCATAGCGTCTTTCTTGGTATCCCTGATAAAACCATATGGATACAGCAAGCCAACAACCGCTTGCTAAATATCCCCCAAGCACATCGCTTGGATAATGAACGCCTAAATAAATGCGGCTGATACCAATCATCAAGATAATGAAAGCACTACCGATAAGTAAAAGCATCCGACCTAAACGGGTCGTAATATGCCTCCAAAGTAAAAAGGATAGTATTCCGTACAAAGTGAAAGCTGCCATGGAATGACCACTCGGAAAACTAAATCCATTGACATCGATGATACGATGTAAGATGGGTCGAGACCGTTGAAATATCATTTTCAATAAGATGTTTAAAAGTGCCGATCCAATGAGCACCCAAGCAAAAAGTATTAGTTCAAAACGATGATGCAAAACTTTATATAGAAACAGAATAATCACAATCGCAAGAATACTGATGATCCATCCTGACCCAATTGCTGTGAAAAATTTCATCATTACAGTAATTGAGGATGATTCGAACCCTTGAAAAAACGAAATAATGGTGGAGTCAAATCGGGCTATTTTTTGATCATTTATCAAAAGAGCAACGAATGCGAAACAAATTGCCGAAAATAAACCTAAAAAGAACGCTTTAGTCAATTGAAGCTTTAAGTTCATTTAACTCTTCTCCCCATCATTTTTTAGACTGATTTCTTTTTCATTCTTCCGACAATTATGATGGCACCCATTCCCGTTGTTAACCAAGCTTCTTTCTTTGCCATAACTTGTATTCTTTCCTCGATAATAACACTTAATGCAGTTAACCCTAGAAGTACATTTAACCCCGCCAATACTCAACCTCTAGAGAACCAGCTTTTCTTTCTGTAACATTCGAAATACTTCCAAGAGCACTATGTTAAGAGTTAACCATACGCCCCCAAACACATACCCTGCCACAACATCACTGGGATATTGAACATTAAAATAAATTCTGCTGATCCCAACAACAAGAGTGATTACAATGACAATTGCTGGAGCTAACAAACGAATCCATACACTTCCATAATGGCGAAACAATAAATAAGCTGTAAAACCATAGATCGTCAGAGTAATTAGAGTTTGTTCGCTAGGGAACGTGTAGGGCAGCTTTAAGTTGGAGGGAATAGGTCCTAAACGGTGGAAAACTCTTCGCAAACCTTCATCAAGCAGTTCTCCGCCAAGGATGACAAAAAGTAAAAAACCCGATTCCAACAACCGCTCCTTACCTTTAAATAGAATCCAAATCAATGTTACCGTTGCTAAAGGGTATAAGACTTTAATAGAAGAAATCCATTCAAAACGGTCCATCCATGGGGACCAATCTTCGTTAAATAAGGTTTGAATGATAAAGGAAGTCACGGCATCAAACTGGGTTAATTCCTGACCTAAAAAGTCTTGTATTAACCCTACCATCAATCCAAAAAGTCCAATGAATGCTAAAGCGGCGACGATAATCACAAACTTGACGCGACCTAAAGAGTTGAAGGACTTTGAAGTTGTTAGCGTCCAGTCGATGATTTGACTTCTCTTCTTTTTGAACAAATAAACGACAATGAAAATGATCAGGGCAATTACACCGGCAATAATTAAATACCTTGTGATCAGCCTGTGAAATTGTTCCCATTTTGGTCCTAATACTTTCCCTAACGAAATAAAGATTCCCGTCCAAAGAAAGGCTCCGGTGTAAGCATAAATCATATACGTTCGAAAAGGCATTCGATTAACACCGGAAAAATAGCCGGTGATATGTCTTATACCCGGAATAAAATAAGCGATGATCAACACTTTATTTCCATACTTTTCGAACCAATCTGAAGTTTTTTTAAGTCTTTCCGGTCCGAGATGAATGCGAGACCCATGCTTTTCAAAAAATGGCTTGCCTAATTTATAGCCTATCCAATAAGCAAGCGTCATCCCGATTGAACTTCCTGTCCCAGCCATGAATATACTTAGGATCCAATTCAATTTTCCTTGAAATACTAATAGACCAGCATAGGTCATGATCGCTTCACCGGGTAACGGGAGAGCCAGTGTTTCAAACATCAATCCGAAAAATAAGACGACATAACCATACAAATTCATAAAGTTCGTTATAAAGTGAACCACTTTGCTTTCCCCTTTCTATCCTTATTACTATGATTAGCGATTTTCGGTAAAAAAAACTCATAAATGATCGAGATAACAATAAAACTGTTCAAATTTAAGGTAAGTTTAAACCGTGAAAAGACAGGTTTATCTCCTATCTTCTTAAGGGACAATAACTACCAACGGGAAGCACCCAATAATATCAACAAACATTGGAACACAACCTTATTTTTGCAACAGTCAAGTAAAATATATCATAACTGTGCATAATAGTCTTAAATAACATACCGTTAGGAGCTATATAAAAATGAACACTAAAGAATCCTTCATTAAATCAAATACAAACGAAAAAACCATGAAACGTATATTATCTAACCCTCTAAAAAATCTCGATCCATCTGCTGATGTTGAATATGGAGCACTATCCTCAATGCCTGTCTTGGACACCTCATACGGAAACTTCCAAAGTTTAGCTGCCGCAATTAATGACTTTGATGATAAACTTGCGGAAAACCACATCACCTTAATCGTAACAAATGATATGACGATGGCAATCGAACGAGTAACGTGGTTAGCGCCATCATTTGTGAGACTAGGTGGTATTTCTAACGGTAGCTACATCGAAATAGTCCAAAGCGTAAGCAACGTAAGCCTTGTAATGGTTGCGCACCCCAAATCGGTCAAGGAACCTAAGCGTCAACCAATTGGCTTTTATTCGGAGAGTACAGAACCTATCTAGTGTACGTGAAATTATTAGGGACAGGTCAAATTGAAAAATTGATCTTACCCCAGGCATTATCCGGGTAAAATTGAACCACATAGATTGTACGATTGAGATGCGCACCACAAAAAAGCACCCGTTTGGGTGCTTTCAATAAAACGGGCTTCTGCAAAATGGCTTAGCCCTTTTATAAGATTCTGTTTAATTAAGTTAATGACCCTAATGCAATAACTTTCTATAATCGCCTTCCATTATACTCTTTACTAAACCCGGCCATTTTGGATTTGCCTCACAGTATTTACTAGCTACCTTTTCTAAGGTTGTGTATCCTTTGTTTATATAGTTTATGGATATGAGTTGTCCAAACTTTCGGACGCTGTCTGCCTTCGAATTGAAGCTAAGGGCCTGATTGTATTCATCGCCATCTATAGCGTTCAACCCAAACAAATTATTTTTGTCCATGGCTATTTTACTCTTGCCAATGGCACTTTCAAGTTTCATTACAGCAATTGTGAAAAAGGCGTTAATTCCGTACTCCTCTTCAACTTCCAAAATAGCTTTCTCCAACCCATAGCCTGCAAGGGAAGTACCTTTAAAAATTTCTTCTATTTGCACTTCAAATAGACCAGAATCAGATTTTACAGTAGAAGTTGGTTTTGTGGGTGCTCCTGCAATATCTTCATTGACAGCCGGTTGTGGTATCGGTCCAACAACACTTTTTTCTATTGTATAAGTATCAGAAAATGGTTCTACCTGTACAGACTGTTTAACATTTCCTTTCATTAGATTAGCATACTTGCCATTCACGTATCCCTCGCTCGCAAGTTTAGCTGAACCTATATTTGTAATTGGTGAATGTAATAAAGGTAACTTAATGAAGTCTACTATGTGCACTTTTGAGTCTGCTTCCACGGATAGATTGGGTGGTGCATCCGCATAATTGTTATTCCCAGTTTCAAAGATCATGCCTATAGTAAAGAGCAAGATCACACTTAATAGGCAAGAGATAAATTGCTTTTTAAGTTTAAATCGCATATTTAACACCTTCTTTGCTAGATTTAATAGTTTGATCTTATGAACAATCGAACGGAGTCATTTTATGGACTTAGTTTCTAGTAGACATGCTCATTCTCATATAAACTAAATAGATTGTACCTGAATGCAAGCGAGAAGCTTGTCAAACTGTGGGTGATTTTTATGTAATAATTTGTATTATTATAAATAAATATCAGCGTACTTGTCTTATCTACACAAAAAAAGCACCCGTTTGGGTGCTTTCAATAAAGCCATTCTTTGTCTAAACAAGTCTTAGATGAATTATTTGGTAGAATCGAAATTGTTCTTTGCACACGATTCGAAGCTATGAAAAATAATTTTCTCTCCCGCTATATCCCCGTCGGTCATTCCAACTTATGGGGGATTATATTTTACATATGTGGGCTTTATAATACTTCTTTAATCTGTCGAATTGTGAAAATCCCTAGCGTTATATGCGCTTGCCTAGGAAATAATTCAAATAATCTATATAATGGATAATGAAATGTCCTTTAACAGAAACATGAATATAAAGATTACAAAAATATTCATGGTGGTGTCTCATGCTTAATGGAGTAATATAACAATGTTATTATAAGAAAAGTATGTTTTAATTAAAGTATCGTTAATAGAAAATTTCAGAGTAAAGGAGTTAATAACTATGAAAATAGCCTCATTTCTATTACCCAAAGACGAGGTTGCCTTCATTACATCGTCAGCTTCTATGCGAGAAGCGTTAGAACAATTGGAACATCACTATTACACTGCACTTCCCATTGTTGATAGTGAAGGGAAATATATAGGTACATTGTCGGAAGGTGACCTGTTATGGAAGTTTAAAAATACGCCAGGATTAGATTTTGACCACATGCAACAAGTGCCGGTAAGCGAAATCGAGAAGCATATTCATAATGAGTCAGTTTCGATTAATGCGCAAATGGAGGATATGCTGGCGCTAGCGGCTGATCAAAATTTTGTTCCGGTCGTAGATGACGAAAGTATTTTCATAGGAATTATTCGTCGGAAAGATATTATTGAATATTACATGAGAAATATAACCGATTGATGAGCCGAACTTCTCTGATTAAAGAGAAGCTCGGCCTTCGTGTACTTATGGATTTGTTTAATAACAACCGTTTAATCACTGTGGCAAAATAATTATGAACGGTTTACCATGTTTGGGTTACGGGAACAAACAACTACCATGGACGCACACAATAATATTCAGAGCTTTCCATTCTGCAATGGAACTCGTTATTAGCTTATCTCGTTATTTGTCACCTGAACCTGGAGCCATTACAATAACTATTGGGTATGTGTTACATAAGAAACGTTATGTGACGTTAGCATTTGCAAAACGTCATGATAACGCCTCATGAACTTGTCTAGATCTACTAAATCCAATTAGATAAATCATGTGTATAAGTAAGGATCTCATTTCGCTCGAAGAAAATGGCAATCTCCCTATCCGCGCTTTCCTTCGAATCGGATCCATGGATAATATTCATCCCGGTATGCAATGCAAAATCACCGCGAATTGTTCCTGGAGCGGCATCGAGCGGATTCGTTTTACCGATTAATAAACGGGATAAAGCAACAGCCTGATCCCCTTGCCAAACCATGGCAAATACAGGTCCGGAAGTAATGAAAGTAAGTAAATCTTGAAAAAAAGTTTTTCCCTGATGCTCTTGATAATGCTGCTCCGCTTGATCCAATCGAATTTTCATTAGTTTACTGGCGACAAGCTGCAAACCTTTTTCTTCCAAACGCTTGACTATCTCCCCGATCAATGCCCTTTGCACACCATCTGGTTTAATCATGATAAAAGTTTGTTCCATAAGTGTAACCCCTTCTTTCTATTTATCTTTATTATTTAACGTCCATTTGGTTTGTTTGATTAATCGCTAAAAATGCTTTGTTTGGCAAGTAGTGCAAGGTGCGGATAAAACGAATCGTTTTTGTTTTGGCACGCATCACAATCGAATGTGTTTCCGCTTGCTGATTCGAAAGATAACGAACGCCTCCCATAAATTCTCCATCTGTAACACCCGTTGCTGCAAAAATCACATCTTCGTTACCAACTAAATCTTCCATTGTCAATACTTTCAACGGGTCTAGTATCCCCATATCTATACATCGTTGAAATTGTAATTGATCCTCCGGCATTAATCTGCCCTGAAATTCCCCGCCAAGACATTTTAAGGCTGCCGCAGCCAAGACGCCCTCGGGCGCTCCACCAGAACCTAGATAGAGATCTATTCCAGCTTCCGGAAAGGCCGGTGCAATAGCCCCCGCCACGTCACCGTCAGAAAGAAATTTGATTCTCACGCCAACATCTCTTAAGGTTTGAATAAGCTGCTCGTGTCTATCTCGATCCAGGATCATGACGGTTAAATCGGAAATTTTTTTTTGAAGAATCTCTGCGGCCTTTCTTAAGGTGCTTTCCACAGGATCAAGAATGCTTAGCTTTCCCGCCAAATTAGGCCCGACAGCTAGCTTTTCCATATACATATCCGGCGCATGAAGCAAATTCCCTTTATTCGCAATCGCAATGACCGATAGAGCATTATTCAAACCTTTAGCTACAAGCGCAGTTCCTTCCAGCGGGTCAACCGCCACATCTACTTCCAGACCTTGTTGATTACCAAGTTTTTCTCCTATGTATAACATAGGCGCTTCGTCCATTTCTCCTTCGCCGATCACAACTGTGCCGCGAATCGATACAGAATCAAACATCGCTCGCATCGCAGAAGTGGCCGCATCATCCGCACTATTCTTATCTCCTCTACCCATCCAAGGAGCGGAGGCAAGAGCAGCTAATTCCGTCACTCGCACAACCTCTAAAGCCAGCTCACGTTCCAGAAATCCCACCTCCTATTTGGTAAATTCATTGCATATAGTCTAAAATGATTCCCGCTGTTTCTTCGATTGCTTTATCTGTCACATTAATCATCGGACAACCAAGCTGCTTTACCAACGCATGTGCGTAATCCAATTCTTCTAATATTCGTTCCATCACAGCGTATTTGGAGCCATAGGGTAATCCAAGCGCTTTAAGGCGTTCCGTACGTATTCTGAGCAGCTGTTCGGCATCCATAATCAGTGAAACAATGCGGTTAGAAGGCACTATGAACAGTTCCTTCGGAGGTTTAACCTCTGGGACAAGCGGCAAATTGGCTACCTTATAACCTTTATGCGCTAAAAAAATACTTAACGGTGTTTTTGAAGTTCGTGATACGCCAATTAAAACAAGATCTGCTTTAAGCAAGGCGGTCGTATCCCTTCCATCATCACTTTTTACTGCAAATTCGACCGCTTCGACTCTGCGAAAATATTCAGCATCCAATTGATGAAGTAACCCCGGTTTACTACTCGGAGCATCGTTAAACGTATCTATGATGGCTTGCATCATCGGTCCCATAATATCTACTGCTCGGACACCCAAGCGAATCGATTCCTGTTTCATCATCTCTCGCAGCTCTGGTTGAACTAAGGTATAGGCGACAAAACCGCCCTGCTGGGCAACTTCTTCCATGATGCTTTGAATTTCATCCTCATGCTGTATATGACCGATACGCCTAATTCTAATCTCAAGATTGCTAAATTGCCGTAACACTGCATGGACTACCGTTTCGGCCGTTTCACCAACCGAATCAGAGCAGACTGTAATGGTGTGATGCGTTTGTGACAATGCCTGCTCCTCCTTTAAAATGCATCTGTTAAAATATCCAACAAAATTTTGGTCATCGTCGATTTGGTAATTCTGCCGATAACCTCAGATGATTCACGACCTTCATCATTCGTATGCAAGAGGACTACGGGCAGACTATCCACCTGATGATGCATCATTTTCCTTGCGGCTTCAATTACATCATCTTCTGGAGACACTGTAATAACATTTGGTCCGCGAGTCATGATCAACCCTACGGGTAGTGTTGAAGCGCTGGGGTTGCCGAGTGTTACCTTCAGTAAATCTTTACGTGAAATAACCCCTTGCAATATTCCTTCTGTATCAGCAACGATCAGGCTCCCCACATTTTCGAGAAAAAGAGTGACCACGGCATCATTCACCGTAGCTGTCTCCCGAACAATAACAGGCATGGCTTGAACATCTTTTACTTTAAGACGAATCAGACCTTGATTGAGCTGGCGATCCTTCGTCGATTTTCCCACTGGAAAATAACCAACCTTCGGCTTAGCATCAATATATTCCAGCATAACAAGAACCGATAAATCCGAACGAATCGTCGGGCGACCCGTACCTAAATGCTCAGCAATTTGTTCCCCAGTAATAGGTGCATGAAGCTGAACCAGCCGAACAATTTCCAGCTGACGAGGTGATAATTGAATATCGTTCAACTCCTTCACTGCAATATATATTTTTCCTTATCATAACCTCTATCACTTTAAGAGACAATTAACTTATTCGCTTGGCCTACATCTCCAAAGGTCAATTTCGCCTGTGCCGCTGCAATTCTTGCTAAGGGAACCCTGTAAGGGGAACAGCTTACATAGTTTAAGCCTATTTCATGACAAAAGAATATCGATTCCCTATCGCCACCATGTTCACCGCAAATTCCCGTTTTCAAAGATGGCTTTACCGATCGCCCTCTATCCACAGCAAGCTCAATCAACTGGCCGACACCATCCCGATCAAGGACTTGAAACGGATTGGACGCTAGAAGCTTTTGATCTACATAATGCGATAGAAATTTGCCTTCTGCATCATCACGGCTGTAACCAAAAGTCATTTGCGTCAAATCATTCGTGCCAAAAGAGAAAAAGTCTGCATATTGGGCAATTTGTCGTGCGGTCAACGCGGCACGCGGCACTTCAATCATCGTTCCTACTTTATAAGAACAGTTCTTTTTCTCACCCTTTAACACTTGTTCAGCTTTTTCGTCGACCAATTCACGCAAAATCCGCAGCTCATTGGCATGGCTCACTAGCGGAATCATAATTTCAGGAAGCACCCTAATTCCTTTTTGTACACAACGCAGCACAGCTCGGAATATCGCTTCAATCTGCATTTCATAAATTTCCGGAAAAAGAATACCTAAGCGACACCCCCTCTGGCCAAGCATTGGATTAGTTTCATGCATCGAACGTACTTTACGTATTAACCGGTCCAAGGCTTCTTGTTCAGCCGTCCGCTCTATCTCTAGCACACTCATCCGGATCTGTCGACCTAAAAGCTCTTCCAAATTAGGCAAAAATTCATGCAGCGGCGGATCCAGCAGCCGAATGGTAACCGGAAATCCAGCCATTGCTGCGAATATACCCTCAAAATCAGCCTGCTGCATCGGCAGTAATTTATCGAGTGCAGCTTGTCGATCTTCTGACGAATCCGCCAAAATCATCTCTTGGACAATCGGCAGTCGTTGTGAGGACATAAACATATGCTCCGTCCGGCATAGCCCGATTCCTTCAGCCCCAAGCTCTCTAGCTTTTGCTGCATCTTCCGGGCTATCTGCATTAGCAAATACTTGCAACTGACGCATGCCATCCGCCCATTCCAGCATTTGGACAAGCTCCCCAGACATATCCGCATCTTTAAGCGGTACTTTGCCTACGATAACTCTGCCCGTAGCTCCGTCGATGGATATCCAATCCCCTTCATTCACCGTCCGATTGCCCGCAAAAAATTGTTTGCCTTCTACATCCACGCTAATTTCTTCACAACCACATACGCATGGCTTTCCCATCCCCCTTGCGATCACTGCCGCATGGCTCGTCATTCCGCCGCGGCTCGTCAAAACACCTTCAGCAATTAACACGCCATGAATATCCTCAGGGTTCGTTTCCGAACGTACTAGGATAACCTTCATTCCGGATCGCGCCCACTGTTCAGCCGTATCTGCATCGAATACCGCCTGCCCCGATGCTGCACCCGGTGATGCCGGAAGCCCAACGGCTACAATATCGAGAACTGCTTGCGGATCGATGGTTGGATGCAATAGCTGATCCAAGTGAGAAATCTCCACACGTTGTATAGCTTCCTCTACAGTAACAATGCCTTCATGCACCAAATTCACACCGATCTTTAATGCCGCTTGCGCGGTCCGCTTCCCATTTCGTGTTTGAAGCATGTATAGCTTTCCTTTTTCCACTGTAAATTCAATGTCTTGCATATCCCTGTAATGAAGTTCAAGCTTCTCTGCTATAGAAACGAGCTGTTCAAAAACCTGTGGCATTTCCTTCTTCAATTCCGCAATCGGCAAAGGTGTTCTTACTCCGGCAACTACATCCTCGCCCTGCGCATTGGTTAAATATTCGCCAAATAAATGTTTATCCCCCGTAGATGGGTTTCGTGTAAACAGAACGCCAGTACCGCAATCCTGTCCCAAATTTCCAAAAACCATCGCCTGAATGTTGACTGCAGTCCCTTGTTCATCAGGAATTTGATTGATTTTACGATACACTTTGGCACGGTGGTTATTCCAGCTTCGAAATACGGCCTCAATCGCCAGCTTCAACTGTTCATTAACATCTTGTGGGAAGGACTTTCGAGCATGTCGTTCAATGCATGACTTGAACTGCGGTATAAGCTGTTTCCAGCCCTCAGCAGTCATATCCTGATCCTGCTTCACACCAAGTTCACGTTTCAACTGATGAAGCAGCTTTTCGAAATAAATCGATTCGATACCGAACACAACGTTACCGAACATTTGAATCAAGCGACGGTAGCAATCGAACGCAAAGCTATCATTATTTGTCGCCTTGGCTAAGCCTTGCACCGTGATATCCGTCAACCCCAGGTTGAGAATCGTATCCATCATTCCAGGCATCGAGCTAACAGAACCAGAACGAACGGAAACAAGTAACGGATCATCTGCATCACCGAAGCATTGTGCTTTTTGTCGTTCAATTGCCTTTATACCTTCTTTTACATCGTCCATAAGCCCATCTGGCAAACGAAGCGAGGCGTGGTAGGCGCGACAAGCATCTGTAGTGACTGTAAAACCTGAAGGTACAGGAAGTCCAACAACTGTCATCTCAGCAAGATTTGCGCCTTTACCACCTAGCAATAGTTTCATTCCCACATTACCATCTTTAAAGTGAATTACCCATGAACTATTCATTCTGCCAGCCCCCACTCGATTCTTTTTCAATAAACATTTCCATTTCAATCCTCGCTTAATTCCAATATTTATTTATATAATGTATACCATATACTATATTAAGACGCAACATTTATTTATATTACACACTATATAGTCTATCTAATTAAATATTATGCCTTTTATAACAAAATTATTTTTTTATGATGATATTTATAAAATAAAAGTAAATAGCAAAAAAAGGGCTGTAATGCAGGTTCTGAATTTGGAAAGCTCCAATCCATTTTCTTTTCTGCAGCACTACCGCCAAATAATTAAACTATATTCGCTCCATCTAAAGAAAAAGCCTGTCTGCAAGAGACAAGCTTAATTCAGAAATTTTTTACCAATTAGCGGTCACTAATTGCAGAGGTCTAAATTTTGAATTGTTTAACGAGCGTTTTTAAATTTTGAGCTGCATGAATGGCCAATTAAGCTATAAAAGCAAATGGGACTGTCCCTTAGATCTTTTTAGACCTTTTGGGAAAGCCCCTTCACAATTTCTACTATTCAACAACCTCTTTGGATGCGATTAAAAAA
>JAQBPR010000188.1 GCA_028287395.1 Bacilli bacterium
TATACGTTATTCTTAAATTCTCCTTGATAGAGCGGCTTCCCTTCGCTATTATTCAACACACCATTGCCATTGAAACTGCCGTCAAAGAAAGCGCCTTTATATAGCTCAATACCTTTTTCATTCGTCAGCGCACCTTGACCGCTATATTTGCCGATTAAATATTCGCCTTTATATTTAATTAAACCGCTGTTGAAATGCTCAACACCTTCTCCAGAAAATTCGCCATTTTTAAAATTACCTTCGTAGTTTAATGTGCCGTCTTCATTTAATAGTTGTCCTGCTCCGCTATATTTGCCATCTAAAAACAATCCTTTATAACGGGATAGCTGGTTAGGATAGAAGTCTGAGCCTTCGCCTGAATAGATTCCGTTCAGAAAATTCCCGTCATAGAGCAGCAGACCCGCTTGAGACCACAATTTTCCCATGCCGTTATAGACATCGTTGCTGAAAGCTCCTTCGTATTGCAGTTTCCCGTCTGGGAAATATGCTCGACCTGCGCCTTCAAGCTTTCCGTTTTTAAATTCACCTTCGTGTAATACTTCTTGATTGTCTCCATATAGCGCGCCTTGTCCGGAATAAACGCCATCGGCAAATAAGCCTTTATACTGCAGCTTCCCTTGATCGTTGTATAATTCGCCGGCACCATTCATTGAGCCCGTTTTAAACTCACCCTTGTAAAGAAGAGTGCCTTTGTCGTTATATAATTTACCATTCCCGTTATATAATCCATCTACGAGATCGCCTTCATATTTTAATTTTTTTTGCGGCGCAATCACCTTGTATTTACCGGTATTTGAGATTGGTTTTCCCTTTTTTTCATGAACTATATTAAAGTGATTAAACCATTTGTTGACAAAAGCAGGCGGACTGATCACAAGAAAATAAAAGATAAATACAATACTAAGCAGCAAAAATAAGAGCAGCCTTTTCGAAACATAATAGCGACCCATGTGAAAGTAATGGGAAATATCCGTTTCTTTAGGTTTTAAGATCGCTTCGATCCGCGCTGCGATTATTTTTATAAACTTCTTGGGTAAATCCTGCAATTTTTTGAATTTTGCTGCCCATTTTTGCACAGCCGCAGAAACCGGCTTAAAAAGTGGCTTTATGTATGTTTCGGAAAATTTTACAACACCTTTATCCAAATCATTCTCTCCTTTATGGCACTTGAATGGTCATTTGTCCAGCCATATTGATTTGGATGACGCCAGCCCAGTTGCACATCAATTTGGAGCTATTGTTAAGCGCGGGCATATTACCAATTTGTACGGTAGGGCAGCCTGGCGCCCATGGTGCTGCTGTAACCGGAATACAAGGCATAGGCGTTAAAACACCTAATGCTGCAGCAGTTGCAGCGGCTACCATTGGATTGGCCATGGACTGACACATGCCAAAAGGTAAAATATTTACCATCGGTTTATTATCCATAATATTAGCAATAGGCATTGTTGTCGTAACGAGATTTGCTGGTAATACCATTAGTGAACTTGGCGCGACACCAAAACTACATTGCAATAGCGCGCCTCCGCATACAACCTGGCCCATTCTTACAATCTCCTTTATGGAGTGTGTTTAATAAGTAGGGTTCCGGCATATGAGAGATGTGCCTAAGCATATGCTTCCGAAGTGAGTTTTCTAACGAAAACTTTTACAACTCGTGAACTCTCCGGTCACATTCCCTCATATGCTCTCCACTATTTATTAAACACACCATTATAGTAAAAAAATTTGCAACTTGGCATATTTTCAATCATACTACAAAACTTTTCACGGCAACAACAAATTATTCGGAAATTGTCGAATATTGCCTTATATCATGGTAAAATAGAATCCTACATAGAATTATTGGCTTACATTAAGGAGTGTTACATAAACATGTTAAAGAAGTGGACGATATTCTGTTTAATTATATTGTTTTTTTTCTCCTATTTGCCGGCACCTTCCGTTCACGCTGCCAAACTGATCCCTTTAGACGAGGTAATAAAAGCTGGAATAGAGCATGATGCAGATTTGAAAGATTTGCATGAGAATTTAAATAAAAAGCAAATTGAGCTGACCCAAGCGATTCAAGCGGTTCAGGATCAGGCTGAAAGAGATGCCAGTTTGATTGCCAAGCCCCATAGTCTCAGCAAAGATCTCGATCTAACAATGAAAATACCGAATGCAAGAAGTGGATACAAGAGCGCAATTGAAGAGCTTAAAAGCAAAGAACGCACCGTTACCTTTAACATGACCAAATTATATACAAAAACATATCAATCCATGCTGTCTATTCCCAAAGTGCAGTTTAAATTAGATAAAGCTAAAAAGGCATTGAACGATACGAAAACAAAATTAAAGTTTGGCTTACAAACCAAGCAAGATGTCGAAGCGGCACAAAAAGAATGGGAACAAGTAAATTCAGAATTAAAGCTGGCGCAATTGGATTTTAAAAACAGTAAAATTGAATTAGGCGAAAGGATCGGACAAAGCTTAGAAAAGGATGATTTTACATTTGAAGTTAAACCAACCTACGCTAAATTAAGCCAAAGCTTCATTTGGCGATTGATACATTTATCTGATAAAAACGATTTCGACTTATTTAATGATGTGAATAATCGGAAATTAGCTGAAGAAAAAGACAACAGTACGCGTAATCTATATGCAGCCAAGTTTGGCGTCAATGAAATGACGTCGATTAACACATTGTATAATACGCAGACGATTGATCCTGATCTATTAAACAGCAATTATGATGCATTATTAGAAACTATTAAAAAGCAATGGGAGGGAATATTTCTCTTTCCTTTGCCTTTTATACCTTATTTATTGCCGATTCCAAAAACTACATTACAAGGTGAATACGATGGTTTACGCTATTTTGACGATATTAAATATTCTTTACCTGTTTCTACATTAGATTTGAATAAAGCAAGAGCCAAGGAAGCGGATACGCGTAAAAATTTGGTTTTGAAAATTAAAAAATCGTATTTGGACACAAAAACGGTTGAAGAAAACTATGCGCAAGCTTTAAAAACCGCAGAAGCAGCTAAAGCTGCGTTGAAAACTGCGGATAAAACATTCAAAACTGGCATTATGAGCAAAGATGATTATGCTAAATCGCAGGAAGCAGTGAACGATGCCGACCAAAATGTATTGAACAATCAGATTATTTATCAAGCAGGTCTAGCACAATTAAATTTAGATACGAGCGGTGCATTAGCTCCATATATTGTACCAGGCATCCTCCCTTGGAAGGACATCGAAAGTGGTTTGGATCCTTTAAACAAGGTACCGCCAGTAAGCAATCCGATTGTAGGTTCTTGGAATTTAAAAGCAGTTGCGGGCACAATGACAGCAGATTTTTCACTTAAAATCGATTCTAAATTAAAAGCCACTCATTATGCTTTAATGACCGAAGATGGACAAATCATTGGCAGCAAACAGAAGCTGAAAGGAAAAATCCGTCATTTACAATTTATATATAACGATCCTAGTGCACTGAAAGTAGTGCTTTATAAGAAAAATGACATCATTTCTGAGGCAAGTATAGATGGTTTTGGCAGTAAAGGCGCTTTACTTAAAGCAGAAAATTCTATAATAGCAAGTCCTGCTCCAAAAACCGATGTTAAGCCCAAGGCCGGAGATAAAGATAATGGCACGCTCATTATCGGCACTTATAAAATAAAAAAGGAAAAGCTGACGAAAGCAAATTTACTTGCGGCTCAAGCGACTATGAAAAAATCAGGACAAGGTATGTATTATAAATCCGAATTGGCCGATGGCGCTTGGATTAATATTGATAAAGCAGCGGATATCAACTCCATTGGTAAAACAAAGCAAGCTAAGACAGTTCCAAATGACGAAATCGACCATATGAAGCTGACCGTTTCGATTAACGATGAGGGTAAGATTTCCAGCTTACAAACCGTGGCTGATCTGCAAGTTGATCTTGAAAGTTTAAAGAAAGATAAAGATCGGCTAGGCGAAGACAATAAAACCGCGATTGCTGCCAATAAGCCTGAGGAAGCCGCGAGTATTAGTCTGCAATTAAAAGATATAGACGCTCAAATAGCTTTTACAGATGCTTTAATAAGCGGTAATACAACACTTGCTAGCGCTGAGATGGCAAAAATGAATGATCCGAATGCCGTGCTTTCAGCGCTTCCTAGCAACAGCGCAGAGGCAAACGCAGCTGCAAAAAGCGATATGGCATCAGATAAGGACAAATTGTTGGTATCGTTGGATAAAGCAAAGGCAGATGGCAATCAATCGCTTGTAGACCAGCTGCAAGCTCAAATTGCAGCCATTACCGCTAATTTAGCTCAATTGCAACAAAAGATAGATAGCGCCCAGCAAGCTAATCTTCAAGCTAGCCAAGCTGCGGATACTGCGCTTACACAACTAAATACAGACTTAGTAAAGCTGCAAAACGATTTAAAGCTGGCACAAAATCCAAGCAATCCGACCTTAGTCAAACAATTAGAGCAACAAATCACGGATATAAAGGTGAAAATAGCAGATGCGCAAACAAAAAGCGATGCAGCAAAGTTAGCGGTTAAACAGGATACAGATGCAAACAATGGGATTGCAGAACCAATCCAACAACCTTCAGATGATGAGAAAATAACCGCTTTGGAAAATCAACAAAATCAATTACAAAAGCAGTTACAGCAAGCCAATGAACAGGGGCAAACTGAATTAGCGAATACGCTGCAGGAAAAATCAAGCGAACTGGATATGCAAATGGCAGAAATTGATTCAGGTATCTCGCTACAGCTGGCCGTTTTTAACGAAACTAAGCAATCCTTACAAAAATCACTGGATGAGCAGGTTAAAAAAGGAGATTTGTCAGCTATTGACGAATTAAAGAAGTTAATACAGCAAAATGATACTGCTTTGCAATTAGCCATGAAGTCAATGCTAATATTGGATAAACAAATTTTTGAAGATAAGCAGCAAGAATTGCAAGATAGCAATAGTTCAAATCCTTTAATAGAAAACAAGATTAACGACTTAACCTTACTCCTTATCCAAAATGAAAAGAGTAAATACTCAGAAGAACAGCTACAGCAATTGCAGAAAGCGTCAGTTGATATACAAGCGAAATCAGATCATAAAATTCAAGTGCTGCCTGTAGAAAATTTGATTACGGATGGGATGAATATACCGTTAGAAATTCCGCCCGTGATTATGGATGGGACAACTTATATCCACATACGTCCTATATCAGAAGGCTTTAAATCATCCGTAGTATGGGACGATACAGATCAAACTGTAACGATAACCAATGATGAAACGACAATTATATGTCAAATTGGCAATCCGATTGCTTCAGTCAATGGGAATGATGTGAAATTGGATGCGGTACCTCAATTAATAGAGCATCATACCATGGTTCCGCTGCGTTTTATTGTTGAAAGTTTAGGCTTGAATATTGATTGGCATGAGTTAACAAAAACGATTGAAATTTCCGGTACATAGGAGTGATAGGGGTACATGAGAAAATATTGGCTTTTGCTTGTAATTATTGTCATTGTGTTAGGAGCTATGAGCTATTCGATTTTTCAAAATCAGAGCTTTATCGCGCAATCTCCTTTCCAAAAATCGTTGCCATTTGCGAATTTATTAAAGGTAACAGCAGATTCGCAAGGTCAACTCTATATGATTACGCAATCCAAAGAAAGTATAATTAAGCTTAATTCGTCCGGAACACTGCAATATAAAATTAATTTGAATCGGGAAGCAGACGGATCGCTAAACAATTTTAACGATTTGGCTATTGATTCTAAAGGATATTTATATGCCCTACAAACAGGCCTGGATTCTTTTGGATTATATGTAAATACAGAACAAATCGTTCGCTACAAGCCGGATGGAACCTTTGATAAAGTACTTTACAGCTTGAATTATGGCGGCAATAGCACACTATTGCGTGTAGGGAAAATTCGGTCGCTGCAAATGCGCGACGATTCGCTTTATTTTTTCATTGTTGAAAATAATAAAATTCAGTTGGATAAACTTTCTGAAAATGAAAAAGAACCTAAGACTATATTTAATACAACGATCATTGATAATGTTTATTTGTCAGAAATAACAGGGACAGTACCTGGTGAAATCTACTTTTCAACAAAAAGAGGCAAAATATATAGAATGGATGCGCAAGGCAATCAAACGATCCTTTATCCGCTCAATAACATTCCTAGTGGGATGAAATCTGTTCCTGTCAGTATTCTTTTAGATAACAAACATAATTTATATTTTATTAATCCGGACAACAATGAAATAAACCGAATTTCATTAGCTGAACCGTTTAAATTGGAAACCGTTTTTAAAAAATCACCTACGGATTTGGATACGGAAGATTTATCTAGCATTACAAATTTAGCCGATGGCAAATTTATTGTCTCTACCTCGGACCACATCTCAAAAATGGACGTAAATGGACGAATATCAACAGATTCATCGCAGACGGACTATTCGAATCATTGGATGTTTATGTGTTGGTTCGTTTGGACACAAATTATACTGAGTGCCCTACTATTGCTTTGGTTGCTGCACATCATATACGCTCACCTCATGCAGCGAAGAGTGTCTTTATTGCTTAAACAAATCATTGTATTCGTTCCTTTAATTATTGTTTCGATGATTTTACTTTCATTATTAATTTATTCAAACTATTCCAAGGAATTGGCAGATTCGGTCGCTAGCGATTTGAAATTGTTAAGCCATAATGGACAAAACTTAATTGATGGCGATAAATTAGAAAAGATTAATAGTGCTAATGATTTTATGAGCGACGATTATAAAGCCATAAAACTCAAGAAAAATGCTTTATTTATCGGAAAAAGCGGGCATGACCGCGATGGACTTTATAGTACGATTTATAAAATTGAAAACAATCAAATCTATGTGATCATGGATGATGACGACAGCGTTAAAATGTTCCAAAAATATTCGGCATCAGATGACAATGCAAAAGTCCTTAAAGACGGTTCTATTATTGATGGTGAAAATCGCGATGAGACGGGCTTTTGGAAGTACGCGATCGGACCGATTTATAATTCCCAAGAGAAAATTGTCGGAATCTATGAAGTCGGAAGAGATATGAACGCATTTGAACGACATAAACAAGAGCTATTGATGAAAATTGTTGAAGGAATTCTCGCCATCACGTTAGTTATTATCATTGTATTTTTATTGTTAAGCTACTATTTGCTTTCTTCTATCCGTACCTTACGCAAAAGTGTTATTGAAATTGCTGGTGGCAACTGGAATACAGTTGTTTCGATACAATCTCGTGATGAAGTGGCTGATTTAGGAGACAACTTCAATCATATGGCGCAAAGTATTCAAATGTATATTGCCAATATTACAAAACTGAATGAAGCCAATAATCGGTTTGTGCCAAGACAATTTTTACAATATCTTGGCAAAGAAAGCATTCAAAATGTACAGTTGGGCGATCAAGTAGAACAGGAAATGGGCATCTTAATTTTAAATATGCAAGCTTTTTACGACTTTTCGAAAGATTTGACGCCTAAAGAAAACTTTAATTTTATTAATTCGTTTTTGAGCCGATTTGGTCCCGTAGTCCGCAAAAACGAAGGGATGATTAACAAATATTTGGGCGCAGGTATTATGGCACTGTTCCCAAATCGAGCAGAGGATACATTAAATACAGCGATCGAAATGAGACAAGAGTTGGAAGTATATAATATTCACCGACTAAATTCAGGGTATGATTTGATTGATATCAGCGTAGGCATTCATCGAGGGCCTTTGATGCTAGGCATTATCGGTGAGGAAAAAAGAATGGAAGGCAATGTCATTTCAGATAACGTCAATATTGCCAGTATACTTGAGAAAATGGCGAATTCGTTGGGAGCCTCTATACTAATTACGGACAATATATATAATAAAATTGAGAATCCGTTGCAATATGAGTGCCGCAGTTTAGGAATGGTATATGTGGAAGGCAAAGATCAGCCTATACATTTATATGACGTATTCCAGGGTGATCCCGAGCATGTTCGCAAGTTAAAAGCAAAAACAAAACAAATTTTTGAGAACGCGATTGATTCGTATCAAAATGGTCGTTTCTACAATGCGCGAGAATCGTTTCTTGAAGTCATTAAACAAAATCGTTGGGATAAGGCGGCTAGATTATATTTTTATATGACAGATGAATTTTATCAGAATGGAGCAACTGAGGATTGGAATGGGGCATTAAATGTATCCTAGACAATATATAGTTAAATATCAAAGCCAATATTCCTATACTTAGGAAAATCGGCTTTTTGTATGCTATGATGAAAACACAACTACATTTAATGAGTAATCGATTAACAATAAATAAGTGGAGGCAGGACATAGGTGGAACGGTATCCTTTTGCGTATAATGCTTCACAGTCGTTCATACAACAGGTTAGCGATTGGATTGCGGATGTATTTTATGAAATATTGCCGGAAGTGGGTTTCGAGGTTCGCGAGGAACAGATTTATATGGCCTTTCAACTGGAGCGCGCATTTGCCGACAAACAAACGATTTTTGCTGAGGCTGGGGTTGGCACGGGTAAAACCATAGTCTATTTGTTATATGCGATTTGTTATGCTCGTTATACAAGAAAACCAGTCATTATTGCTTGCGCGGATGAATCGCTAATTGAACAGCTCGTCAAGCCAGAAGGCGATATTGCCAAGCTTGCTCAGCATCTAAATCTAACGATTGATGCCCGTTTAGGGAAATCGCCTGACAACTATTTGTGTTTAAAGAAGTTGGACGAGATAAGATATGAGAATGAAGATGTCGCAGTGTTTCAACAAATTTACAGTGAATTGCCTGCTTTTGTTAACGCACATGAAGC
Organism: Bacilli bacterium; assembly: GCA_028287395.1. GTDB lineage: Bacteria > Bacillota > Bacilli > Paenibacillales > NBRC-103111 > Paenibacillus_AC. The sequence goes on from JAQBPR010000188.1 coordinate 8,847, forward strand.
ATTGCAAGCATTTTACCCTTATGGTGATCGCAAGGACTACCCTACATTAAACGATGAACAATGGCGAAAAACGAATTGGGATACGTTTCAGGATTGCTTTATTTGTGATAAACGTCATCGCTGCGGACAAACACTTTCCAGAGATCATTACCGGAAGTCGGCGGATTTAGTCATTTGTTCCCATGATTTTTATATGGAGCATGTATGGACATATGAAAGTAGAAAACGTGAAGGTCAGCTGCCTTTACTGCCAGAACACAGCGCGGTTGTTTTTGATGAAGGACATTTATTGGAGCCTGCTGCGCAAAAAGCATTAACATATAAGCTAAATCATGCTGTTTTTGAAGAGATAGTGATCCGTTTGTTAAAAGGAGAAGTCCGAGAGTCTTTGGCAGTTGCAGTAGAAGAAGCCATTTCGCAAAGTGATCTGCTTTTTGCTTTGTTGGACAAGCAGAGCAGAATTGTAGTGGGCTCTGATCGTAAGGAAATCATCTATACAAATGAGCTGCTTCGAGAAGTGAAGCGGTTTAAAAGCGTCATTGACTCGATTGAAGAAGAGCTTGTCTTTGAAGGGGAGCTTTATACATTAGACGCATACCAGCTCCGTATCGTTGAAGAGCACTTAGAGATGATTCAACTGGCTCTGGGACTTTTTCATACATCAGATCAATTGATTTCATGGGTGATAGAGGATACATCAGGCTTAACTCTAGTCGTTATGCCTCGCTTAGTTAAAGAAGTATTAAAGGAGCGCGTATTTTCACAAAAAATGCCTATCGTGTTTTCATCGGCTACATTATCTGTGGACGGGACGTTTAATTATGTAGCGGACAATCTAGGTATAGAAAATTACATTTCCTTCTCCGTTCTTTCACCTTTTGACTACGAACATCAAATGGAGCTAATAGCGCCGAGATTAAGTGTAAACAATAATTTTGCTGAAAAAATGAAGATTGCGGTGCGTTTATTAGTACAAACAGAAGGAAGAGCTTTGATCTTGTTCCCTTCGAAAGAGGAAATGCGCCAGTTTAAACAAGAATGTGCTAACAGTCCGGAATTAACTTCAATGCGTATTTGGTTTGAAGGAGATCAGGAAATCAGTCATCTCATTTCTGCCTTTCAGAATGATGAACACAGTATACTCTGCGCGGTTACGCTATGGGAGGGTTTGGATATACCGGGACCTTCGCTGTCTAACGTAATCATTTGGTCTCTGCCCTTTCCTCCGAACGATCCCGTATTTGCCGCTAAACGTAAAGCAGCGGCTTCTCCTTTTGAAGAAGTGGATTTGCCTTATATGCTGCTTCGTCTTAGACAGGGAATGGGGCGATTAATTCGTTCCAAGGAAGATCGTGGAATCGTGACGATCCTTGGTCAAGAATTGCACCATCAAGAAAAAGTGAGCGAAAAAGTAAAAGAAATATTACCCAAAGGCGTGGTATGGAATACAATCAATAGAGATCAAGAGCATAGATGACTTCGGAAGGAGCTTAAAGCAAAGACTCATGGCGCTTTGCTAGTTCAACAGGCTGGCTCTTTCCCTTTTGGTTTCCTCCGGATCTTTATGCGCTTCTAAATAAACAATGGCAACGTCGGCACCTTCTTTAGCGAAAGCTTTCGAAACAGTTCGTCCAATGCCGCTGTCGCCTCCGGTGATGACGGCTATTTTGTTTTTGAGTGAATCATGTACCGAAAGGAATGAATGAATTGAAAAGAACGCTGGTTATTAGCGATATTCATGGCTGTTATGAGCCATTTAATGCTTTATTAGAAGAAGTAAAATATAGTGCTAAAGAAGACAAGTTAATATTAATCGGTGATTATGTGGACCGCGGACCACAAAGCAAAGAGGTTGTCGAGCAGATTATTCAGATGAAAACAGAAGGAGAGGTCATTGTTTTGCGCGGAAATCATGACCAACGATTTATCGAAATCATGACCAATAAAACCAATATAACAGATATTAAATTTATTGAGCATGGGGGATTGCAAACTTTAAAAAGCTATTGTGGAGCGAATTTTAGGATGGAAGATATAAACGAAGAAAGTATCGCTAATGCAAAGAAATTTATTCGCAGAAATTTCAAGCACCATCTTTATTTTCTCGATAGCTTGCCTCATTACTATGAAGATCAGAGCTATATTTATGTTCATGCAGGTTTAAATCCTTTTTATAAAAATTGGAAGAATCAACCGCAAAAAGATTTCATCTGGATTCGAGATTCATTTGTTAAAGTAAAAACAGTAGTCGAAAAGATAGTTATATTTGGACATACAAAAACGATTGATATCCATTCTTCTGCTGATATTTGGTTTGGTGGAGATAAAATCGGTATTGATGGCGGCTGCGCATATGGATTGCAGTTGAATTGTCTTGAAATTAAAGAAAATCAAGATTGTATCACTTATCAAGTAAAAGGGTGAAGAATAAACTCATACCGAGTATTTTTTTTGCCGAATTTATCAAAAAAATAGATTCAAGTAAATTGAACTTTTTTCAATAAGATGTGTCTAATATAAGGGGTGAATATATGGACGTAAATGCGGATTTTGATTATTTAAAAACAATGGCCGATACTACTGATAAAAAAGCGATTGTCGTTGACTTAATGACGGCATATGGAGATAAAGTATGGAACTATGCATTCAGTTTAACGCGAAAACGGGAGCAAGCAGACGATATCACGCAGGAAGTGTTTTTGAAGGTCTATCGAAGTTTATTTACTTTTCGCGGGGAATCATCAATTAAAACCTGGTTATTTACGATTACTCGCAATACCGTCCATAATTATCGAAGAACCGCATTTTTCCGCAAAGTGACACTTGTACATTACGTTGACCATAATAATACACATAGATCCGCAGAAAACGAAGTGATGGAGAATATCGAAATCAGCAATATCTGGCAAAAGGTTTTACAACTGCCTGTAAAATATCGGGAAGTGTTGATTCTTTTCGGACATGATCAATTATCCATGCAAGAAATCTCTCAAGTTCTGGGGATCAATGAGGGGACTGTAAAGTCCAGGCTGCATAATGCTCGCTTAAAATTACTAAAATTGAAAGGGGTTGAGCAAATTGGATCCCAATTGGACTGATTTACAAAAAGAATTAAATAAAGGGCCTTTCCATCAACGAGGTTTTACGAAACAGCTTCAATTGCAAATTGAACAAAACCTGGAACGACCGTATGGGATTCGAAAAGCTAGGATATTTAAATTAGCAGCTGTTGCATCATTTTTTTTACTGCTATTTCTATCCACACAAATAAATTGGACAAATACAGCTAAAACAAGCAATTCTGCGGCAAAGCCAGCAGCAGGAACAACAACATTTGAAGAAAAACAGATCAGCACAAATAATCCCGTATCCATAAAATCGGTGTTATTGTTAGGCTTGCGAACGGATAAGATAGACAATAACTACAGTACGTATCGCACAATTATGATTACAGGCGATCAAAGCAACCATCAACAGCTGATTGCAGCCGCTAATGGCAGTGGTATTTTAGTCCCGATTGGACAGCAATTTTGGAAAATTGATGCGATGACTAAAAATGCTGAAAATAATTATCTATTTGCTTATCCTGTTAATGACAAAGCTGCGAAAAGAATAGTTTCAAACCCAACAAATGAAACGCTAAAGCACAATGAAAAGCTGCTTTTTGTGGGTAACAAATATATTTCGCTCGTAGAAAATGATCAAAAGATCCAGAACAATAAGTCCATTTCATCTGAAAACGTCTGGACAATGGATATTCAAAAGATGAATGAACTTGAAAAAACGAACGATCCAGCTCATATTTCATTGCAAAATATTTTCGGAAATCAAGCTTCTAATGCGATAAAGCAGCTTGTTGGCGGATCGAGCCAAATAACCGGTGAAAAATGGACCCTTACTCGTCAGAATGGCAAATGGGTGCCGCAAGTTGCTGAAGAGACTACATCGAGTGATCTTGGTACGAGCTTCACATTGCATACTTTACCATTGACCTTACCGAATTCCATTGTTTCTTACGATCAATTGGTTGCCTCATGGGAAGCAGTTAAACAAATTCAACCTAAAGCTTTAGATGCAGTTTCATCCCCTGATCATGACATGATTGCTATTATGACAGCAGATAAGCTTTATATCTATCCAGTTATTGCCGATCATATCGGACCACTTTCACTGCAATTAGATTTGAATAAAAATGAAGCCATGGTGATGGCTCAATGGGCAACGGCTAAATATGCAGACAATTGGCTTGCAGAAGGGATGAAATATCTCAAAAACTAACCCGTTGGAGGCCTGAAAATGAAACAAAACAAGCTGATCAACAAATGGACGCTAACATTAATAATCATCTTACTTATATTCGGCATTTTCTCTTGGATAGCAAAACAATCAGCAGTAACTCCTGCAATAATTCCCACCTCAAGGCCCACAACAAGTCCGACCCTTGTTACTCCTGAGGAAAGCGTAAGCAGCAAGGTCCAATCAGCAACTCCCACGCCTAATACTGTACTGACTTCATATTCTCAGGAATGGGCTTACTTTGGTAATAATTTATGGCAAAATCGATTTTCTCCAGTCAATCATATGACGCCAACCTCGATTTCACGTGCAGCATTGGTTTATGATCGCGAGCTGTCTGATTCCAAAGGCGGAAACGAAGCTTATCCTTTAATGGAGAACGGCATTCTCTACATGACAACCGGAAAAGCTCATGTGATTGCGTTAGATGCAATAACAGGCAAAATATTATGGACGTTCATTCCAGAAATTCACACAACAAAAGGAATGCCGCAAATTAACCGAGGCGTTGCACTTGGTTCCGATAAAATATATGTACTAACTCCCGACAATCAATTAATTGCCATAAGAAAAATAGATGGAGTACAGTTGTTTTCAGTTATCGTTGCCGATGCTAAATTAGGCTATTTTGAAACGATGGCACCATTATATGCAGATGGGAGAGTCTTTGTCGGCAGTTCAGGCGGAGATGAGGGCGTTCGTGGCTTTGTATCTGCATATGATGCAGAAACGGGAAGCAAGCTTTGGCAATTTTATACCGTTCCTGAGCATGGACAGGATTGGATGCCGATGGATGGTGATCATGGCGGAGGAGCAGTATGGACTACACCGGCCTATGATCCTGATAGCAAGCTTCTCTATTTTGGAACAGGAAATCCATCCCCTGATTATTTCGGTGAAGCGAGACAAGGACCGAATCCTTATACAGATTCAGTAGTAGCTTTAGATGTGATTACTGGAAAAATAGTGTGGTACCAGCAAGAAGTTCCTCATGATTTATGGGATTATGACGTTGCATCCCCACCCATGCTTTTTAAAGTGCAATCCAATTTGGTTGTCGGAGAAGCAGGAAAGGATGGATTTTGGTACGAATGGGATGCGAAAACAGGTAAACCTTTTACAACACCAACAGCATTCGTTAAACAGGATCGCAAACCTCCAACGGCAGAAGGAACTAAAGTATGGCCAGGACCAGCAGGCGGTGCGAATTATGGTCCGTCAGCTTATAGTCCGCTTAACAAACAAGTTTATATTTCCGGAATAAACGGTCCAGAAATCCTATACGCCAAGAAAAAAGAACATCATGTCGGAGAGCTGGACTTTGGAACCGGACAAAACCCAGCACCTGCCGGTGAATGGTCTGGAACCATCACAGCCATTGATACAGAAACTGGAAAGCAACGTTGGCAAATAGAAACAGCAACACCTCCCATAGGCGGGGTAACGGTCAACGCCGGTAACATTGTTGTTTTCGGTCAAGCCAATCAAACAGGAACACTTGAGGCCGTATCCGCTAAAACTGGAGAGCTTCTATGGTCTACGGAAACAGGAGCGCCTATCGGTTCAGCACCTATCATCTATCAATTAAATGGACATAGTTATCTGACTGTAGTGACCGGAGGTGCCAAATCCTTATTAAGCTTATATCCCTATAATGGACCCGCTCATGTTTTAACGTTCCGGATCGATGATTAATGCCATTAAATGAAAGCGAAATTTAATAATTTATCTATCCTCAAGTGGTGAGGGTTGTTTCACTAAAGCTTATAATGGGTAAAAAAATGATATCTGTTTTACAAAGGAGAGGTCATGGTATGATTAAATTATCCTCAGAACAAGTCGCGGTTTTTTTAAACATGCTGTCCAATTGGAAATATGAAAATAATAATCTAACTAAAACGTATTCGCATAAAAGTTTCAAAGATGCACTTAGTTTTGTTAATGAAATAGCTATTTTAGCGGAGGAAGCCAATCATCACCCAGACATATTGATCCAGCATGATCGTGTTACGATTACATTAACAACTCATGATAGTCATGGTGTTACGGGTAAAGATTTTTCATTAGCACAGCAAATCGAAACATTAAAATGACAATTAGAATTCGCCAATTAAGTCGAATATTATACAACTGCTTTGTTGTTTAAGGCGGTAAAAGGAACTGCCATGGCAGTTCCTTTTACCGCCTTAATTCATCTTCTAACAGATCGAGCAAAGTAAGCGTAAAATACAACCCACCTTTTAGCTCAATAAGGTCTATGAGATAATCTCCTCAGAATAATGCGAGGAGGTTTTTTTTATGTCACAAGCAGAAGTAAGACAAGAATGGGAAGTTCGCATAGCCGCCTATCGCTCAAGCGGACAGAGTGCAACGGACTGGTGTGCATCTCATCAATTACAACCGCGTCAACTATGGTACTGGATACGGAAGTTTAAAACCCCAAAAGCTTCTGTGACTCCATCGTCACGATGGATGGCTGTAAATATGGAGCCATTTAAAGAAAAGGAATCAGCTTTACGCGTTCGGATAGGTTCGGCTGTGATCGAAGTTCATCAAAGCTTTAATCCGGCACTGTTTTCTGAAGTGGTTCGGACCTTGCAAACGTTATGCTAAGCCAGATTCATGTGGATCAGGTATATTTAGCTTGCGGTAGTACCGACTTGCGAAAGTCGATTGACGGTCTAGCTGCGCTTGTAAAAGAAGGATTTAATCTGGATCCGTTCTCGCTTTGTCTCTTTGTGTTCTGCAATCGACAGCGAGATAAATTGAAAATACTCCAGTGGGAACATAATGGATTCTGGCTCTACTATCGCCGCTTGGAACGCGGGAGGTTTCAATGGTCAACCGAAGCCAATGCACCTGCGATGAAGATTGGTCGTCGCGAGCTGCGTTGGCTGCTGGATGGTCTTCCTCTAGAACAAAAGCATGCTCATCCTGAGGTTACTGCACGTACAATTCTATAGAAATAGTCATACAATTGTCACCATTTTCAGGCGTTATTCGTAGGAATTTAGCAGGTTTTTATCGAAATAAATACGTATGAAAACCACAATCGATTCGACCCCAAATCCGATAGAAATTCTAGAACAAAAAAATATAAAGCTAGAAAAACAGGTTGCAGAACTGTCAGCCAAGGTGACCTGGTTTGAGGAGCAGTTTCGCCTCAGTCAGCAAAAACGGTTTGGAGCTTCCAGCTAGAAAACCAATCCAGATCAGCTCGAGTTGTTTAATGAAGCCGAGTCCGAAGCCGACGCCTCTGTGAAAGAGCCTACCTTAGAAACCATCACTTACCATCGTAAAAAGCAGAAGGGTCAACGCGAGGCGATGATCGAGGATTTGCCTGTAGAAACGGTGGAATACCGATTACCCGAAGTGGATCAGAACTGTTCGTGCTGCGGCGGTGCCTTACATGAGATGAGTACCGAAATAAGGCAAGAGTTGAAGATTGTTCCCGCCGAAGTAAAGGTGGTCAAGCACATTCGTTTTGTGTATGGCTGCCGTCGTTGTGAACGTTATGCAATTCAAACTCCAATTGTTACAACACCCATGCCTCATCCGGTTTATCCAGGAAGTTTAGCCTCTGCGTCTATGATGGCTTATATTATGAGTCAGAAATATGTGGAAAGCATGCCGCTGTATCGACAGGAGCAACAGTTCATTCGGCTTGGGGTAGGATTGTCGCGTCAAACGATGGCGAACTGGATGATGGCCGGTGCCAATCGTTGGCTGGATCCGTTGTATCGACGGATGCATACCCATTTGCTACAGCAGGATATTTTGCACGCCGACGAGACTACTTTTCCTGTGCTGCACGAGACAGGGAAAGCAGCAACGGCGAAATCATACCTGTGGATGTACCGCACCGGGCATGAAGGAACGCCGATCATCCTGTATGAATACCAGCCTTCACGGAGCGGTGATCATCCCCGCCTATTCCTTACCGGATTCAAGGGTTACCTGCATGTTGACGGCTATGCGGGTTACCATAAAGTAACGAACGTTACACTTGTGGCCTGTTGGGCTCATGCACGTCGCAAGTTTGACGAAGCTTTAAAGTCATTACCTGAAGGTAAGCATTCATCTAGCGTGACAGCTGGAGAGGGACTGTTGTTCTGCAACCAACTCTTCGAAATTGAACGCAAATTGAAGAGTGTTACGACCGAAGAACGCTACAAAGTCCGTTCGGCCGAAAGCCGGCCCATTCTGGATGCTTTTTCAGCATGGCTCAAAGCAAAACGATCCCGCGTGTTGCCTAAGAGTGCCCTCGGTGTGGCGATCATTTACTGCCTTAACCAGTGGGAGAAGCTAGAGTCCTTCCTAAAAGACGGTCGGCTTGAGCTCGACAACAATCGCGGAGAACGATCCATTAAACCTGTGGTTATAGGTAGAAAAAACTGGCTATTCAGCAATACATCGCGTGGTGCCAAGGCAAGTGCAATGATCTATAGCATCGTAGAGTCTGCAAAAGCGAACAATCTCAATCCTTTCCTCTATCTGACGTTTCTCTTTGAGAAGTTGCCTCAGTTGACCGATCTTACAAATGAACAAGAATTGGACAAGCTAATGCCTTGGTCGAAGACATTACCAATCTCTTTCAGAATATTTAAGAAACAAGCATAATAATGGCCCTCTCCTTTAACCAGGTGGGGGCTATTTGACGCTTAAGAAGCTATTGCATTTGGTGATGGCGAGAACGACATAGACATTTTGGAATTAGTAGGACTTGGTGTAGCCATGGGGAATGGGAATGAAAAATAGCAGCTGATTTCGTCACTAAAAAGTCAAGTGAAAACGGAATCGAGTTTGCATTAAAAAAGTATGGGATAATTTAATCATTAAGCGCATTCGTTGAAATTGACGAGGCGTTTTTTTGTTTCTCCGTCTTAAGTCTAGTTAGAGATTGCGACCTTGGTACATCAATATACTATCCCTCCGACCATTCTTAATGCTAGTGGAAATCAAGTATGCTATGACTACTGTAATTAACTAAACAGTAGGAGGAAAAAATGACTAAGCCCATTATTCAAATTCGCAATGTAACAAAAAAGATAGGTGCCAAAACAATTATTGATCAGCTGAGCTTTGACGTTCCGAGGGGGGAAGTATTTGGTTTTCTCGGTCCGAACGGCGCCGGTAAAACAACGACCATTAGGATGATGGTGGGATTAATGAAAATAAGCGAAGGTGAAATCCTCATCGATGGTTTAAGCATTACGAAAAACTTCGAAAGTGCCATTGCCAAGGTAGGCGCTATTGTGGAAAATCCAGAGATGTATAAGTACTTAACCGGCTACCAGAATTTGGTGCATTTCGCGAGAATGTCGCCTGGAGTAACAAAGGAACGGATCAAAGAGGTTATTACTTTGGTTGCCTTGGAGAATCGGATTCATGATAAAGTCAAGACGTATTCGTTGGGGATGCGCCAAAGATTAGGTGTGGCTCAAGCACTGCTACATAAGCCTTCTTTGTTAATTCTGGATGAACCAACCAATGGACTGGACCCTGCCGGAATTCGTGAGCTGCGTGATTATTTGCGTAGATTGACTCAAGAGGAAGGGATTTCGGTAGTCGTATCCAGTCACCTTTTATCTGAGATGGAGCTGATGTGTGATCGGGTAGCCATCATCCAGAATGGGAAGCTGGTGGATGTTCGGTTAATTAAGGATTATTTCAGTGCGGGTGAAACCAGTAGAGTTGCTTTTGAAGTGGATCAGACCGGGCTTACCCTCAGTATTTTTAGTGAAAACCCAGCTTATGGGGCCGTTGTTAAAAATGGATTTATCGAGCTTAGTCTAGATAGAGAGCAAATCGCTGAAGCTGTTGTGCTCCTGGTTCAAAGTGGCATTAAGGTCTATAGCATTAAACCAATTACACAATCGCTTGAAGATAAATTTCTGGAAATGACGGGGAGTGACCAAATTGCTTAATCTGATACAAAATGAAAATATGAAAATTTACCGCCGACTGCGTACCTGGATGTTAATTCTCCTATTAATTGCTTTAACCAGCACAATGCTTATAATCATCCACAATGAAAGACCAGCCTTAAAAGACGGCAATTGGAAAACGGAAGTACAGCAGCAAATAGTCATAGTCAAAAAACCACTGGAAGAAAAAATAGAAATACCAGAAGATATGAAAGTGGAGATTATGGATACTGTAAAGGAGAATGAATATCGGCTAACGAATAACGTGCCGCCTTCGGATCGTTCTGTTTGGGGAGGCGTGCTGAATGTAGTCAATCTGGTTATCATTGTCACTATTTTCACTGTTGTTATTGCCGCTGATAGTGTGGCCGGAGAATTTGGTGGAGGCACGATTAAACTATTATTAATACGACCTGCCTCCCGCTCTAAAATCTTGCTTTCAAAGTATATTTCAATTTTGATTTTTTCTGTATTTTTGCTGGGAGTATTGTTTGGAAGTGCGTTTCTCCTATCAGGCATTATAGAAGGCTTCAAGGATATAGGCATCTCGTATATCTATACCGATAATGAACATGTTATCCATCAGGTTAATATTGTGGGCCATGTGCTTAGTACTTATGGTTATAAATGTGTGGATTTGATTATGATTGTCACAATGGCTTTTATGTTATCGACAGTTTTCCGTAGCAGCTCATTGGCGATTGGCATATCTTTAGGATTTTTGTTTGTAGGCACTGGGGTTGTTAAATTGATTTCCCGGTATAGCTGGTCCAAGTATTATTTATTCACCAATACAGATTTAACGCAATATCTAACCAACAGTCCGCGTGTTGAAGGAATGACCTTGTTATTTTCGATTGCTGTATTATGCGCTTACTTTCTACTTTTTAATATTCTTTCCTGGACGATTTTTAAGAAGAGGGATATTGCGGCTTAGATTAAATGCATTTGATTAAAGCTTTTAAGGCAACACTTGGCAAAAGAGATGTTAATAGGATCGCCCTATCACAAATTGTTAAATGGAATTCACCTTCATTGAGGAGGATAACGAATGCATAATGAGGATATAGACCAATTTTTAGAAACCATTCACGAACTTGAACATACTATTTTTCAACTTATCCAAAAATCAAACCTAACAGACGTTGAAAAAAGCTTGATAGTGAACCATATCATGATCGTTCCAGGAAATAAACTGCAGCCAAAGAAATAAAGAACTCAAGAACAAATAACACATCGGATGTTTCCGAAGTGACTTTTACATCATAAGAATAGTTGGGGGAATGATTAGATGAGAATTTTAATAGCCGGTAGAGACGGATTTTGCGGTTGGCCGACGGTATTGTATTTGTCGAAACAAGGACACGAGGTCACGATAGTGGATAATTTTCTTCGAAGGTAATGGGATGATGAACTGTGTTCAAATTCGCTTACACCGATTGCGACGCTGGAACAACGAGTAGCCCGTTGGAAGGATCTGACCGGTCATACCATTTCGATCTTTATCGGGGATTTAACCCAGTACGATTTTCTTCGTGAAGTATTCCAACTGGCACAACCTTAAGCATTTGTTCATTTTGCGGAGCAGCGTTCCGACCCGTATTCGATGATCGATCGGGAACATGCCATATTCACACAAATGAACAATGTCGTAGGTACCTTGAATGTCATTTATGCGATCAAAGAATGGGCTCCCGACTGCCATTTGTTGTCGCCGCTCAAAGCGGACCGACTAGCGAACAAATTGAGCACCGCGTGACAAGATTGTTATTTGATCCCGATAAACCGAATAGCTTGGCACAAGCAGCACATTCATTGGAAAATGTGGCTTTTAGAAAGAGAATTTCGTTTCAAGCATCCGCTTTTGTTCAACGTTTCGGTTGGACAGGTCCGTCGAAACAGCTTTTTCAAATGTATGGCAAAGTTCTTAAGCAGAAGAAGGACTCGATATGAAGACAGACCCGAAAATTCTTATTTTTTACGCCAGTTATAGCGATGGGTATTCAAAGAAAATAAAGTTGTAGACTGACAGCCTTGATGATACGCGATTTTCCATCGTATTTATCGCCAGCTATCAGAAAACAAGTATTAGACTGGATGTATTGAATTCGCGCGGTTTTTCGATTTACAAACCGTCACACTCCGAAAAAAAAGTATTAGACTAACCTAAAAAATGAAACAACAGCAGCCATGGACAGAAAATAAAGTCCTAGACTGCTGCTGTTTTATTGAACTAACGCCCCCAATAGTCCAATAACAAGACATTCTAATCTTGAATGTTGCTCTTGACTTGGAGTGTACTCCAAGTTGTATAGTGATCGTTAGTCAAGTAAATATCACTTTTAGGGGGCGTAATCATGAGCACATCAAAAATAGTTTTGATCACTGGCGGAAACAAAGGTATTGGTCTTGAGACTGCTAGGCAATTGGGCAAACTAGGATTCACAATATTGCTCGGTTCAAGAGATGAAGCAAGAGGACAGGAAGCGACGGCTACCCTGACGGCTGAGAACATAAATGCAAAGGCAATTACCCTGGACATAACAGACTTGGATACAATACAATCCGCAGTAAAACAAATTGATGATCAGTATGGAGCGCTTGATGTTCTGATTAATAACGCTGGCGTGTGCTTGGAAAGAGGTCTTCCTCCGAGTCAACTGGAATTAACTGTTCTAAGGAATACTTATGAGACAAATGTTTTCGGCAGTTTTTCTGTCACTAAGGCAATGCTCCCTTTGATTAAAAAATCGCCTGCTGGCAGAATTGTAAACCTTTCAAGTGGCTTGGCTTCCTTGACCGAGTATAATAACCCGGAATCGGATGCCGAAAAATACGGAGTAAATTTGCTCGCCTACATGAGTTCGAAAACGGCTGTCAATGCACTAACAGTCTTGTTTGCCAAAGAATTAAAAGATACGCCGATCAAGATAAATTCAGCTGATCCAGGGTACACAGCTACGGATTTGAATGGGCATACGGGTTATCGTACCGTTGAACAGGGCGCTTCCATTGTCGTGAAACTCGCCACCCTTCCCAACGATGGTCCGAACGGCGGTTTCTTTGATGAGAACGGAGTGATACCGTGGTAATACGTCAGGAGGTGCGGCAAAGTGATCGACATTCCCGAAACCGTAAGCTCAATTAAACAGGCGGCTGAATTCACGGGTCTGTCAGAAGATACGATCCGCTATTACGAGAAAATCGGCTTACTTCCGTATGCCGACCGCAAAGCAAGCGGACACAGAACGTACAGTAAACATCAATTGGAAGGCATGGTCTTTTTAACGAGACTCAAAGCAACCGGAATGACACTGGAAGAAATGAAGCATTTCCGTAAGCTTTACGAAAGGGGTGAAGCCTCACTCCCTCAAAGAGTCTCCATTCTAATCGAACACAAGAATAGAATTCAGAACGAGATTGACAGATTACTGGAGACACAAAGGATTATTGATTACAAAATTGACAATTATAACGAGGTCCTTGTAAATCCGGATTTAAACAAAAAATGGAAATCCCCATTTGCCGATTGAGAGCTTTCTTATTGAACTCTTCTGCCCGTTTAATCAACGGGCGCCAGTCTAATACTTTATTTTCTCAGTCTACAACTTTATTTTCCTAGTCTAACACTTTATTTTTCGGTCTAATACTTTATTTTCTTTGAACAATGGGCACAAGCAGGTTTCCAGAGCACTGCTGACAAGTCGAGCAATAAGATGAGATCTCCCCAATTGGTTATAGAGATTGGGATGATTATTTTACTTGCATTAAGGCAACACTTGGAAAAAGAGGTGGAGGATTTTTCTAAAAACAAACCTACTACTCAATTTTAAGATATCTCTATTCTTATGGGCGATCACTCGCTTTTTGGATATGAAGATAATTGTTTTTGTGTCTCTCTATAAGGAGATCTCTTCCCCGTCTAAAGTCCAGTACAAATTACGTCGCAGGACTGTTGTAGCGAATGATGTAATGACATACAATAAGTTCATAGGAAACGAGAAAAATAGGAAAGGAGGTTATAACAATGGAATTGAATCGAAAAAATGGATTAGCCTTATTTATAGTTGTTTGTGGTGTTTGGTTGATAATGGATAAATTAGGATTTAGTATTGGACATTTGTTAAGTTATTTCTTCCCTTCTATTGGGCCAGTAGCTCCAATTGCATCTGTAGCTCCAACAGCTCCATTTGCACCTGTAGCTCCAACAGCTCCATTTAAATCAATAATCCCCTTTGCCCTTGTTGGCCTAGCCATATTAATTTTTGGATACAAGGGTTATCAAGGTGGTAAAAGGATATTTGGTGGGCGTTGATGTCTCTGACCAGTCGTGTATTCAATAAGAATAATTCGTAGTCCCCGTCCTTGCGATTGCACAAGGTGGGGGCTATTTTACGCTTACTTGCTTCGGGATAAACATCGAGCTCATGACGAACTTACGCATCGCTTAGCGATCCTCCTATATTCCCCACAACAAAACTTAATCTTATGACTACAAATAGGGCAATAATGTCTACAGTCATAATTACGAGTAGACATTACCAATTTTAATGGGTACAATAAATATAATTTGTAGACAAAGGAGTTTCTGGGATGGCAGACAATAGAAAAACGATAAAAGCAGATCATTCGATCAAAGTTGTTTTGGAAGACCTGAAAAAATCTTTGAAATTTTCAAAAGAATCCGAAGTGATAGGCTATTTATATGCCATATATGAGAATCATTATCCAAAGATCACCTTGCCAGAACACGATAAAGCTCTAAGAAGAATGAAGGATTTGCATAATCAAATGAGTATTTAAGGAATAAAATAATAATTAGGAGTGTTAAACGTGTCAAAGAAAAATATGATGTTTCAGCTCCAAAATGGCAATAAACTAATAGGAGAAATCATTGAACCAACAGAATCATTTTTAAATATTATCCAAACTCAAATGAACTTAACCTTAATCGAACTCCAAAACATGGTCAAAGATGGGATTTGGATAAAACGTGATCAGCATTTTACTTATTTAGAAAATGATCTTATAAAAGCGAGTCGTGTAGCGACGATTTTAGACAAGGAATCTTAAAGGGGGCATAACGGAACATATATAAAGCAAAATGAATAATTTGCAATAGGAAGTATGATCGTCTCACCAGAATGTCGTGATTTTTTTATGAGAAAGGGGTTATTATTCTGCATATTCTCATGATAGCACCAGAACAAATCCCCGTGCCTGGGGGTGGCTCAGTAGAGATATGTATGTTTTCTATAGCTAAAGAGTTCGCTAAAAAAGATAAAATTACGCTGATTAGTAGACAATGCTCAGGTTATAAACACATTAGTTATTTGGGGAATTTAACGATTGTCCGAGTGCCTACAGGAAGTCCTAGTAAATATATAATATCTGTACTTAAGTTTATTAACGGAAAAATAAAGCGAATATAATCATTGCAAATAGTGATTCATTAAAAACGAATTTAAGTCGGATGTTTCCAAAGCAGAAACACAAAATTCGCATGGTGCATTTAGGAGTTGATGTATCAAGGTTTAAACCCGTATCTGTCACTGTAAAAAACCAGATTAAAAGCAAAGATTCAAAATTCATTTGCCATTAGTTCCAATGATATTAACAGGCAGAATATCTTATGAAAAAATACATCAAGTATACCGAATGGCGGATTGTTTTGTATGCCCTTCGCAAGCCGTACAACGATTTCGTTGGAGTCTAACTAGTGCAAAACTTTCGGCTATTTATACGGGTAAAGGAGGATGAAACGGATAACAAAGCGGCGTTGCTTAAATCAGTTAAGCTGATTTCTTTAATTCTAAGAAAGTACTTTGGTCATAAATAGTTAGCGAGTTATATTGAATTTTTTCTCATTAGATTTTCATTTTCATTGTTTATACTATAAAGAACGCTGTACTACATATTTATTTAATATTTTGTTTATTTTAATTTAATAATTGAGTAATAGGATTAGATAAGAAATTAAATTTCCATCAGCTTAGTAAAGGAGAATTTCTAAATGAAAATTATAATCGCAGGTGGAGATGGATTTTGTGGTTGGCCGACGGCATTGTATTTATCGAAAAAGGGACATGAGATAACGATTGTGGATAGCTTGATACGCAGGCAATGGGATGATGAATTGCATTCAAATTCACTTACTCCTATTGCAACATTGGAACAACGAATAGCACGTTGGAAGGCTCTAACCGGACGAAGTATTCCTTTCTATAGGGGTGACATAACCAATTACGATTTTCTTAGTGAAGTATTCTTGAAAACACAGCCGGATGCATTTGTTCACTTTGCAGAGCAGCGTTCAGCTCCATATTCAATGATCGATAGAGAACATGCAGTATTTACACAAACGAACAATGTCGTAGGTACTTTGAATGTGCTTTATGCAATTAAAGAACTAGCTCCAGAATGCCACTTGGTTAAATTAGGAACGATGGGCGAGTATGGTACACCGAATATTGATATTGAAGAAGGATATATTAAAATAACTCACAAGGGTCGAGAAGATGTCCTTCCGTTTCCCAAACAACCGGGATCCATGTACCATTTGTCCAAAGTTCATGACAGCCATAACATTATGTTTGCCTGTAAAACTTGGGGGTTACGAGCGACAGACCTAAATCAGGGGGTTGTATACGGCCTACATACGGAAGAAACTTTATTAGATCCTATGTTAGTTAATCGCTTCGATTATGATGCCATTTTTGGCACTGCTTTAAACCGTTTTATTGTGCAAGCTGCTACGGGTCATGATCTCACTATTTATGGAGAAGGCGGGCAAACACGCGGGTTTATAAACATTATGGATACGGTACGTTGCATTGAAATAGCTGTAGAACACGCTGCCGATCTAGGAGAATTTCGCGTTTTCAATCAATTTACGGAAGAATTTTCTGTGCTTGATCTTGCTCATCTCATCAAAAAAGTTGCCATGGAGCAAGGGCTTCCAGTAACAATATCCCATATACAGAATCCTCGTGTGGAGAAAGAACAGCATTATTACCATGCAGTTCAAACCAAATTACGTGATTTAGGTTTAGAAGCGCATTTGTTATCTGAGGAATTTATCTTAGAAATTTTAAACACAGCGTTGAAATTTAAACATAATGTTATTCAGGACAATATCGTACCTAAGGTGACTTGGAAATAGGTAGAGAGAGAGAGAACTATGCGAATTGCAATTGTGACCGAAACCTTTTTACCTTCAACAGATGGTATTGTAACTAGGCTTTGTGCTTCCATAAAGTGGTTAAGAAATCATGGACATGAAGTAATTGTTATTGCACCTGATTTGGGAATTGAAGATTTTTATGGGGCGAAAATATTTGGGATACCAGCACGTCCATTTTTTCTGTACAAAAGTAAAAATTTATCTTTACCAAGTCGCAAGGTTAAACAATGCTTGATCACTTTTCAGCCTGATATCGTTCATGTAGTTAATCCTGCTTTACTCGGTGCAGCTGGTATTTATTATAGTAAACGGTTAAAACTGCCCTTAGTTGCTTCATATCACACCAATATTCCACAGTATTTGGATTATTATCGGATCCCTTACTTAAAACCTATCCTGTGGAAGTACTTAAACATTTTGCATAATCGAGCAGATCTTAATTTGTGCACTTCGCAAACGGTTAAAATTGAATTGGACCAACGGAAATTTCACAATGTGAAGGTATGGAATCGCGGTGTGGACTTAGAACGGTTTAATCCAAAGCATTTTGATCATAATATGCGTATGCATCTAACAAACGGTTCACCTGAGCGGAAATTGTTGCTTTTTGTAGGACGATTGGCCGCCGAGAAAAACATTGAATCGATACGTAGCGTGCTCGAATCCTCACCTGACTATTGCCTTGCCTTAGTCGGTGATGGTCCGTTTCGTTCTACTCTTGAGAATCATTTTAAAGATACAAATACAGTTTTTTGTGGTTTCATGCATGGAGAAGAGCTCTCTAAAGCCTATGCTTCTTCGGATGTATTCGTTTTCCCATCCATAACGGAAACATTAGGATTAGTCTTAATGGAAGCAATGGCTGCTGGTTTACCCGTAGTTGCTGCAAAAAGCGGACCGACATGTGAACAAATTGAGCATGGCGAAACTGGAGTATTATACAATCCAGACCAACCGAATGGCTTGTTGAACGCTGTTCTCTCGTTGAATAATATGGCATTTAGCAGTAAAATATCGATCCAAACAGGTTCTTATGTAAAAAGCTTCAGTTGGACTGGCCCATCAGAACAAATTTATCAATTATATCGTGAAGTTATAGAACATAAGAAGGGCTTGAGATGATGAAAGATCCCAAAATTATCATTTTTAATGCAAGCTACGGTTATGGGCACACTCAAGTTTCGAAAGCACTTCTTAGCTATTTTCATATGCAAGAAATCAAGCGTGTGCAAATCATTGATTTACTGGCGGAAGCACATCCTGTTTTGGATGCAATAAGTCGGTTTTTTTATTTAAAAAGCACTACTTATTGCCCCCAATTATATGGTTGGAGTTATTATTTATCTCAAAACATGCAATCCGATCAGCTATGGGCCAAATGGTTGAACTCATTATGTATTCGCAAATTAAAGGAAATCATCGCTTTGGAAAAACCGGATGCTGTGATCAACACATTTCCTATGTTAAGCGTGTCAGAATTGCGCAAAAAAGCTGGTTTATATATTCCAACGTTTACTGTACTAACGGATTTTGTTTTACACAACAGATGGATTCATCCGGAAACGGATAAATATTTTGTTGCCACCCACGATATGAAAAATAAGATGCATATTAATGGAATACCAAACGAGCAAATTAAGGTAACTGGAATTCCAGTAAGGCCGGAGTTCCAAAAAACTTTGGAAACAAATGAAATTATGCGTAATTATGGTTTAAATCCACAAAAAAAATATGTTTTAATCGTGGCGGGGGCTTATGGTATATGGTCCATTCTCGAAAAAATGATAAAAATAACTTTGTCACTGGACGATGTTCATATTTTAATTGTTTGCGGTAGAAATATAGATATGAAAAGAAAATTGGAAAATGTATTCGCTGACGAACCCAGAATGCATATATTTGAATTTGTTGAACAAATGCAGGAGCTCATGGCGATTTCTTCTTGTATAATTACAAAAGCTGGGGGAATTACATTGTCTGAAGCCATCACCATGTATTTACCTATCGTTGTTTATAAACCAGTACCAGGTCAAGAAAAAGAAAACGCAGCATATTTGGCGGACAAAAAAGCATTGTTCATTGCTAATAATTTAACAGAACTGAAAAAAATGGTTCAAAAACTGTTAACGCTTGACAGACAGACGATTCGAATGAAACATTCGATGAAATCACTACAAAAACATATTGCTGCAGAATTGATTGTTTCTGATGTTCTATCTGAAATTGAACTGCAAAATAACCCTGAACTCGAAAGGCAATTATCACATGAAAGTTAAAATAAATCAAAAAATGTTTTCTTTTTCATCGGAACTCGTAAGGTATGCCGTTATTTTATTTATTGCTGAATTTGTTCGCGGTGCGTACCTCATTTCGTTTTTACCATCGTATGCAGTCGAACATTTAGGATTTACAGTTTCTCTAATCGGCGTAATCGTATCGGTACATTACTTTTCGGATACGATTGTCAAAATCTTTGCTGGCTATTTATTGGATCGTTTTTCATTGCGAATTATTTTACAATCCGGGCTATTTATTGCTTTTGTCGGATTATGGACGATGTATAATATTCATTCTCCTTGGGCACTTATTGCTTCGGCAGCAATATTCGGCATAGGTATTTCCCCGGTATGGCTTATATGTTTGAGTAATGTAAACGAAGAAAATAGAGCAGAGCAAATGGGATTACTCTATTCCCTTTGGTTAGCCGGCCTAGGTTTGGGACCTGTAGTCACTAATTTTTTATTGGATAAGAGCTATTCCCTTTCATTCTGGTTAATGACATGCCTATGGGTAATCGGGTTTGTATTATCTTTAGGGGTTAATCCAACGAAGCAGTATACATTCAATTCGATCCCGGCTAAGATTCAAATTAAGATGTTTTGGAGCAGATTGCGGACTATGGGGCCTTTATTTCCGGGAATGATATTACAAACGTTGGCTGCCAGCATGCTTATTCCCATCTTGCCTAATTTTGCTGTCCAACATTTGGGGTTAAGTCATGCAAATTATTCCTTCATGATGATTCTAGGCGGCGTATCTACAATAATTTTCTTAATTCCAATGGGGAGGTTAACGGATAGGTTTGGGGGGAAATGGTTTATGATTTGTGGTTTTAGTAGCTTTGCATTTACTTTATATGGATTAACTTTAGTCTCTTCGTATCCTATAACGATGGGACTTGCTATTTTACTTGGTTTATCCTATGCGGCTGTTCTTCCTGCATGGAATGCGCTATTAGCGCATTTTATCCCTGTGGAGCAAAAAGGTGTTGGATGGGGATTGTTTTCAAGTCTCGAAGGCATCGGAATTATTCTTGGTCCTATGATTGGTGGATTCTTGGCTGTTCGCTTTAGCGATTCCATGGCCTTTCTTGTTAGCGCTTTGTTATTTTTCGGAATTTCCATGTTTTATTTAGTTTTTCCAACCTCAAGTTTTCGCGAAGATCGTCATCGGATTTAAGTTATAAAATCAATGAATAAACAGGCAGCACAAGACGAAGGGATCTATCCTTCGTCTTGTTTTATATTCATTTCCTATTCTCATTTTCTTTTCATCTTCATGTTTTATAATCTTTTAATAGTACTACTTAACATTTAATTGGAGTTGTGAAGAAAGTAGGAGGAATTTTGAATGCATGACAAAACGGAAGATATAGACCAATTTTTAGAAAATATTCACGAGCTTGAAAAGACCGTTTTTGGATTAATTGAGAAGTCAAACCTGACGGACATGGAAAAAAGGAAAATATTGAATCATATTTTGATCGTTCCAGGAAATAAAAAAAAGGGAGATAAATGATGAATAAACCGATTTTACAGCTCCGTAATGTGACGAAAAGGATTGGCGGAAAGACAATTATTAATAAACTGAGTTTTGAAGTGCCGAAGGGTGAGGTGTTTGGTTTTTTGGGGCCCAACGGGGCGGGAAAAACAACAACCATTCGGATGATGGTAGGTTTAATGAAGATTACGGAAGGCGAAATTTTAATCGATGGGCAAAGTATTACGGATAATTTCGAAAGTGCCATTGTAAAAGTAGGCGCCATTGTAGAAAATCCGGAAATGTATAAATTTTTAACAGGTTACCAAAATCTCGTGCATTTTGCAAGAATGGTTCCGGGAGTAACCCAAGAGCGTATTCAAGAAGTCATCACCTTGGTTGCTATGGAAAATCGAATTCATGACAAAGTGAAAACATATTCACTCGGAATGCGACAAAGGCTTGGCGTAGCGCAGGCTCTACTGCGTAAGCCGTCATTATTGATTCTCGACGAACCCACAAACGGACTGGATCCAGCAGGTATACGCGAGCTTCGTGATTATTTGCGCAAATTAACCCGCGAACAAAATATTTCTGTCATCGTCTCAAGCCATTTGTTATCCGAAATGGAATTGCTGTGTGATCGTGTAGCGATTATTCAAAATGGCAGGCTTATTGATGTGCAGTTAATCAAAGATTATATGAATGAAGGAGATCAAATCAAAGTCATATTTGAATTGGATCAAAAGGAATTAGCGCATAATATTCTTTCATCCGTTCCTACATTTAACGCAATTACTGTTGAAACAGGGCTGGAGCTTACATTGGAAAGAGAGCAAATAGCAGAGGTAACGACACGATTGGTTCAAAACGGTATAAAGATTTATGGCATTAATAAAATAGCGCAAACACTTGAAGATAAATTTTTGAAAATGACGGGGAGTGGTCAAATTGAATAATCTTCTGCTAAATGAAAACATGAAAATTTATCGACGTCTCCGTACTTGGATTCTCATTCTAGTTTTAATAGTCACGACTGCAACAGTGTTGGTTTTTGTACATAATGACCTGGCTAAAGGCAATTGGAAAACAAATATTCAGCATGAAATAGATAATGATAACCGGAGATTACTGCGTACGGACATAACTAGTGATAGGAAGTTGGAAGCTGAGAATAATTTGAAAGTAAATCAATATCATTTGGATCATAACTTGCCGCCAGTAGAGCTATCCTTATGGGGAGGTGTTTTAACGGCAGCGAACCTAATTATTGTGGTTACTATTTTCACTGTAATTATAGCGGCAGAAAGCGTTGCGGGGGAGTTTAGCAGTGGAACAATCAAATTATTGCTTATTGGTCCTGCCTCTCGATCAAAGATTTTGTTTTCCAAATATGTTACAATGCTTGCTTTTTTCTTCTTGTTGCTTATCGCTTTATTTAGCACGGCCTTTCTAGCTTCTGGCATTTTGGAAGGGTTCAATAACGTAGGCATTCCGTATATTTATGCGACTCATGACGGAACTTTGCATGTAGTGAATATGGTAGGGTATGTTTTAAGCACATATGGGTATGATTGCATTCAAATGATCCTCATGGTAACGATGGCTTTTATGATCTCGACCGTATTCCGCAGCAGTTCGGTAGCCATTGGCTTATCTATAGGCCTGTCTTTTATAGGTACGGCTATTGCTAATTTCCTGTCACAACATAATTATAGCTGGGCTAAATATTTTTTGTTTGAAAATACAGATTTAACGCAATATTTAAACGGCAGTCCAATGCTTGAAGGGATGACACTGCAATTTTCAATTGGTGTGTTGGTTGTCTATTTCCTCATTTTTAACGCGCTGTCCTGGATAGTATTTAATAAAAGAGATGTTACTGCCTAATGTCCAATGCGACTAATATTGCAATATCCGCTGTTATGTCTTACATTACAATAGCGGATAAAAGAAATGGTATAATTCTCATTAAAAATGAAGAAGATATACTTTAGAATATATGTTTGACAGCTTGCTATTTCAATTTGGTTTTTTTCTTCTCATTTTCTTCTCATTCTCATGCATTATAATAAGCTAATGAACTTGACTAAGAGGGTACGTAAATGAAAAAAATTTTACTCATAGAAGACGAAAAAAATTTCGCCCGATTTATCGAGTTAGAGCTGCAGCATGAGGCCTATTCCGTTTGTCTTGCTTACAATGGGAGGACAGGTTTGAATTTTGCCCTGCAGGAGGATTGGGACATCATATTACTAGATATTATGCTTCCAGAAATCAATGGTATTGAAGTGTGTAGATTGATAAGAAAGGAAAAGAAGACACCTATTATCATGTTGACCGCAAGAGATAGTGTCATAGATCGTGTCTCTGGGTTAGACCATGGTGCAGATGACTATATTGCAAAGCCCTTTGCCATTGAAGAATTACTAGCAAGAATACGAGCGGTGCTGCGTCGGGTTGAAGATCAACAAAACAATGAGCCTATCTCCGTTTTGAAATTAGACGATTTATTCGTTGATCTAGATGCTAGAATCGTGAAAAAGGGTGGAAATATCATTGAATTAACAAAGCGAGAATTCGATTTACTAGTCACATTTATGAGAAATATCAACCGTGTCTTAACCCGTGAAATGCTGCTGGATCAAGTGTGGGGATATGATACAGAAGTGGAGACCAACGTAGTGGATGTTTATGTGCGTTATCTACGCAATAAAATCGATCATTCAGGCGATAGTAATTTCATTAAAACCTTGCGAGGTACGGGATATGTGATGAGAAAATGAAAACATTAAGAAATCGCTTGTCACAGCTGCCTATTCAATGGAAATTAATCATTGGGTCATCCTTATTACTTTGTTTTTTATTTATTTCTTATAATGCAGTACAATATTTAGTAATCAATCACTGGCTTATGAATCAAGAAGGTCATGCCGTTCGTAAAAACATGGAACAACTGCAACTATACTTTTCCGAGAAAAAAACCTCGTTAAATGAAAAGGAAATTACAGACAGTCGAAATTTCATTGATAAAATGAATCAAAGAAATCAAATGATCCGAATTCTAGATAATCAGGGTCATCCGATTCTGACGATAAGCGAAGATGTACCAGAACATTGGGTTACACCGCAAAAGGTGACACAAAGTGAGTTGATCAGCTTATGGCATATTACTGATCATTTGCTAGTGATGAGAACGCCATTAATTTCAGCGCAATTTACAGGTACAATTGAGATCGTAGATAGCTTAGAGAATTTAGATAAAGTTAGTGATCTTCTCCTTGTAATTATGCTCATTGGCGGCTTAGGTGCGCTCATACTTAGCGGCTTAGGGGCAATTCTTTTAACTCGACAATTATTAAAGCCCATTCAATCCATCACAGATACGATGAGAAAAATAAAAAACAAGGGTTTGCATGAACGTGTAATTGTCCTCGATAATCATGATGAAATTTCAAAACTAACTATCATGTTTAACGAAATGATGGACCAACTTGAAATTTCTTTTCAACAGCAGAAGCAATTTGTTGAGGATGCCTCCCATGAATTAAGAACGCCGATTGCGATTATGGAGGGGCATCTCTCTCTGTTGCGCCGCTGGGGTAAAGATGACCCTGCATTGCTTAACGAATCGTTAAATGCCTCATTGCAGGAATTAATCCGTCTCAAGGGACTTGTTCAAGAACTTTTAGAGCTTTCTCGTGCCGATACTGTGACGGATCATTCTAAAAAAGAACAGATAGATCCATGTCAAATCATTTCAGCGATAGTCAAAAACATTCATATGCTTCATCCTGAATTTATTTTTGATACGAACATCGCAGATTTAAGTGGATCGAATATAGCCATTGTTCCACATCATTTTGAACAAATTTTGTTGATTCTATTGGATAATGCAGTTAAATATTCAGCAGACGATAGAAAAATTCATATCCTTGGATCCGTATACAGCGGACTTGCTCAAATACAAATTATCGATTGTGGTATAGGCATTCCATCTGATGAATTACCTTCCGTATTCGATCGGTTTTATCGTGTAGATAAAGCGCGTAGTGGAGAAAAGGGGGGCCATGGATTGGGACTCTCCATTGCACAGCGGCTCATTGAAAGATATGATGGAACGATTTATATTTCAAGCACAGAAAATAAAGGAACAAGTGTAACGATAGGCTTTCCCCTATACAAACAATAAAAGTGAGGTAAACCAATGTTGCATCGCATGATCGAATTTATTTCATTTATCGCAACCTATTTAATTGATCAGTTTGGTATTATCGGTATATTCGTTGGCATGGTGTTGGAAAGTGCGTGTATTCCGATTCCAAGTGAAGTTATTATGCTGACCGGCGGTTTTTTTGCAGCAAAAGGAACCTTTTCTTTTTGGGAAGTGGTTTCAGCAGGGGTTATTGGCAATATGGTTGGTTCTATCCTTATCTTCTGGTTAGGCGTTAAAGGCGCGCGTTCGTTGCTGGAGAAATACGGTAAATATATTTTTTTGAATCATAAACATCTTGAAAAAGCTGAAAACTGGTTTTCAAAATATGGAGAATGGGCAGCTTTTTTCGGCAGAAATCTACCTTTTATACGAACATTCATTTCATTACCTGCCGGTATAGCAAGAATGAATTTTACGAAGTTTTGTCTTTTTACATTGCTAGGCTGCTTGCCTTGGAATATCGTCTTGACCTATCTTGGTTTTTCGTTAGGTGCAAACTGGAAGATAGCTGAATCTTATGTGAGACCTGTAAGTTACGTAATTCTTGTAATTATTTTATTATTTATCATACGATTTTTATATAAAGCTGTTCGCGAAAACAGAATGAGCAGGGGTATAAAATAAATGTCAGTTATCGACCTGGATTATCAGCTTTTCAAATTAATCAATGATTTAGCAGAAAAAGCAACATTTTTCAATCCGATCATGCGCTTCTTAAGTTTAGATGCGGAGTATTTAATTTATATCGGCATTATTGTTTATTGGTTTACTCGTACCAATCAAAATCGAAGAATGGTTGCAACAGCCTTGTTCTCAGCTTGTATTGGCTTAGGAATTAGCGGCTTATTAGCACATTTCTTTTATCGGGATCGTCCTTTTATAGCACATACCGTATTTCAACTAATCAAACACCCTGCGAATGCCTCTTTTCCCAGCGATCATGCGACAGGTGCATTTGTAATTGCTGTTGCGATTTGGTTGTTTCACAAAAAAATAGGCCGCGTTTGGATTTTTCTAGCTGCATGTATAGCTTTTTCTCGGATCTGGACAGGAGTACATTATCCATCTGATATTATTACTGGCGCACTCATTGGGACGATTTCTGCATGGGCTGTGCACCGATTATTTGTTCACTGGAAATATGCGCAGCGCTTATTAGATGCCATTCTAAATTTATATGAAAGATTAGAGCAAACCGTTTGGAAGAAAAAATTGAATAGTAGATCATTCGACTGATTTGAATATATCTAGGGACTTCCTGTGAGGAGGTTCTTTTTTTTGAATAGGAAATTATATTTTCACTGTTACTTACCCATCTGTGAGCTGCAATACATTTATTTATTTGTTATTCAAGTAAACTAAATGGAGACATTTTATAATGTAGGTATTGAATTGGTCAGCTTAATCGTTCACTTTTCACCATTCACTTACTTTAAAAAAGTCAGTGGAATGGCGCTTTTTATTACTTAAGGTTAGAATAGAGTTATGAGGTTTAGAATATACGAACATCTAAGGAGTGGAAGGGAATGTGGCTAAAAAGTAAATCTTTTCGCTTTCTATTTGTAATCTTATCGGTTTTAATTTTATTATCGATTATTTATATGGCCTCTAAAATCAGCTTTATCTTTAGTCCTTTGATGATGATATTTAACATATTGATCCTACCCTTTATGTTAGCGGGTTTTTTCTATTACTTGTTGCGTCCGCTAGTGAATTACTTTGAGAAACGAAATGTTAACAAAATGATTTCGATTATTTTGATCTATTGCGTTTTAGCTGCAATAGCTGTTGTGTTTTTTATTATTATATGGCCGCTTTTGCAAACACAGATTGCGAATTTTGCCAAGAGTGCTCCAGAGTTCATTAAAGGCTTTCAGGTGCAGATTAATAAAATGCAGGGGAATCGGCTTATTTCCATGTTTGTAAGTAACAATGCTGAACTTTCGACAAAATTGTCGGATTACTTGAATCAGGCTATCACAGCTGCATCTAATTATATTTCTAATGTATTTTCGATCATCACCAGTTTTGTTATTGTAATCGCAACAGCACCGATCATTTTGTATTATTTGTTGAAGGAAAGTGAGCATATTCCTAATTCGATTCTTCATATCATTCCCAGGCGTTACCGTCAGGATGGCAGAGAGGTCATTGGTGAAATTGATGCGGCATTAAGCGGATTTATCGTTGGGAGAGTCATCATTACATGCTTGTTAGGTGTGCTGTTGTACATCGGATTTATTATTATTGGGCTTCCTTACTCTTTATTGTTGGCTGTAATAGCAACGGTGCTGAATATCATCCCTTATATTGGACAATTTCTTGGGGCGATTCCGTGTCTGATTGTTGCTTTTATCGATGCTCCCTCTATGGTTATATGGGTTATTGTGGTTACTGTGATTGCCCAACAAATTGAGAGCAGCTTATTATCTCCTCATATCTATGGAAAGCGCTTGGATATACATCCGTTGACTACGATTATTCTTTTGCTTGTTGCAGGGGATATTGTAGGCATTCTGGGTGTCATTCTGGCCATTCCAGCGTATATGGTTGTGAAAATAATTGTGGTGCGAATTTATAGGTTGTTTTTGGCGGAAAAGTTTGAAGAATTGATTGAATAATTTTCCAATCAAAGAGTGCAATTGGTTTTAGATTATCTCAAACTCGATAGCCTTTTCAACTAATGGGAAACGCATGTTGGCAGCGAAGACTTAAAGCTCTTCTTCTAAAAACTCTAAAT
This sequence comes from Bacilli bacterium, assembly GCA_028287395.1. Classification (GTDB taxonomy): domain Bacteria; phylum Bacillota; class Bacilli; order Paenibacillales; family NBRC-103111; genus Paenibacillus_AC. The sequence goes on from JAQBPR010000188.1 coordinate 36,968, forward strand.
TAGGATAAACGTATGGCGATTTCGGCACTTCTATTTTTTCGATTTTGGTCGCATTAATTTTCATAATATCGTTACCTTTATAGTTGGTTTTCTGGATTGTGCCGCTAATTTTCACCCACGTATCGTCCGCATAGCTTTTGGCATTAGAATATTCAATCATAACTCCATATGGAGTTGCATCGGCGGAGCAGCATTGAAGGGCAAACCTGGCTGTAACAAATTGATTATCCTTCATACCCTTTTCACGGTATATGAAGCCGGTTATTTCCACTTTTTTATCGATGAAATTATTTACAAACAAATCAATGGATCTTAATTCTTCCATAAAAATTTCCGGGTTAATCTGGATCATTTCTTTTCCAAACAATTTTATACCCAGTTTTGCAAAATCCATATCATGTGGGTCTATTGGCGTGAATTGGTCATTACTCCCGGAGGGCTCGTTTCCGGTATTCGTCAAAGGTACGTCAGTTGAAACGATCTCATCGGCAGCAGGCTTATATATTTGGCTAACTGCGGTTGATATATTTAATATCATCCCCTTTTTAGCGGCTAAAGCACTGTTCATTGTTGTATCAGGCGACAAAAAGCCAAATAATAGCGGCAAAATTAACAAGCCATAGGTGGCTGCATTCTTGATGGCAGAACGTGAAGGCGGGTGTTCACAGTCGCATGCTGCGCGAGTATTCCGGTATAAGCGAAATGCGGCATACAATGAAGAGAAAGCAATCACGAATAGAATAGGGGAGGACCATTTAACATAAACCATCATACGAGGAGCAATATAATACTGCAGAGTATCGTGTTTTATCAAATAAGATATATATATAGAAAGAGCAAAAATAATGAATGATCTCATATAATAGTGAAAGCTTATGGAATGTTCTTTATTCATATGATTCCCCTCTAACTCTATAGTGGAAGATATAGTTATCATAGTAGCATAGGCCAAATTTGACAACAACTTTTCCGGAATGTATCCGGCTTACAGTTCATTTGACAAAGAAGATTGGCTCCCTCTATACTTACTAAACAGTAATAATTTCATATAAGAAGGTTATAAAGGAAAAGTGATATAAAATGTTTAAACGTTCTCTTTCAGTCGTGAAAAGCCCATTTATCCTATTCACAATATTGCTTCTGCTTAAAATATATATTACGCAGCTGATCATTTTTGATGATGGGGCTCTATGGTTGCCTTTATTGAATGGGATTCCAACTGTATGGGTAGTATTTGCTTTGATAGAATGGCTGATGGTCAAACGAAAAGTATTGGGCTACCTAATTGCTGATGCTGTTATGACTTCGGTTTATTTTGCAGCTATTATGTATCATCAGTATTTCGGGGTTATCGTAACGTATCATGCTTTGCAGCAAGCCAACCAGGTTACGCAGGTCAAAGGAAGCGTTTTTCAGCTGCTGCATCCTTATTTTTTATTGCTATTTATAGATGTCGTAGTAATAGGACTGCTTCTTTTTCGCAAAGGGACACGAATCTGGGGCAAGCCCAACAGTGAGAGAGTACGAACTGGCGCTGCGACTGTAATGATCATCTTGCTGCTGATTTGCTTCTCCAGTGTATGGAAGGAACGCAACGGCATGAGTGAAATCAAGCAGGCAGAGGAAATGGGTATCCTCAATTATGAGGTTTATACCTTCTTTCCAGAGCGAGTGGAATCCTTAAGCAAAACGGTAGGTATTACACAGAGTGAAATTGAACAGCTTAAAGGAAGCACGAATACTGTAACACCAGCATTATGGCGTTCAGCGGAAGGAAAGAACGTCATCATTATTCAATTGGAGGCGTTTCAAAATTTTTTGCTCGGATTGAAGCTTGATAACACGGAAGTTACCCCTAACTTAAATGCTTTGATGCAGGACAGTCTTTACTTTCCAAATTTCTTTCAAATGGTTGGTCAAGGGAATACCTCAGATGCGGAATTTGTAGTTAACACTTCCCTTTACATTCCACCTCATGGTGCTGCAACAGTTGAATATACAGACAAAGCTCTGCCCAGTATGCCCAAGTTATTTAAACAAAAGGGCTACATAACAAGTACTTTTCATACCAACGATGTTACTTTTTGGAATCGTAAAGAGCTCTATAAAGCGCTGGACTTTGATCGGTATTACGACAAATCGTTTTTTGGCGATGCGGATCCGGTCGCGCTTGCCTCTTCAGATGAAGTACTGTATGAGAAAACAGCAGCAGAAATGGAGAAAATTCATAAAAAGGGCCAGCCGTTCTATGCCCAGATCATTTCATTGTCTTCACATTATCCGTTCAATATTCCCAAAAGCAAAGATCATCTCGTGCTGCCTGACCGTTTTCAGGGTTCATTTGTTGGAGACTACATCCAAGCAGAGAACTATACCGATTATGCGCTAGGACTGTTTTTTGACAAATTAAAAGCATCTCACTTGTGGGAGAACAGTCTATTCGTTATTTATGGTGATCATATGGGTCTGCCCATTTACTCCTTATCCGATCAAGATAAGTCATTGCTGCATGAAGTATTCGGAAAGGATTACTCCTTTCCGCAAATGATGAATGTTCCTTTGCTTGTCGTTGCTCCAGGTACGACAAAGCCTGCTGTATTAAGTCAAGTAGGAGGACAGGTCGATTTAATGCCAACCATTGCCAATTTAGTGGGAATTTCTTTGCAGGATACGTTGCATTTTGGTCAGGATTTGGTGAATGCCGCACCAAATTTACTGCCGCAGCATTATTATTTGCCAAAGGGTTCTTTTATAAATGATGCTGAGATGTTTGTTCCCGGCAATGGGTTTGAAGATGGGACGCAGTATCCTTTGAATAAGTCTGGAACAAACGAGCTGAATGCATCAGAAGACGAGTACGAACGCGCGCAGAAGCTATTCACCATGTCGGACAGCTATGTGAGACAGTTACCTCAACACGAGTAGCGGAAAAAGCGACAAGCTGCTCGGTAACAGCAAGGAGGCTATAATTTGCGTGCTTTAATTACTGGTTGGGGAATGAGTTTTTTATATGTGGCAGTGATTGGCTTTATGATCGTTTCAGTTTGGAATCCTCATGGTTTTACCGGTATTTATCTGCTGAATAGCTTTGGGCTGCAGTCTTTCAAAACGATTTTTATCAGCGTTATATTGGAAGCCCTTCCGTTTGTTCTGATCGGGGTATTGGCTTCTTCCTTTATGCAAATTTTCATAAGCGACAAAATGGTCCAACGATGTATCCCGCGTGATCCAATGCTGGCTATTTTGTTTGCTTGTGCGCTAGGTATCTTGTTTCCCGTATGTGAATGTGGATTGATCCCGATTGTACGAAGACTTATTTCCAAAGGGATACCGCTTTATGTTGGCGTTGTATTCATGCTTGTCGGCCCCATCATCAACCCGATCGTTTATGCGGCAACTTATACAGCTTTTCGTACCAGGCCGGAGATGGTCTATGCCCGAATGGGATTGGCATGGCTCGTGGGCACGTTTATAGGGCTGTTTATTTATTATTTTATTAAAAAAAATCCATTAAAAGCTATAACCGATGAAGCCGTAGATCACCAGCACAGCCATGGCAATAAGCTGTTTTCTATGTTGGAGCATGCCGCAGGCGAGTTTATTGAAATGGGAAAATATTTGGTGTTTGGTTCCATTATGACTGCAGCTATTCAAACGCTTGTTTCCAGAGGAAGTCTGATTGATATCGGTCAAGGACAGATCAGCTCACAGCTTTTTATGATGGGTTTTGCTTATGTTCTTTCGCTTTGCTCGACATCGGATGCTTTTGTAGCATCGTCTTTCATCAGCACATTCTCTGCTGGATCTTTGCTTACCTTTCTTGTATTCGGGCCCATGTTAGATTTCAAAAGCACGCTGATGATGCTGAGTGTTTTTCGTGCTCGGTTTGTATTATTACTGGCCTTACTTATAGTCCTCACCGTATTCATCGGCTCCAAAATAATCGAAAGTTTATTCTTTTAATTGTCCGTTCGATTTATCTCTTTGGCAGAGCCTTCACATATTCATCCGAGGACTGCATAAGCTTCAAAATGTAATCGTAATCCGCTCGGTATTTTTCAATATCAGTTACCGGTTGAAAGGTTGCTAAGGAAGTTGCCTTCCCATCATCGAAGCCTTTTCCAGGCACGAACATGATCTCATCATTGAAGAAGGACCCCGTTGGCATGTAATATCGCTCGCCCAATACATTATGGGTAATATTTAATAAATCATGGCCAAAATGTACAAACTTATTATCCTTAAGCGAAATCCCCATTAAATTCGCAATGGTCGGCATAATATCCAACTGGCCGCCAACTTGATTGATGACTTGTCCTTTCGTTTGACCCGGAACATGGATAAACAAAGGGATATTCATTTTGGATATCAAGGGATCATAGTTAATCCCCAAAGCATCGCTTGTCACCTTCGGGTCGTTATCCTGAGGTTGTAAGCCGAAATGATCACCATAGGCAACAAATATGGTGTTGTCCCATAAACCACTGGCTTTGAGTTGATCAATGAAGGTCCCGAGCGCATAGTCAGTATAATTGATCGCTGTAATATAGTCGTCCAATTGCGTGCCTTTTATGGAATCTTGTACTGTAATTCTTTTACGTTCTTGCGGAATTGTAAATGGGAAATGGCTAGAAACGGTAACAAACTGGGCATAAAATGGCTTGTTTTTCGTTTGCAGATCGGTTAATATCGTCATCCCTTCTTTATATAAATTCTCATCGGAAGCGCCGAAGGAATTAAAATGATCATTTACATAAAAGGGTTTATCGTAATAATGATCGAAGTTAAGTGCCGGATATAATTTAATGCGATCCCAAAAGCTCACATCGTTTACATGAAAGGTGTCTGCTTGATAATTCAAATTCTGCAGTAATTTCGGCAAGCTAGGCATTGCCCGGTCACCAAATCCAGTCGACATCGCGACCGTACCGGTGGGGTAAAGGGAGGTGTTCGACATGAATTCAGCATCGGACGTATTTCCCTGGCCAATTTGCTGGAATACATGCGGAAAATAGTAGCTTTCGTCAGCTAGTTTGTTTAGGATAGGAGTGATTTCCTGCCCATTTAACGATAAATGAATCGCAAAGTTCTGAAAAGCTTCCAATTGGACGACAATCAGGTTCTTACCTTTTTCAGATGCGAACAGCTGTGGAGGCGTTTTTGTTGCAATCGGGTCTTTATAAGGAGAACTTGCTTTCGCCTCATGGATTTGAGTTTTGGCATCAGCCAAGCTCATTGTAGCAGCGGTTGGGTTTTCTTTAACCCCATTCCATATCACATCGGCTTGATAATTGAGAAAACCTTGATATTCCGCTCGCTTGAGCTCGTTGGATATCGGTTGCCCTCCCTTTATAGACATCCACGAGATACCAAAGCATAGTAATGCCATTAGAGCAATCGCTGGCTTCCATAAACTTTTCGATTGGAGAGGATATCCCTTATATTTTTTTAAATAAAACGAAAGCGGGAATGCTAAGATCAGGTCAATAAAATAAACGAAATCAACCGGTTCAATCGTTGATTTTACGCTTGACTTAATTTGTAAAAGTTGATGAAGTTGTTGTAAAGTTGTATAAGTGGCGACATTACCGAAGTGCTGGTAATATAAAGTTGCTGCAAATAGGATAACCGAGACGAGTATGTTCAAGTCCCAATAAGCATATTTTTTAATACGAATGGGTATAAGTAATTCAATAATCGCAGTTAAGATGATGATCGCCGTAAAATCATAAATTATATGGATGAACTGTATTTCCTGAAATAAGAAATAGCGAAGAATAACCAGTTTAGCCAGCAGCAGCAAAGTGGTTAGCAGAAATAAACTTTTCCCCCAAGCTTTCCAATGAATATTCATCGTTCCGTTTCCTTTCTGTACTGCTTCATATTTACTTAATAATAAACATGAATTATTAAAAACAGCTTAAGATTGGATTATAAATGAAAAATGATATTCCATCATTTTATCATTAGCTTAAAATATAAAATCCAAGCTTGGGAGCAGAGTATCCCGAGCTTGGATTTAGTTTCCACTATTGTGGCGGCAGATTTGATCCTTATTCTTGTTCAAAAAAAGTGTGGTCAAACATATGTTTGGCCGGTTAATAAACCAAAATTATTATTCGACTATCTTCTGAACAGAAGCCAAGATCGTTTGTTTGGCTTGCATTTTTTCCCGCAAGGTGTACCAGCCAAGTGCAGCAAAATAAAAGAGGCCTTCAAAAATCGTAATATAAAAGCTTACTGGAGCATTTGTATAGTAGCCCAAAATAAGACCTAACCATACACCTAAAACGGCAATTGCTGCTGAATACAAAATCATTTTAAAAATGGACTGCGATAAATAACGCGCAGCGGCAGCAGGGATGGTCATCAAGGTGAATACGAGAAGCGCACCAACGATTTGCACGGCTTCGGCAACAGCAACAGACATCAAAAGCAAAAAACCCACAGAAATCAATCGAATAGGCAAACCAGCCGCTTGTGCTCCCAAGGGATCAAAAGAATCGAATTTCAGCATCCGGTAACCAAAGCATAAGATAATGAGGACAATCGCTGATAATCCGGCCAATTCCCACACATCATGGATGCTGATGCCTACGACGCTTCCGAATAATAATGAAAACATCGTACTCGCTTGTTTTGTGGATAGGGAGAGGAATAAAATACCGAGTCCAAGAAAAATACTCAATACGACACTGATGGAAACATCTCTTCTAAACACTTTCACTCCAAGACGACCGACGGCTAAAGCACTGGTTGTTGTAAATAAAAGCAGGCCATAGAGGGGATGCCATCCCAAATAGACTGCAAAAGCAGCCCCGGAAAAACCAATATGAGAAAAAGTATGGGCTATAAAAGAAAGGTTTCTGGCTATGACAAAAACGCCAATGACCCCGCACATAATAGCCACAAGTGTTCCGGCAATAAATGCATGTTGCATAAACTCATAACGAAACAAAATAAAGACCTCCTAAATATACTCTTTAATGAATGGTTTACTGAGATTCACCATGATAACAGATCGGAGAGACCGTATCTTCCCCTGCGGAAATGACCATCAATTTCGAGCCTTTCTGCATTACTTCCACCGTATTTCCGTAAAGTTTGCTCAAAACTTCCGATTGCATGACTTCATTTACAGCACCGACCGCATAATGTCCTTGTGTTAAATATAAAATCCGATGTGCGTATCTGGCAATTAAATTAATATCGTGACTGATAAACAAAACGCTTACACCTGTTTCATGGCATATTTTATGTACAACAGAGGCCATTTTCTCTTGAGCGCCAGGATCTAAGTTGGATGTAGGTTCATCCAATAACAGGACTCGCGGATTACGAACCAGCGCTTGTGCAAGATAGACGCGCTGCCTTTCACCACCCGATAATTTCCCAATCATTTTGTGGCTCAAATTTTCCGCATCTGTCATGCGTAGAGCATCCTCAATCGCTTTATGATCCTTAGATGTGAACCAAGGACGGATCTTATGCGGTAAGCCTAAGCTTACAAAATCCCAAGAAGTCATGGGGATTTCCGGATCGATTTGCCGTGATTGGGGCACATATCCTATGGCAGATGATCGTTCAACTTGTTTATGATTCTCGTCTTCGAATTGGACAATTCCGTGTTGAGGTTCAAGAATACCTAAAAGAACTTGGAATAAAGTGGTTTTCCCCGCACCATTCGGACCGATGATTCCCATAAATTCGCCGGGCTTAACTGTAAATGAGATATGATTTAATATGTTTTTACCACCAAGGTGAACGCTTATGTCCTGAACTAAGATTTCGCAGCCCATTGAAATTCTTCACTCCTTATAAGCTTGTCATTTGATCTTCATTGTAACACGTATTACAGAAAAAAAAGAACTCCCTCACAGAGAGAGCGCATCTTTGACTTGTTTTAATTGATCGGTCATCCATTGTACATAACTTTTACCTTTAGGTTCTGTTTCTGTTACTTGCACAATGGGGATTTGATTCACTTTGGCCATGTCCACCATATTTTTCACAGTTGGACTATCAGCTTGGGTATTTTGCACGAACAATTTAATCGTTTTGCCTTTGATCGCAGTTTGCAGATCAGCAACATCTCCAGGAGATGGGTCGGTTCCTTCTTCAATCGCTTTGGCAAATTTAGGATCGATGGATTTAAAGTTAAGCGCACCCGACATATAATCGAAGACAGGTTCGGACACGGCAATTTCGACTTGGGAGGATTGCTTAATCACCTTAACTAATTCTGTTAAAGGTGCAAGGCTAGTTTTATATTCAGCGGCTCTTTTTTTATAGGCATCTGCCTGACTAGGATCAATTTGGGAAAGCTTATCTGCAAGACTGTCCGCTAGCTTGAGCATTGCTGAAGGATCATACCAAATATGCGGGTTATCTCCGTCTTTTTTGCCTAAGACATCACTACCAACTGCGATAATAGATTTATCTTTGGAATTAGAGCTTGATGTCAATACCTTAGCCATCCATTCGTCATAACCAATTCCGTTATATAGGATCACTTTAGCGTCATTCACTAGCTTGGAAGTATCCGCAGTGGGCTCATAATCATGAGGATCAGCGTCAGGATTGTCAATAATCGAGGTGACTTCAACGCGATCACCGCCAACTGCTATAGCTAATTCTCCATAAAAGTTTTCAGCAGCAATTAATTTGATTTTTTGACCAGATACAATAGATGGAACGGTATTATTGGCCGTAGGAGATGCCCCGCAACCTGATAAAAGCAAGGTAAGAGATACAGCAGTAGTTAAGCCGACTACGGTGAAACGAGAATAAGGGGTACGCTTTAAATTCATTGGTTTCTCTCCTCTAAAATCCATTTATTTTATTGCTATGAATCGATAAATCGTAAAAGTTACAAGCATTCTAAGTGTAATATTTATCATTAAGACTGTCAAGATAGTAAATTTTATCATTAAGAGCAGGGATTAAGTTCAAATTTTCGTCATACTAATGACATACATTTATGAAATAGTTAATATTGGACATCGCTATTTACTAGATTGTCCTATTCACGAACCCATACGCATACGCTATACTATAGTTAAACTATACACATTGAAGGAGAAATGCAGGTTGACTTCGACCATTTATAAATGGAGTATTAATTTTTTGTTTCTAGGATGTATCGTGATTTTATTCATGATCTTCTCCAATTCCTTGAGATTACCTGATCTTTCTTTTATAAACAGCACAAATTTGCAATCATTTAAAACCATGTTTATCAGTATAATTTTAGAAGCTTTTCCTTTCATACTACTGGGTGTTTTCCTTTCTTCTATTCTACAAATCTTTGTTTCAGATCGAGCCATAAGCAGAATGATCCCCAAAAATCCGATTCTAGGTATCTTGTTCGCTTGCTTGATTGGTATCATTTTTCCCGTTTGTGAATGTGGGATGATTCCAGTCGTGCGTCGACTTATTTTGAAAGGTATGCCAATTTACGTAGCTGTTGTTTTCGTTTTGACAGGGCCAATTCTTAATCCAATTGTTTACTTTGCTACGTTCACGGCTTTCCGAACACGTCCAGAGATTGCTTACACACGGATGGGGCTGGCGTTTGTTGTTGCTTTTATTATTGGGTTATTTATATATCGTTTCGTCAAAAAAAACCCACTGCGCCACAGCGCATCAAACCATCAGCATGTGCACGATTTAGAACAAAATCACATAAATACGGGTGAACAAGAAGTTGCTAGTTTACACGATCATTCACATGATCACGTCCATGAACATTCACATGATCACTCACATTCCCATGGCAACAAGTTTTTTGCTATGCTGGGGCATGCTTCTGATGAATTTTTTGAAATGGGTAAATATTTGATGTTTGGTTCCATGGTTACGGCACTTATTCAAACATTTATGGCGCGAGAAAGCTTAGTCTCTATTGGTCACGGTCCGCTTAGCTCGCACTTATTTATGATGGGATTCGCCTATATTTTATCATTGTGTTCAACATCGGATGCATTCGTAGCCTCATCTTTTGTAAATACGTTTACCACCGGTTCTTTATTAACATTTCTCGTCTTTGGGCCGATGCTGGATATGAAGGGGACGCTCATGCTTTTATCTGTCTTTAAAACCCGGTTTGTGTTATTGTTGATGGGTATGATCATTATCACCGTACTAGTTGGATCTTTACTGTTCGAACGTATTTTCTTTCAATAAAAGGAGCGAAATGTAATGGAAAAGAAACGAAGCTTGACCTTTCACTACTTTCTCAGAGCCGCAATTCTGATCGGTTTTGCAATGTACATCCTTTTCCTTGTGAAAACGGACAATATTGTGTATTATATTGCGCCACGTATGGTGATCTATGTTAAATTAGCTGCTTTCGGATTCTATATTATCGCTATATATCAAATATACATTGCGATAGGTTCTATCTGGTCTTCGCGTGCTTCTTGCAATTGCGAGCATCCACCATCCCGTTCGATATTTCGTAATATGATTGTTTACAGCATGTTTATTATTCCATTGGTTCTTGGTTTTATGCTGCCCGATACTGCTTTGGGAAGTGCGTTAGCTGCTAAAAGAGGAGTCAATTTAAACAGTTCACGCGTGTTAGTGAGTAATAGCTCAGTTAAGACAGCATCTGTACCCATTCAAACACCCATACCTAGTTCTGTTGCAACACCTAATTCTGCTTTGGTCACACCTGCACCAACATCGTTAACTACAGAAGCTACTCAAAAGCCTGTTTCTACAACTGTAGAGGATACGAATGCTAAGACAGATCAAACGCCAACGGATGAAAAACTAAAAGAGATGTTTAAAGCAGATAAATATGATGACCAATTTGCAAACTTAGGGATGAAGCTATACAAAGAAGATTTGATTCAAGTGAAGGTAGATGGATTTATTGAAATCCTTTCCGCAATTGATTTATTCCAAGACAATTTTATCGGGAAAAAGTTAGAAATCAGCGGCTTCGTTTACCACGATGATGATATGAAGGCCAATCAATTTGTTGTTGCGCGATTCTCTGTCTCGTGCTGTTCGGCAGATGCTTCACCATTTGGCGTGATGATTGAATCAGACAAGGCTAACTTGTTTCCTAAAGATACATGGGTAAAAGTTACAGGTACTATTGGTAAAACAAGTTATGGCGGAAATGATATCATGAAACTGGGTTCAACCAAAATCGAAAAAATCGCAGCTGCGAAGGATCCCTATGTGTATCCTAACTACGACTTTTTGTCTCAGTAAATTGGAGTAAGAATTATCTCGATGATAACGAAGTGAAATATTTGGTGGAACTGCACCAAAAATATAAAGGTTAGCAAGCAGAGTGCCCCTGGCATCCTGCTTATTTTATTAACGGGCAGTACGGCTAGTGATTCTAAACTCAGCCGCGTTTTGAAGAAATGAGTATGGCTAAACTTTAAACTTGGGGTGGATTAATTTATGCGAATATTGATTTTTATTATAATGCTTTTTTCTGTAATCTCTGGATGTAAATCAAATATTTTAGCGCCTACACCAACTATAAAATCCTCTCAAAAACAATCGCCTGAGCCAAAACTAAATGTCACTGTTTCTAAATCGATTAACGGGTTAAATGACATATTAGAAACACTAAGCTCGCAAAAAGATATCTTTAATATCAAAGAATCACCTAACAAGAAATATGTAGTATATATGCATAGTGATACCGCGACATCATACGATAAGTTAACTTTGCATTTGTGGCGTGTAGGGGATCCTCAACCGCTTGAAACTAGTAAAATAGAGGAAGAAAATGTGGGTAATGTTTTATGGTCGCCTAATAGTGAATCTGTATTTGTGGATACAGGAACAAGTGCTATTCGCAGCGGTGATTTGTTTTTTGCGGAAGGATTGAAAAAGGTTACTTCTTTAGGCTATTATCACGCAATATATTTTTCTCCTGATGGTAAGAAGATATTGATTGGCAGCACAAATGGCAAGACATCTAATATTAAAAGTAAATATATTGCTCCTGATAATATTGTTAGCTTGGTCATTTACGATATTGCTTCAAATAAAGCAGATACGATATTTAAAGGTTCAGATAATGAGGATTATAACGCTATTGGATGGCTTGATAATGAAGCGGTTAGTTATCATTTGAATAAATATAGCGATCCGAATGGTGAATTAAAGGTAGACTTTGTGAAATACAAATATGATTTAAAAAGCAAAAAATCAGTTATTGACGAGCCTAAGATCAATAAATCGGCAAATGGAAAAGATGGAATGGCTATTGAAATAGAATTGGGTAAAGAAAAAGATATTTTTAATGAAACGTGGTCGCCCGATCATGGTACCGTTGTGTATGGTGAAGGAAATAACAATGAAGGATTAGGAAAAATATTTATGTGGCGAGTGGGTGAGGAGAAGCCTTCGCAAATTGTCCCGAATGATACGGGTTATCCTATTGGTAATTTTAGCTGGTCTCCTAATAGTGAATTTTTTACCATTCGTATTGCTGCTTCTCCAGAAAGCGGTGGATATTTAATAAAAGTAGACGATCAAAAAACTACAAGTATTCAGTGTTTTATGGAACCTTTTTTCTCGGCTGATTCTAAATTTCTGTTATTTACAGGAGAAGAAAACATCCAATCTACCTATAAAGTGGCCGGTTCAGGAGAATCTTTAAATATTTCTTTAATGGACTTAAATACATTTAAAACTTCAGTACTAATACCTTCAAATGATAAAATAAACTATTCTGCTTTAGGCTGGGCAGGACTGAATAAGGTCATGTACAGAAAGTATGATTTTTCTACAAATATGGATGAAATATTGGAATATGATTTTAACCAAAATTGGTGAAATCAATCAATTCCAGAATTAGAGAGAAGTATTAAGTGAAATATATGTTAAACAGAGCTGTTCCAAAATCATCTCAGGCGAATAACCACGCACATTTCTTTGAATTGAGTAGGAATCGCTACTTAAAGCCGTCAGCAACATATCGGCTCTAAAGACACTGTTAGGTTGGGTCTGCTCGGTCACGTTCATTTCGTCAAATAGTTCAACGAATAGTTGATGTATTTCGATATATAGAGGACTCTGCGTTCGGGACCTAAGTCGATTGGTTGACGCGGATTCCTCGACTCCTGTAAGCAATTGTGTTTTTTTTTTCTCTGAAACGGATAAATAAGCTGAGAAGCCCTTTCAATCGTTTACTTGGCGGATCTGTCCGGTTCTGCTTCATGTACGCTTCAATATCCTCGAAAAGGAGAACAATGTTGTCTTTCATTAAATCCAGACATAATTCACCTTTGTTTCTATAACGGCGATAGAGCGTCCCAGGGCCAATCTGCGCTTCTATGGCAATTTGATTCATACTGACTTGTTCAACACCATTTAGATCAAATAGCCTAAGAGCCGCATTCAATATACGCTGACGATTCTCGGCAGCATCACGACGTTCAGAACGAGGGGGGGTTGCCTCCGCATCATTCACTATACCATCACTCCTAAAATTCAATTGCAAACCACTCTTGACAATGGAAAGTTCTCCGCTTAATATGAAAAGGGAGATGTCTCCGTTTAATAATACCATAAATGAAGAGGAGTGTACAACACATGCAGAATCACGATAAAACCGCACTATTGATCATGGATATGCAAAACGGCATTGTATCGCGTTTCGCAGAAAAGGGGGAAGTGCTGCTTCCGTTCCAAAAAGCCGTGGAAGCCGCACGTCGACACACCATTCCGGTTATTTTTGTGCGTGTCGCATTTCGCAAAGGTTATCCCGATGTCAGCCCACGAAACAAGTCGTTCTCAGCGATTTCTGGATTCGGTGGAATGACCGTCTCAGATACAGCGACACAAATTCACGAATCCTTCCAGCCCCAACTAGACGAGCCCGTTGTTACGAAGCTTCGCGTTAGCGCGTTCGCTGGCAGCGACCTTGAAGTCATCCTCCGATCCCGCCAAATCGATACGCTGATTCTCAGCGGTATTGCCACGAGTGGAGTCGTTCTATCGACATTGCGGGAAGCGGCGGATAGAGACTTTGCCATTACGGTGCTTTCGGATGCATGTCTCGATGCCGATCCTGAGGTTCACCGCGTTCTCACCGAGAAGGTGTTCCCACGTCAGGCAGATGTGCTGACTGTCGACGCTTGGATCGATACCTTGGATTGAAAATCGAGCGTCGCAATCGGCCCTTCGGAAAAGGGCTAGAGCCCCGAAACACAAAGGGCGGAAAGAAGGCTTAGATTCATGCCGATTTGGAAAAGAAATTTATTCGTTTGCTGGTTCGGGATTTTTGTAACAGGCGTGGGATTGAGTCAGATTGCGCCTGTATTGCCGCTTTTTATCAAGCATCTTGGAGTTGATAATAAAGCTTTAATTGTACAATTTTCCGGAATTGCTTTTGGTATTACCTATATCATTTCAGCTATTTTCTCACCCATTTGGGGTTATGCTGCCGACAAATTCGGACGAAAACCAATGCTTTTGCGGGCAAGCCTTGGTATGGCGGTAGTTATAGGTTGCATGGGTTTTGCATCGAATGTGTATGTACTGATAGGATTAAGGTTATTGCAGGGCGTAATAACAGGTTATAGCACAGCCTGTACGACATTGATTGCAACTCAGACGGATAAGGAACACGCGGGATATGCTTTAGGCACACTTTCAACAGCAGGTATTGCAGGTTCTTTGCTCGGACCCACGATTGGCGGTTTTATAGCAGAGAACTTTGGTTTACAAAATGTATTTTTTATAACAGGTGCAATGCTGCTGATTGCATTCATTACAACCGCTTTATTTGTAAAGGAATCTTTTACTCGTGAAGATAAAAAGACGCTTAGTATCAAGGAGCTGTGGCATCTTGTTCCTGAAAAAAGCTTGACGATTACCTTGTTTGTGACCTTTTTTGTATTAACTGTTGCATTATATTCTGTAGAACCCATCATGACAGTATATGTTACCCAGTTATCCAGTAATACCCGTCATGTTGCCCTGTTTGCCGGAATGATATTCTCAGCCTCGGGGCTGGCAAATATAATTGCCGCTCCAAGACTGGGAAAGCTTTCTGATAAAATTGGAGCACAGAAAGTTATATTAGCCGCACTTGTAGTGGCAGGACTAATTTTTATCCCACAAGCTTTTGTAAAAAATCCTTGGCAGTTAATGGGACTTCGCTTTTTATTAGGATTAGCGGCGGCAGGTTTGATTCCTTCTGTTAATATCCTGGTTAAGAAAATTACACCAACTTCTCTTACAGGCAGAGTTTTTGGTTTGACCATGTCGGCAGGGTATTTAGGCATATTTGGAGGTTCAGTTTTAGGCGGGCAAGTGGCAGCCCATTTGG
The DNA here is from genome assembly GCA_028287395.1 of Bacilli bacterium. Taxonomy (GTDB): domain Bacteria; phylum Bacillota; class Bacilli; order Paenibacillales; family NBRC-103111; genus Paenibacillus_AC. The sequence continues at coordinate 52,281 of JAQBPR010000188.1, forward strand.
GTATCAGATATGTATTTTTTATTACAAGTGCATTGTTACTGATAAACGCAGTATGGGTTTATTTTAAAATGTATAAAAAACTTAGTTTAAAAGAAGTGAATGCATAGGAGAAAGAAAATGGAAGTTTTAAATCAACAGGAGCTGAATTAATGAATATAAGGGTCTGGTAACGTTCATACATTCGACGATCCTCAGCTTGTTAGTAAGCAAGTAATTTAGAGGAGGAATATTCATGCGAGTGATTAAAGCAGGAAATTTAGTTCAGATTACGTTTTTGCCTTATCTTTTTCCAGTGAATTGTTTTTTGGTGGATGAAGGGAAGGAGTTGACACTTGTAGACGTTTGCTTACCTTATAGTTCCAACGGGATATTGCGAACTGCCGCTCAGATTGGAAAGCCGATTACCCGCATTATCATCACCCATGCGCATATGGATCACGTTGGCGCTTTGGATGCATTGAAGGTAAAGTTGCCCAATGCCAAGGTTTATATGCCCAAGAGAGATGCCAAGGTGCTAGCTGGTGATTTAACTTTAGAACCAGACGAACCTCAAAATCCAATTAAAGGCGCCTATACTAAAGCGAAAACAATTCCAGATGTGCTGCTTGTGGATGGAGATCTTGTTGGATCCTTACAGGCTGTTCATGCACCTGGACATACTCCGGGATTAATGGCCTTTCTCGATGTGCGCAGCCGTGCACTTATTGCATCGGATTCTATTATCATCCTTGGGGGAATCGCCGTTCCGGGTACACTTAAAACCTTATTCCCTTTTCCTGCAACGGGTACTTGGCATAAAGGAGTTTCATTAGACTCGGCAAAAAAGCTGAGAAAGCTAGAGCCAACACTGCTTGCAAGTGGACATGGGACTATGCTAAAGAATCCACTACAAGGCATAGACCGTGCCATTGCAATAGCCGAGAAAGCACAGCAAAAAAAGCGCAGTTGATAAGTGCAGCCAAAAAATGAATGATTTCTACGTTAATTCCCATTGAAGCTGTGCCTTCAAACAATATTTTAATATTTCCACATGTACGTTGTCTTAAATAGCCGTGTAAGCCTTGTGGCATATGCATAAGATTTTATAGATTTCTTTCAGCTGCGTGTTTCGGAATGTTACGGATACGTAATCGATTAATAAGGGGTTTTGACTGCAATTTTCTGCGATCAGAGAATTTTAAGTCTTTAAAAAGTGCTAATTTCAAAAATTACTTGATAGACATTAAAAAATGCTTTATGCTGATTAATACAAAGGAGTTGAACCAAATGTCCGATGAAGCTATACAATTACTTAAAGCATTAATGAGTGCGCAAGAACTTACAAATGCAAAAATTGATGGTTCGAGAAAAGAAATGAGCGAATTTAGAAATGAAAATAGCGATAGACTAGATAATATTGATGCCCAATTAATAGGCATTAAACGCGATATTAGAAGCATGGGAACGGACTTAGACAAAACAATTAATAGATGAACAAGATAGAACAACAAGCAAGCCATTGATAACCCGAAAGGGTTATTTTTTTTAGACTGTGAGCAAAAGCTTTTCCGCTACGGTTGCTTCAATTGACAACGGAGTTGCAATCTCGCCGCCGTTTGACGCTAAATGATTCTCCAAATGGAGAAATTTTTTGTTCTTTATCATAATCCTTGTTAAAGTGCAGTATTTGACCTTTTCTGCAATAACCACATAGCATAGAATCACGCTCCTAGCGCTTTTTTGGTATTTTAGTAAATCGCATTGTTTTTTTACTACTAATTTGTCGAACATAACGATCGGTAACACGATAGACGGTAGGCGATAAGCGATAGATGGCCATGAATTTTTTGGCGTCTGATTGAGTTTTGAAAAATACGTAGTTTCTTGCATCACGTACAAAGCGTAATGTCTCATCGTTAATAATAGTGAAACCCCAAGTGTAGGATCCGTTCTAATGTCAGTAGTTGGAGGGAGGGAGGGAGAAGTCAACATTGTCCAAAGTAACTGGATCATGCAGCGTTACAATGTGAAAAGGTTTACCGCTTTTCTTGGAATCTCCTTTGTTCTCACTTTTGTAAATTAATACCTTTTTTGAACCGGATGAAGCTTGATTTAACGGAAATACTCATTTCAATCTCTCCTTTAGAGTTTTTTTAGAACAGTTATTGCAATATGATTAACAAAAACGTGTTCCCAAGAATGGGGATGAATATTATGCATTTTTATTCATTATTTTGAATAAAAAGTAAAGACTCACCAATTGTCTAACGACATGAATCACTAAACAAGAAAATTCAGTGTTTATACGGTTTTTTAACTCTTGTTGGTACTTTCTTGTCGTTTAGATTGCGACAAGAAAGTACCCTAATTATGAACAAACGACAAGAAAGTACCATGATCTTTTGCATAATAATTATTTGGCAATATGTTATTCAGCAATTGCCGATCTTCCGCTGTATCCATGCATCCAAAGATAATATGCATTGGGCCAATCGTTTCACGACATGAACATTTATGGAGTGCTGCCATGCTTTGTCCTTGTGGATGT